>NZ_CP076653.1:4615000-4947743 GCF_018966865.1 Bacillus sp. NP247 | reverse complement strand
TTATTAATTTTTTTATCTTCTTCATAAGACTCTTCCTTTCTGTTCAATTTATAAAATATCAATTTAATTCTATAAAACTACATCAAATCGCCTCAAAAATAAGCGCGTAAACCAATTACATTCTCCAATTTCCACTCAATCTTTTTGTACATTATTAATTTCCCATAAACTTCTTAACTTTCCGCTATATAAACCCTTATTTTTTTCTTAATTTTCAATATTCTAACCTCAGAAAGACTTTATAACATCTCGCATACACATATTTATGTATGACACCTATAGAAAAAAGCCCTTGTTTTCATAACAAGGACTTTTTTCTTAAACTATTTCGCTACTTCTTCTTTCGGCATTACCATCCCTTTATAAAGTTGGACAGTAATCCAATAATAAATGAAATAAATTACTATGAAGATTCCTATTGGCATCCACACTTTTACAAACGGGTCAACTAATATGAAGCTGAATAAGTTAAGCCCTACTAAAACGTGGGAAATTCCAATAATTGCTGGGAAGATAAATAAATATGAAATTTCTTTATATATACTTTTTGTCAGCATACTACGTCTCACACCGATTTTTCGTAACATTTCATAACGGCGTACATCACGAGAAGCGCCCGTTAATATTTTGAACATAAGAGAACTTGCCATCATTGCCAAAAAGGCAATTCCAAGGAAAAATCCCATAAACATTGTCCCACTCATGAAACTGTTCATAAACTGATAAATTGTCATTTTAGTAAATAAGTCTACTTTTGCACCTGTTGTTTTTTCAATTTGTTCTTTTTGTCTCTTATCTATTTCGATCAACAACGGTTTATATTTTTTCATATCATCTACTTTTGCTAATGTCACAGTGTGTTCTGTTCCTTGAATTCCTTTATAATGCTCTTCATCAGCAATTCTTACAGGTTTTCCGTTAAATTGATTATGTGTAATTTGTATTTCTCTTACAACCGCATCTTCCCAATCTTTTGGCATACGAGGAAGCTTATTCGCTACTTCGGGAGCTTCCAAAGCAGAATATACGGGTTCAGTTAAAGGTTCAGCTACACGTTTACGAGCAGGTTCTTTTAAAGTCTTTGTATCAAAATGATCTGAAATAAGTGGTGGTTTTTCAGTTAAGTCGTTACGTAAGTAATAAACTGCTTCTTCATCTACTTTATACTTATACTTACTTTCTTCAACAATTTCCATTTCTTTTAATGCTGCTTTATCTTGTTCATTTGGATCATGAATTACGACATCATACACACGTGAGAAGTCTGTCATAATACCGACGTTCTTTTGAAACGCCATACCTGCTGTCATCGCACCTGCACCTAATGCAATTAACATCGCTACAGTGCCTAGTACTCTCGATAAACTAGTCACTCGAAAGCGTAACTGTGCATAAGTAAAACTATTTAATCCCGTTTCATTTCGCTTTTTATTCCCCTTAATTTTCATTACAAAAAGTGGCAGTAATGAGTTGAAAATGAAATACGTTCCTAATGTCGTAACGATTGTCGCTATTATAAATCCTAGTTCAGCAAACATTTGTATATTTACCATAAAATAGTATCCTGTACTTACTAGCAATACACCTAGTACTGTCATAATAACTGTGCGAGTTTTACTTTTCTTCACCTCATCTTGCGTTTCATCTTCACGTATTAATTCTAATTCTGTTTTACGTAATAATCGGAAACTATTCATTAGACCAGTAATGAAAAATAATATTAAGAAGAAAATAGATGTAATTAATATAGCTGGTGTGTATACAGATGAGTAACTACCTTTTGCTGAAATTTCCATGCCATTCATTAAAAAATTCCCTGCTACACTAGCTAGTATGATTCCTACTAAAATACCGATAATAATACTGACAATACCCATACCAAAAGTCTCAATAAATAATAATTGCGCTACTTTTTTCTTTTTCGCTCCAAGCATCATGTACATACCGAGTTCTTTTCTTCTTAATGTAAGTAAAAAAGAATTGGCATAAATGATGTAAAAAACTGTAATGAAAGAAAGCAATATTGCACCAACCCAGAAGACGAGCCTAATACTACTAATGAGACTATTATCTTTTGTAAATTCACTATTCATCGCCATCGTTTGGAACATGTAAAAAATACTAATACTAATAACGAGACCAATAAGTAAAACCATATAATCTTTTAACATCTTTTTCATACTATGACGTGATAATTTGAATAACATAGTCTCGCCCCCTTACTTAGGCTCAGCTGTTGAGCCCATTTGGGCAAGCACACCTAAAATATCTTGATAGAAATTTTCTCGTGTTCCTTGACGATTTAACTCTTTATAAAGAAGTCCATCCTGAATAAATAAAATACGTTCACAATAGCTCGCACTAAATGCATCGTGTGTTACCATCAAAATACTTACATTGTGATTTTCATGTAAATCTTGCATCGCTTCTAATAAGCTTTTTGCATTTTTACTATCAAGTGCTCCTGTCGGTTCATCTGCCAATACGATTGCTGGATTATGTACTAAAGCTCGTGCTGCCGCTGTTCTTTGTTTTTGTCCACCAGAAACAGCTGACGGATATTTCGTTAAAATTTCAGTAATCCCTAATTTCTTTGCTACTCCATTTACCTTCCCAGTAATCTCGCTTGACGGTACGCCTTGCAAGGAAAGTGGTAACGCAATATTTTCATAAATTGATAAGTTTTCTAGTAGATTAAAATCTTGAAAAATA
Organism: Bacillus sp. NP247; assembly: GCF_018966865.1. Lineage (NCBI taxonomy): Bacteria > Bacillati > Bacillota > Bacilli > Caryophanales > Bacillaceae > Bacillus > Bacillus sp. NP247. The sequence continues at coordinate 4,945,031 of NZ_CP076653.1, read as the reverse complement.
AATCCTAATTTTTGAGATCGAAAATCTGATAATGCATTACCCTTCATAGAAGTAATATTTGTTCCAGCTATTGTCACACTGCCACCTGTCGCTTGATCAAGTGTACTAATCACATTAAGTAATGTCGTTTTTCCAGATCCAGAAGGACCCATAATCCCTACAAACTCTCCCTCTTTAATACTTAATGAAACACCCCTTAATGCTTTTGACTGATTCTCATTCTTTTTTCCATACGTTTTTTCTACACTTTCTACTGTAACTACATTTGCTGACATCTCTTTCACTCCATCCCTTTTGTATAGTATTAACTTCTCATATATTTCTTATCTTTTTGTCATATAAATCCTTAAGACTTTTTTAACTTTTCAAACTTAAAGGAAATATGAATCATATCACTTCTTAATATTCTCATTTTTCTAAAACTCGTTCCTTCGATTTCTCTTACATTTACCTTACAATTTTGTAAGGTAAAAAAGAAAACACACCACTTTGAAATTGAAGTGAACCCGAAAAGGGGGAATCCTATTCTCACAAGGGACCTTCTTTTTTGTTCTATAGATCTATGCATTTTTTATACATTCCTATCCTGGCGCGGTTTTAGGGTTCTTATTTGTTACTAGATTAGCCGAAAAACTGTATAAAATCTTGCATGCTCTTAGCGTGGGTTTTTTCCGAAATACTGACGGTACCCCATCTCCATCAAGCTAAAAGAACGAGTTATCCCCAAACAATAAATACGAGCAACATGCTCAAAACTTTCATTCTGGGATATTATGATGTCTTAACTTGATCGGCTCGGCATGTAGTTTTATCCCTAATTAATAGCTTGTTCTCTTCTATATAACTTTTTAAAATATAGATTTGAACCATATTTCTCAATGAATAAAATAACTTAACATGGTAAAATACTATTTGGATGGGAGTCCAATACATATTATTAAAATTAAGATGGTTCAAGTCTGAAGAAGGCACCTTAGAGTTTCTTTTCTTTATAGGCTAGCACCAAATCCTGTATCCATTATTTGTTCACTTTGAATACATACGGTTTAAGTTTATTATCAAATTACCAATACAATTAAAGTAAAAAAAATCCCTCAGATAAACTGAGAGAACCTTTAAAATTCACATTATTTTTCCTTCTTTAATCGCATTTTTCTATTTGATCGCCTTCTTCACCTGTGTTTACTGCCGAACTATCCGTTCCGCCTCCCACTGCATGCTGCTGTTTGGTGTTAGAACTTTCGATGGCAGCGTTGGTTCCCGCTGCACTGTCATCTCCACCACCACTTGCCACTTGAGTAGCACTAGCCTGTTTCTCACGGGTTCTATTAATTTGATTATTGATGATGAGTACAAATTCTGCCTCTTCATCCGAAGTTTCTTTTTTCATTTTATGCGGCTCAATCTGATCCCCACTAATTCCTTTATTTATCGCTTCGCCTCCAGCGCCCACAGTTTCTTGCTGTCGGGTATTCGATGAATCGATTGCTGCATTACTTCCTGCTGCACTATTTTGTCCGGCTCCACTGGCGATTTGTGTTGTATTCGGTGCAAATGTAATCTGATTATTAATGACAATGACAATTTTTCGTTTATCATCAAGATTTCCCAAATTAATTTCTTGCCCATTTTTTTTTACAAATCGAAACGTGATTTTTTCATTGTTTTCCATGTTCTCACCCCCTTTGTAATATTAAATGACTAAAGAATGATAATGGATTGGACAAGGGTATTTTTTTATAAATATGTGCACCCCGCCCACAATGAAGGCTGTATTCCTGTGACTACTTTCCATAAGAAGTGAATGTTATTTTTCTTAAACCGTTCGAATGTAAACTTTTAAACATTTGTTTACTTTCATTCCCTTGATTTTATCGCATCTTACTTATTTTTCTCAAAAACGACTAGGGAAGTATACATTCAAAACATGACGAATAAAGAGATTAGAACATCCATGAACAAAAAAGAAAAAGCTAGATCCATTCTAGCTTTTCACATAATTTTCGTTAGCAGAAATTAAATTTATCTTTTAAGGAAATCAATTGCTTGCTTAAAATTTGTATTGTCTATCTTATAAGCTATAGTGTGAGTTCCATCTGTACCTTCTAATATCATAATTTCAAGATCTTCTTCGACCCACACAAAGAAGGTTTCTTTTGATCCATCTTCAAATTGAACAATCATATGAGATCTCATCGCATCTTTAACTTCTTGATGCAATAGTATATTCATTGGTTTACTATTTTCTATTGCTGAAACAACAGATTTAATCGTATCTTTATTTGTTGTTTTGAAAACATCGTTTTTACTTAGATTTTTTAACTCAATTGATGTAATTTTGTCCTTGTTCTCAAATATTACAGCATGTACCTCTGCTTTTTGCCGTTCAGATATAGATGGTTTTGAAGAAACCATTTGATCTTCTTTTGTAGTACAACCCATTAAATTTATAGATAGCACAAAACCCCTAACTAAACACATGATTTTTTTCATTAATTGTGTTCGTTTGTTTTGTTACCCCTTATCCTTCCTTAACAAATAAGACAAGAAATTCCATGTACAAAAAAAAGAGGGCTTTTTCTTCAAAGCCCTCTCCAATAGAAATTTACCACTCTCGACGATTATCGCAATCACAGTCACGATCACGCTTACGTCTACGACGACATTCATCACAATCACAGTCGCGGTCACGTCTACAACAATGGTCATCACAATCTCTATGTCTGCGTCTGCAGAACATTAAATCATCCCAAAATCTATCACAATCTCGGAAACGTCTGAAATTACAATTACATCCCATAAATATAATTACCTCCTCTTAACTCTAGGATTCATCATATTTTATGCTAAAAAACAAAAACAGCTTGTTTACTAGTCTACTTTCTGCATTTTAAAGTAATAATATTATTATCTAATCTTTAAGTTTCAAATCCATTTCAGCCCTTATCTTTCTCTAACAACAAACAAGACGCCACCCAGATCCCGGTTGCTATAAATTTAATCAAACTTATTTATCCTCAAGTCATTTATTTCTTTGCTTCCATACCCCATTCTCTTTACGATATATATTCTTGCCATTCATGAAGTCAGCTGTATTACCTGGAATGCTATATTTCTTACTCTTTTTCTTAGCCTTCTTCTTTTCAGCCTCTTCTCTTCTTGAACAGCTTGCAAATCCGCCTTCCATTGTTTCAACAAACCCTTTTCACGTCGCATCGAATTTGTACCTCTTAGAGTAAAATGTGAATCCAATAATTAGATTCTTCCTATTTATATACTCATTTAATCCAAATGTCCATTTTGTACAAAATAAAGAGCACCTTACAATTACAGGTGCTCAAATATATGAAGTGGGGCTATCCCATACTCCAATATATGCTTGTCCTTATTAAAAAGTGCAAAATAAAAAGAGTACCCGTCATTAGGTACCCTTCAACAAATAAGTATGGCGCTCCAAGTTTCACCTCATATGATAACTCGTCCCACGAATTCATCATATATCATATGTTTGTCTTATTAAAATGTTCACTGGTTTAATGTGTAATTTCTATATAACAAAGAAAAAAGCACCCGTTATGAATACTTTTTATACATTTTCATTTTCGTAACGTAATTCAGAAGCTTCTAAGCATAATTTCTTCATTTGGTCTGTATATTCAAAGTCTGCTCTTGGTATTGACTTCTTTCCTTTTGGCTGTTGCGACATCCTTACGGAAGATTGAATGACTGATAGTGGTACTGCGAATACTGACTTGTCCTTGCTAAATTCAATAAGAAAGAAACAAATCGCCGTCATAGTCTACTGTACTTTTAGCTTCATAGAATCCATTTAGCACAGGTGCCCTTTACTCTTTAACACCTTCACAGGAGTTGGACGCTTGTTTATAAGCGCCACTCCCCCTCTTTGATACATTTTCATTCGCTAGATTGATAAGCATTTCAAATGCCATTCCACGGTTTCCTAGTCCCATCTTTATTCCTCGCTTTCCACTTGTAAATTTCTACTTAAATTAAATATGCAATATTTCATATTTATTTATCGCGATATACCTTTATTAACTATCATTTTCTAGTGCATCATTAATATCCATTGATAAATCAACATTTGTAATTTAATCCCTTATATTAGTCCTTGAAAGAATACTTTTAAACACTTTATTCAAATAATCATATTGGAATTTCTTATTCTACACATCTATACGTATTTTGTGTATTATATAGCGGAAGAGTAAGGTAAGAGTTACTCTTTGCCATTTTAGGAAAGGTCCTGTTGGAGACAACAGGACCTTTTTTCGTAAAAGGATTATTTTGTTTAATTCTCACCACTAATCATCAAAACATCTTATAATCGTTATATAATGAATTAAAATAAATGATTAGGAGTAGATAAAATGTCAGTTACACTAGAACTTATTCTTGTCATTCTTATAGCGATTAGTGCTGTTGGCTATTTGATAAAAGAATTTCAAAAAACTAAGAAAACAACACTTGGAATTTCACTAGAATTTTTAGTACTTTTCTGGTCAATATGGAGAATATCAACTATCATAATCTAATTTGTAAAATATAATCTCCCTTGAATAAAACTCAATATTCCGTCGATACTGCAGGCACCCGTTAAGTTACTTTCTCCTTTTCCACCCTTGGAGAACCGAGCAGTTAGCTTTTGCTAGTTGCTCTTTTTTATGAGTTCTAATTAATTTCCCCAAGCACATTTATAAAAGTTCCGTATGATATAGTCAATCCTTTCTTTTGAGTGAATGATCTCGTCACGAGAGCACTTTATAAAGTGCTCTTTTTTCATTTCAAATACATACAAAATGAAGTTTATATACTAATTGCGTTCACCTCTCATAATCCAATTCACTCGCAGGGTTACTTGGTCCAAAATAGATATTTGCTTATGGATGCTGTCACGATATTCCTCACTATGGATTCTTGAAAAACTATTCTGGATCCGTTTTAAACCAGATTTTCTTCGTTCCAGATCAGTGATAAGCTGTTTAACTTCTTCAGATCCCAAACTGCACATCCCTTTTCTACAAAATGAAATTTTTATTAGCTTGTCACCATTAGATTGGACGAGCATCTATTATAGTATTGGAATAGGCCTTGCTCACTTTTTTCATTTTATTTTATAATCTTCTTTTTAAGTAGGTTGATTTTGAGCAATAAGAAGGTCTCTTATTTACAAATTTATAAAATAAAGAAGCACTCAAAATTGATATGATCCCCTTATAGTAGACAGGAAAAAGAAAGCGCATTACCCTGTTTATTATGGAGGGGATTTTTTATGGGAATTTCTTAAATTACTTATATAAAAGCTAATGGACGAGTATTAATACTTATGAAGTAACTTTTATCTGATAAGAAAGGGGCATCAGATTTATGAACAACTTTAATTTCCTTTGTGAGCAATTTGCTAAAATTCTTAATGGAAAGAGCAACATAAATCAGGGTGTTTGTTCTGTCTCCTTGCGTCGTAATATTAGAGTGTTTGTTCAAGGACGACCAAGCACCTCTGTGATACCGATTGGGATATCTTTTGAATCGTTAGATCAAAATGGCAATGCGTTGAACTTAGGGGAAATCGCTATTTTACAAGAAGAAATTCCTTTATTTATACAATCAATTGTTCAACAAGGGATTATTGTTAGCGCCTTACATAATCATTGGTTATATATGAAACCATTGATTATGTATATTCATATCCAATCTGTTGAACCACCATTAAGTTTTGCAAAAAAATTGGCAAATTCCTTTTCTTTTTTAATTAGTTATCCAATTACTGATAACGGAGGCTAATGTTAAGTAGATCATATTTATTCATTTCTAGATACATTGAATTCCGATAATGAGAATTATGTAAATGAGCTGTTCATATGGGCGGCTTATTATATTTTTTGCTTAGATTGTTTTTTTCAAAAATGCTGGCGGTACCCCTTCAATAAAGGCTCAGACACAAAAATAGGCCGTGGAGAAGACTTTCTCCACAGCCTGAGAAAACACTTCACTTAAGATAGAGAAGTGTTTTCCCTTCATTATTGATTAGAACTAGAAGATTGTGATTTTTTTGCCTCAGCTTGTGCATTCACTTGTTTCACTGCATGCACATCCGTTTCAGTTGCAAATTCTGTACCATAACTAGCATTCGCACTTTGTGCACCTGAAGCTTGTGCTTTCTTTGCCTCAGCCTGTGCATTCGCTTGTTTTACTGCTTGTACATTTGTTTCAGTTGCGAATTCTGTACCATAGCTAGCATTTGTACTTTGGATGCTAGCGCCAGAAGTTGCCTTATTGTAACCTTGTTGTTTTTTGTTCACCTTTCTCACCTCCACAATCAATATTGTAGCCAATCCATTTAAAAGCTATCCTTAATTTTATTTTTAAACTTCCGTATATACGTCACTTTCAATAAGACCTTTTGGACCTTTAGGCGTATATTTAAATCTTTTGCCTACGCGGTTTAAATATTCAATACTTCGACAAAATTTCCATCTACTCACTAAAATAGTAGTCTATTTACACGTCTATCAAATAAAAAAGTTGGCAATTACTAAAGCGAAAAAAGCTCTTTCTTTTTGCTCATTCATTTTCGGGTTCAGTTCATTATATTTTCTACTTTGTCTTTATATACAACATATTCTTTTCCATCCACTACTGCTACCACCGCAAATTCATCTTTTGGATTAAATGAAAGCCAGTCAGCCCACATGCTTGTATTTGGTCCTCCACCCCACATATTATGAACCGTGTTTTTAGTTAAATTCATAACTCTATAAGACGCATTTGGTGCATTTGATCCAGTCTTTATTTCAAATGTATATGCGTTATGAATTTTTTTATAAAAGTAGGAAACGCTTGATGGACGAAGCTGATTCATAAAATCTTGTTCTTTTTTCTCTGCAATTTTTATCCCCTCTTGTAATGTGACAACATCTGTTCTTATTGTTTTCCAACTATCTTTTGCTGCATTCAAGTTAGGTGCTAAGAATTTATATCTATTTTGATCAGCTTTTTGATTAGCTGTATCAATATGTCCCAGTACGCCCGAATATTGAGAGTCTAAATCATCCCATTGCGTGGACATAAAAGTAAGAGCAGTAATAGCACTATCAATCGCACTATGCATATCACTAATATTATGAAACGCAACTCCTACTACACGATTTAATGTTATCTTATAATCTACATTCTGACGTAATTTTGCTAATTCCGGCTCTAGCCAGCCTAGCTTACCTCTTGCATCACCTATCATTATCCCACCAGCAATCAATGTTGGGAGAAAGGGGATCTTTACCATGTCTAAGCCCTTAGATTCTATGTCTTTCTGATAGTTTATTTGCCCTAAAAGGTCCTCTAGACGCTTTTGATCATCCTCTACCGCAGCTCCTTGGTTCTTTAAAATAGACTGCAAGGTCTCTTTATGGCTCCCAAATACTCTAACATCTTCTCCAATAGCATTTTTAAATTTAGTTAATTCTTCTATTAATACTTTTGCAGACTTTTGATTTTGTTGAATTTCCTCCCGTAAATCCGTAATCCCTTTTTTAAAAGTATCTCCATTCCCAGTATTGATCGCCTCTACTAATGTTTCATAATGATTTTCAAATTTTGTATCGTATTCAATAATACCTGTCAATGTATCTAAAAGCTGTTTTTTTACTTTCGTATTCCATGAAACTGCATGTGCTCTTGCATTCTTTTGATCTTGTACAATTTTACTAGGTAAATCTGCATATCCATTAATAGTAATTCCTTCAAAACTCACATCTGGATTATTAATTAACAAATAAGAATATTCATTCATAGATTTTACAAATAACCCAGCATCTTGCACAGTTTTTTTCATCTGTTCTTCATTTGCTGAAAGAGACATATCTCCATTGTTAGTTTGTTCAATTTCACTTGCAAAAGCTGCTACTGGTATAACTGAATAAGTTGTTGTCATAGTTAAAAATGTAGATACAGCGAGTATTTTATAAGGGATTTTTTTCATCATTTTATACTTCTCCTATATAGGTTTTGATTTCTAATTCTATTCCTCTTTAAAAGCGACGTCTTTCAATTTTTTTGAAAATCAGCAATACAGCACGGCTATCTTGGTATCTGGGTAAAAATTTTATAAAAACGAAAGGCGAAGTCTTTAATGAGACTCCGCCTTTTTGGTGTATAAGGAATTATTAATTGTTGCATTACTATTTAACAACGTAATCATAGATTCTCTATGTTTTAGGTGACTTTGCAACAAAACTAATATTTTCTTATTTTTGCGGAGTAACAGGCTCCACTTTTAATTCTTTGATTCCTTCTTTTAAAGTGACCGCATCTGTGTGCAATGTTTTCCAACTGTCTTTAGCTGCATTCAAGTTAGGTTTTAAGAATTTAAATTTATTTTGATCAGCTTTTTGAGATGCAGTTTCAATATGTCCAAGTACTCCCGAATATTGAGAATCTAAATCATGCCATTGCGTGGACATATAAGTAAGAGAATTAATAGCATCATCAAGTGCCTTATGCATTTCATTAATATTATTGTAAGCAACTCCAACTACACGATTTAATGTTACTTTATAATCTACAGTCTGACGTAATTGTGCTAATAAGGGCTCTAACTTTCCTAAATTATCTCTTGCTACACCCACTATAATACCGCCAATTATCGGTAGGCCCAAAATGGCACCCTTCATTACATTAAACCCATCAGATTCTAATTGTTTATAATAGTTTACTGATCCTAAAACTTCATCTAGACGCTTTTGATCGGCCTCCACATCAACCCCTTGGTTTTTTAAAATCGATTGCAAGAGATCTTTATTACTTCCAAATGCTCTAACATCTTGTCCAATAGCGTCTCTTAATTTAGTTAATTCTTGTATTAATTGTTGTGCTTGCTTTTGGTTTTGTTGAATCTCACCTCGCAAATCTGTAATGCCTTCTTTTAAAGTTTCTCCATCACCTGTATTAATCGCATCTACCATTGTTCCATAATAATTGTCAAATGTTGTGTCGTATTCAACAATGCCTGTCAATGTATCTAAAAGCTGTTTTTTTACTTGTGTATCCCATATAAGAGCATGTGCTCTTGCATTTTTTTGATCTTGTACAATTCTACCAGGTAAATCTACATATCCATTAATAGTAATCCCTTCAAAGTTCACATCTGGATTTTTAATTAACATATAAGAATAAGCATTCATAGATTTTGCAAATAACCCAGCCTTTTGCAAGGTTTCTTTCATCTTCACTTCATTTGTTGAAAGAGACATATCTCCATTATTTGTTTGTTCAATTCCGCTTGCAAAAGTTGCTACTGGTGAGACCACAGAAGTTGTTGTCAAAGTTAACAACGTCGATACAGCAAGTAGTTTGTATGGGATTTTTTTTATCATTTCAAATTCCTCCTATATAGGCTATGATTTTCAGTTCTATTCTTGTTTAAAAGCGATGTCTTTCGAAATGAATTCTGCATCTTTATGAATATCATTCCAACTTTGTTTAGCAGCCTTTAAATCATCAGGTATCAACGAGAGTTTATGCTCTTGCATTTGGTCGATATTATCATACAAATCTGTATAATTAGCCCCCATTTTATTCCATTGTTGTTGAATATTCGTTAGAGACAGTATCGCTTGATCCACTGTCTGATACAGATATGCCAAAGTGTCTTTCGCGTTAGTAAGCGAAATAACAGCTTGGCTAGCAAGATCAGCTTTTGTACTTAATTGTCCAATTTTGTTAGAAATTTCGTTATAGGAGTCCATATGTTTAGATGCCGTGACACCAGCTGCTGTTCCTAAACCAATTCCAGCTGCACCAAGAGCTGTAAGGCCACCAACAACAGCGGGTGTTGCTGTACCGCCAGTTACAACAATTATTACCGCTCCAGCAATAGCTCCAATAACTAAAATGGCTGCTCCTAATCCACCGCCAATTGACCATGCTAATACATTATCAAAATGTTCTTTCTGAGTAGAATGTAGCTTCTCAATTTCAGCTTGAAGTTGTGGAATTAGCGCTTGTTGACCCGCTAATAGTGCCGTTAATCCACCTTTTCCATCTGGGCCGCCTACATTATTTTTAAAATCTGTAGAATTTGTATATAGTTTTGCTTTGAAGTCCTGTAACATCTTAATTACTTCTGTAACCTCTTTTGAGTTTGTATTAATTGTAGTGATTAAATCATTTATACCCTCTTTTAAGCCTGCCTTATCTTTCTTTTGTACAGTATCTACTAATGTGTCGTAATAATTTTGAAATTGTTCATCGTAATTTACAATATTACGTGCTGTTTTTTGAATCTTTGGTTTCGCTGTATCTAACCAATAATTAGCATTGATTCGCGACAGTTCCTGATTAAGGTGAATGTTTTTGATTAATTCTCCTTCTTCTGAACCTAAATCAATATTGGATAGATTTACATTCGGTTGTTTAATCATTGTTTTTGCGTATAAATCCATTACAAGAATATGAGATCCTGTTTCAGCCAATGCTTTCTTCAGTCCCTCAGGCCCTAGTGTATAATTCTCTACTTTTTGTTCTTGAGCGGTCTTTTCTTGTGCAAATGCATGAATAGTGTTACCGGTAGTAGCAGTTATAACCGTTGCCAGAGTAGCTAAAGTCAACACTTTAAATGGAAATTTTTTCATAACTATTCTCCTTCTCATTCTTTCGCTAGATTCTTATAATCTTTTTAGATTTTCAAAAACATAATATCAAAATTTATAGACCTGTTCTTCAAGGTAACTTATTACATTTTTTATTTGTCTTAATGTATCTTTTTGAGACTGCTGGTTAGTTGTATCAACATTAGTAGATAATTTTGTAATACTATTTTTTATTAGACCCAAATCTTCCTTATAGCGTTTTAGTAGGTCAAGTTCTACATCTACTTGATATGCAAATGTATGTAAATCATTTTGCATAATAAGAAGCATTGATTTTTGTAAATCTGCTATTTTTAGGTTCTTAGTCAAATCATAAAATTTTTGGTTTTGTGTCTCTAAATCTGCTAAATGTGTTCGCTGTTCTGCTGTTAATTTATTTACTTCAGCGAAAGCACTATATGTTTTCTTAATTTTTTCAGGGTCAATAAATTTCGTAAGGTCATAATCTTTTGTTTTTGCAACTGCAGCTGCAGCTATTTCAGCTTGTTTGCTTTTCTCAATTGCTTCACGGGCTTCTTTTTTGGCAGCTTCAATCTCTAGAGCGGATTTACCCTTTTCTTTCGCTTCTTGCTCTGCTTTTTTCTCTGCTTCTAAAATAGAGTTGTTAATTTCTTTGCCTTTGTTATACGCTGCTACTGCTGTTTGAGCAGCAGGTTCAATGATATCTTTTGAAAGGTTATAGACTTCTTTGAATATAACAAACCCTTGTTCATTTAAAGCTCCTGGTAATAATGCTATTTGTTGTAAATCATTTTGAATTGATTTTTGGGTATTTTGTAATTCATTTTTTAGCTGATCTATTTTCCCTGTTCCATCTGAACTTAGTACACCCTGTGCTTTTGTTACATCCATATCGAGATCTTGAAGTTTTTTATCCAGTTGTAATTTAAGATCTGTTAATTCATTAATCTGTCTTTGTACGTTTTCTTGATTCGTCATAGTCATATCTTGAAGAACCTCAAGTCTATCCAAAAACCCTTCTTTATCTTCTTTATTGTCTACAAACTCTTTTAATACTGGGTAATAGTTATTAAATTTAGTTACAAACCCTTTACTTTTTGAATTTACTAGAATTAAATGTGGATAAAGTTCTGATGACCATTCCTTCATATCTTGCTTGATTAGGGATTGATTTGTATTTAAAGCTGGGACTTCTGCTAGCTGTACATTAGGGCTCATTAAACCTTGATCAATATATGTTTGGATTAATTTAGATTGTGCACCTAATTTTCGTAATGATGAGGAAATATCCATGCTTTCCTGTTGAGTTTCTGCATGAACGATTGGTGTTGCGAGAGCATTGATAGGAATAGTCGCCCCAGTTACAATTGATGTTATAAAAAATCCTGAAATTATTTTATTTTTCATTCCGTACGCCCCTTTACTATTGTCTATTTTCAATCTTATACATACATCTTGAACGACCTAACGCTAGGCTCTTTTTGTCACATGCTCTAGGAAGGAGAAATCTTTCGGATAGAGTGTTAAACCTCGTTATTATTTACTTCTCGTAGAAAGTAAGAATGTTATTTTCTAATAATTTTAATATTGCGTTTTTTGAAAGTAAACGATAAAATTTCATCACCTATATTTGAATTAATGCCCCATGAAAAGTATAATATTTATTTTTCTCTTGAGTCTATCTGGATTTGCAGGAATCCAGATAGACTCATTGCTTCTACTGCTAACCCTGCCATGACCTTTTTGATAATAATTTCATAATATCTCTCCTAGTTTTGTCGACAGGGCCCTACAAGATTACAAAAGATGAATTTATACTGTACATTGCTTATACTTTTATTACGGAATAAAATCATTTTTGCTATGTAGAAACTTAAAACACTTTTTTTCAAATGTTATAATTTCGAGATTCTAGACCTTTTTAAAAGTGACGCAACATTAAGATAATTAACTTTAACATAATGTTACTTGCAACTTTACTGCACATTTATTAGTGCAATCTTCTCCCCCTTGAGTGGTCATACCATTTACACCTTTATTAAAACATTAAATTTTTAATACGTAAATAGTAGAATTTTGTCGATTACATTCAATAATTTAACTATTAAGTATTAATACGAACGAAAATGTTATACTTATAAAATGATTTTTTAATTTTATTTAAGTAATTATAGCAGTTACAACTTGATATACTTAGTTAAAGGGCGTCATTTTTAATATATATATAATAACTAATATAATTTGAGTTTTGTTTAATATAATTTAATCACACTCTGCATATCGATCCCCTTTATTTATCTATGCATCATTACATATTTCTCCATAGATAAAAACAACAACATTTCTAAAAAACGTGTCGTTATTTGTTATTTTCCGTTACAAGAGATATAACGTAATATTAAGATTTAATGAATAATTGATTTGTTATTTAAGTCCCTACATTACAGTACATGTAAATCGATTTGGAAAGTAGCATATTGATTCAAATCGAAAACCATCCGAACTAGCATTGGATCTTTCATTCTCTCCAAAAAAAGTAGCTTTCACTAAAATAATGCATAATAAGAGCCGTAGGAGTATAACCTACGACTTTGTAAAGGAATCTCGATTTACTATAGAATATCCTCTAAAGGTTTATTCTTACGATTTAAACCTCCTGTAAAGCTTTCTGTTCACTTTGTAAGAATGAATCTAGTTTATCTATCAGTCGTCTAATATTTTCATTTTTGGTATACTTACTTGAATCATAGCCTTCATCCAGTTCTAAATAATAAATAAACCCTTTCATATCCTATGGATAATTAAAATCACTATACAGGTTAGCTACATTCTCTAATAAAGTATCATAATCATTATTTTTTTCTCTCATAGACATTAAAATAGAGTACTTCCATTTTCGTTCCTCAATTTCACTATTCCAATATATTGCTAAATCCATGACTATGGTTACTATTAATTCAATAGCTTTTTCTTTATCATATTTTCCCCATGTAAGTAAAATGTCCCTCGATTAATATTGGCTCTAGCTGTAATATCCTTAACCGTAATGAAATCAAACCCTTTTTCATTTATTAATTCAGTTAGTGCATTGCATCACGTATCGCTTCTTTAGTACGAGCTACGCGTAAATCAGCATATGTATCTTCCATTTTTTACCTCTTTAATTTTTTTAGACATATTTTTATATAATGTTCAGAATGCAACAGATCAACTATTTCTGTTTATTGAACCCATAAGATACCCATACTATAATACTAAATATAAATAATCAACACTATGTTGATTAAAACGATAGGAGGTACAGAAATGAAAAACCAAGTATCACTAGTAGTTGAACATGAATTGAATGACGTAACACCAGAAATGATTGACTAGTGGTGGGATAATATTGATAACTCTGAACGATATAAACTATGGCATCCAGAAGAACATGTTGATTTTAAATGGTTAGTTGATCCTAAAGTACATGGACACGTAGGAGCCATATCAGCTTCAATCGAATCTGCGGGGGGGGATGGACTAGAATTTCCGCTAAGGATTAGATGGGAAGATCCTAAAGATTGTCCTATAAATACCCATTACAGCCATGTTTTAATGGGTTCATGTTTAGATGATAATGACGATGTAATTTCACAAGTAATACATCAATACGAAAAATCTGAGAACGGTACAGTAATGACTTCTACATTCATTTTTCCGAAAGGATTACCACCATTTATTAACCTAAGTGGTTTATATAAACACAATGTAGAAGAAATGGGTCAGTTCAGCAAATTTTTACCGAAACTTTTTGAAGAAAATTTGTAAGGCAAGTTAACAGCTTTACTTTTAATAAGTGATTAACTAGAAAACAAATCGGCCTCCAACATTTTAGATATGTCTACAATGTTGTGGGCCTTTCAATATCAAATCAATCACTTTCCACTTTACTTCATTCAGGTAATGTACTCTTCCCTTCAAATGAAAAACACCTCCGTTGAATTGACATACTTAGTATGCGAATTCAGGAGGTGTTTTTTTTCATGTGCCATTATTCGAGTTCACTTCATTATAATGGCGTATTTTCTAATCAATTATTATTTTCTATCCTTTATTTCCTCTTCAATACTTGCCGCAAATATATCTAGCGAAACAACTTCTGACTTCTCTTCACCATATTTTCGTATATTTACAGCTTCGCTTTCCATTTCCTTATCCCCAATAACAAGAACATAAGGAACTTTTTGCATTTGTGCTTCCCTTATTTTATATCCTAATTTTTCATCTCGTATATCTCGTTCAACACGAATTCCAGCTTGTGCTAGTTTGTCTGCAACCTCATTTGCATATTGTACATGTACTGCATTTGAAACTGGGAGTACTTTCACTTGAACTGGTGCCACCCATGTAGGGAACGCGCCACCAAAGTGCTCAATTAATATGGCTAAGAAACGATCTAAAGATCCTAAAACTGCTCGGTGGATGACAACTGGTCTTCTTTTTTCATTATTTTCACCTATATAATTTAAATCGAATTTCTCTGGCATTTGGAAATCGAGCTGGACTGTTCCGCACTGATGACTTCTATTTAAAGCATCTTTAATATGAAAATCAATTTTCGGTCCGTAAAATGCACCGTCACCTTCATTTAATCTATATTTATAATTTAATGATTGTAATACATTTTCTAATGCCGATTCTGCTTGCTCCCATAATTTATCGTCACCCATTGAATCTTCTGGGCGAGTAGAAAGTTCTACTTCATACTCAAATCCAAAAGTTTTATACACATAATCAATTTGCGCCAACACTGATTTAATTTCATCTTCAATTTGTTCTGGTGTTACAAATAAATGAGCATCATCTTGGCAGAAAGTACGAACTCTTAATAATCCGTTTAAAGCGCCACTAAATTCATGTCGATGCACTTGACCGAACTCACACATGCGAATCGGTAATTCGCGATAAGAATGCAATTTATTTTTAAACATAAGCATATGTCCTGGGCAGTTCATCGGTTTTAATGCAAAACTTTTATGATCTACTTCTGAGAAATACATATTATCTTTATAATGTCCCCAGTGTCCTGACTTCTCCCATAATTCTTGATTCATCATAAATGGAGTAAGCACTTCTTGATAATTGTACTCATTTTGAATTTCTCTTAAAAATGCTTCTAATTCATTGCGAATAATCTGCCCTTTCGGCAAGTAAAACGGCATTCCCGGAGCCTCTTCTGAAAACATAAACAATTCAAGTTCACTACCTAACTTACGATGATTTCTCTTTGCAGCCTCTTCAACAAAATGCAAGTGCTTTTCCAATTCTTTTTGAGAAGAAAATGCAACACCATATATACGCTGAAGCACTTGATTGTTACTATCACCTCGCCAATATGCACCAGAAACATGAGTTAATTGGAAGGCTTTCAAATAGCCTGTTGACGGTACATGTGGTCCTCTACATAAATCTACAAACTCACCTTGTTTATATAGTGTTACACTTTCCCCATTAGGGATTGCTTCTAAAAGTTCTAATTTCAGATGATCGTTCATTTCTTTAAACAGTTTGTTTGCCTCTTCTCGTGAGACCTCAACTCGTTCTATTTTTACATTTTCATTTATAATCTTTTTCATTTCTTTTTCGATTTTCGGTAAATCTTCTACGTTTACACTACTCGGAAGATCCATATCATAATAAAATCCATTTTCAATGATTGGTCCTACTCCAAGATTTATATCACCATACAATCTTTTTACAGCTTGCGCTAAAATATGTGCCGCGGAGTGTCTTGTAATTTCTACACCTTCATTTGAATCTATAGTAATGATTTCTACTTCCGCATTTTCTTCAATATTTCGGCGTAAATCATATAACTGATCATTTACTTTCCCCGCGACTGCTTTCTTTTTCAAACTACTACTAATTGATCCAGCAATTTCTTCTAAAGTAATGCCTTTCACAAATTCTTTAACGCTACCGTCTGGAAATTTAATTTCAATCATCTGTTCTTTCATTTTTCATCTCTCCATTTCATAATAAAAAGCACACTCCTCCCTAAAATAGGGACGAGTGTGCTTTTACCCGTGGTTCCACCCAGATTCCCATTGTAAACATACAATGGCTTCTTTTACGGTAACGTCGTTTACACGGCACTAGATACTTAATTTCCCCAGTGCAGCTCTAAGGTGGTAAGTTATTTTTCTGCGTTAGGAAGTTCTCAGCTTTCCTCCCTTCTCTGTATAACCGGGTAAAATAACTCGTGTCCTTTTCTTCGCTTATTATGAAATTGAATGCAAAAAAGCATATTCATCCCTAAAATAGGGACGAATATGCTTATATTCGTGGTTCCACCCAGATTCCCATCACAAAAAACATAATGGCTTCTTTTGCGATAACGTCGCTTACACGGCACTAGATACTGAATTTCCCTAGTGCAGCTCTAAGGTGGTAAGTTATTTTTCTGCGTTAGGAAGTTCTCAGCTTTCCTTCCTTCTCTGTATAACCGGGTAAAATAACTCGTGTCCTTTTCTTTGCTTTTAAAAGTACATCCATTAATTGTTATTTACTATATCTTATTCATTTTATTTTTGCAAGTGTTTAAAAAATATTTTTTATTTAATAAAAAAAGAAACCAAAAATAAATTTTTGGTTTCCCCTTCTCAATTTTACCAATCTTGTGGTTCGTAATTTAAGTCTGAAAATAGTCGTTTTTTCTCTTTTTTCGATAAATCTCTCCACTGTCCGACTGGTAAATTATTCAACTCAATATTCATAATTCTAGTACGTTTTAACGTGTATACTTGATACCCTAAAGCTTCACACATACGGCGAATTTGACGATTTAGCCCCTGTGTTAAAATAATTTTAAACTCATATTTTGATAACTGTGTAATCTCACAAGGAAGAGTTTTTGTATCTAAAATTTTAACACCCGCTGCCATTTTCTCTAAAAATTCCGGTGTAATCGGCTTATCTACTGAAACGATATATTCTTTCTCATGCTTGTTTTCAGCACGTAAAATCTCATTAACAATATCGCCATCATTCGTTAACAAAATTAAACCGTCTGAGTCTTTATCTAGACGTCCAATGTGACTAATTCGTAATGGATGATTCACTAAATCGATAATATTACCTTTTACAGCTTTTTCACTCGTACATGTAATACCTACTGGTTTATTTAAAGCGATATATACGTGATCTCGAGCGATACGAAGTTGCTCTCCATTTACTCGTACGTCATCACCTGGATTTACTTGGTCACCAATTTTTGCAACCTTACCGTTAATAATTACTTTTCTCTCGTTAATTAACTTATCTGCTCCACGTCGAGACGCTTTTCCAGCTTCACTAATAAATTTATTTATACGCAAGTTAGGCACATCCTTTTCATAAAAAATTTCAAGCTCACACTGCTTCTACCGTACAATACAAAAGGGTAAGCCTCCTATTTTAACTTAAATATATTAACATGAAAGGGTATATGGCGTCTTCTATTAATTTCTTGTTTATAAGAAAATATCTTTATTATACATTCATTTATGCACTTTTTACAGAATTAATATACAAGCCATTCTTCCTTACATACAGCTTGTTTCCCTTTTATCTCTTCTATATCTTCATGAATATTAGCTAGTTTATACAATAAAGGAAAACTCTCTTCCACATAATTTTGATGCACCATTTCATCTTCCCAATAAGTTAATACTATGTAACGATTTTCATTTTTTAAAGACTTCGCAACTACTCCACCTAACATCCCTTTTACATTCTCCATTCCTTTATTCCAAATTGTTTCTTGCTTATGTAAAAAATGATTTTCTTTTTCTCCCTTTACATCACATATGGCAACTCTTACGAATGATCCTTCTGTAACAACGTTTTTCAAAGGCTTATCATTTATATCATACAACGTTTGAAATAATTCAATTTCACATGAAAGAAACGTATCCTCTTGATTACTATTTAAATAAATTGTATCGTGAGCCCCATTCATAAACGATTGATATGCATTTCTATCTTCCCATAAAGTATATACACATGCCTCATCTTCATTCCATCCACCAAATTGCCCATGAAAACCATCTAGATGCTGTATATCACGCCATTTTTCTTGTGCTTTTGAAAACAATTCCTTTTTCTCTTCTTCCACCCTACAGTAGATTGTTTTTAGTAACATTTCTAATTCCCCCTTATCTTACATTTCATTTCCCAGTTGCAATACTTTCTACCTTTCCACCTACACGAACATTAAGATCATTCATTTCTTCATATGTTTCAAAAGTAAATACCATATAAAAATTCAAATCTCTTGCCTCTCTCTTATTCCACCCTTTTGTTTACATAATATAATTACATTTCACTAATTGTCTTTAGTATTCAAAAAATCCTCCGCTCTTTCTATCAGCCATTCACCAAACGTGTCTAAAAATAATAAAATTTCATTTATATCATTTATCGGCTCAATTACATATTGTAATGCCTTTCTCATATTTTTTTCTTGTTCAGGAAAATGCTCACTAAATAACTCATATGCAGGATATAAGTCTCTGGAATAAAGCCCTTCTCTATCAATTGTCAACGCTAGACCTGACCTAATTATTATCTTCATAATCCAACGGCAGCAATCCGCAATATCATCCACGCCTTTATTATGAATTAATTCTTCGCGTGCTTGTCCAATTTGCTTCCGCAATTGAATAAGGTGTTCATAGGCTAACTCCTGACTTACTTTATATTTAGGTAAAGACAATGTTATATCTTCACCCAATATACATACACCATGTGTCTGTATCATAAAGCTTATAAAAGAAAAACTATTGGAATTTATCACTTCTTCTTCACTGTAAAAACTTAACTCCACTCCTGATATACAATTAAACTTTTGTAGACTTTGAACTTCTAGCTTCTTTCGCCAACTTAAGTCTATTAATTTAGGATCCTTTCGCACTAATATAAGTACATCTATATCTGCAATCCCTTCAATTCCAATCCCTTTTGGAATTGAACCCCTTATATAAACACTGTGCAAAGCATCCTGTAACATTTTACAACAAGTATTTTTTATTTCTTGTATTACCTCCATAAATATAGGTTGAATTTTATCCATATGTGCATCATTTATAATATAGCCTTCATCATCTGTTGGACAAAAACGTCCTATTTTTTTTATACTTGGCAAATTATCAGCTCATTTCCATACTAAATATTATTTTATCCTATACGCATAATAATTATAATTTAAATGATTCAGAATTAAAAATTAAAAGAGATAGAAAGTAAACAATCCTACAATATCATTTACTTCCTATCTCTTTTATTATCAATTATTTTTCAAATATATAATACGTAATCTCTCCCGGATAATGTAATACAGTTACTTTCCGATCCCCTTTTTTAAAACTAACAGTATGCCCGTTTTCCCCTAAGTTCTCCCATCCACTTGCCTTCGTAATAGGCATTACACTTATATATTTATTATTCTCTTCGTTATCATCGTTAATATGTATTGCTGACATTGGTATTGGAAAATCTTCGATTTCTGATTCTTTGTTCATATATATGAGTGCAAGTAAACCAACTAATAACATAGCCGTTGCAATACTTGAAGCTCGTTTTTTTCTTTTCGTCCCCACTAAAACTCCCCTTTTCTTACATAATATCTTCATTATTTTACTAGTTTTAATTATTCACGTATAGAATAAACGTACTTCAAATCACTTCTGCACTATACTCTTTGCCTTCAATAACATTATTGTTTTATATTATAATTATAAATTTTTAAATTTTGGAGGCGCTACATTTTGAAGAAACTACTTTTTACTAAATGGACAGTTGTTATTTCTATTTTCATCATTTTCGGTACGATTTTCTACGTAACTAATGGTAAAAATAAAAATGAGAAAGCAACTGTAGAAACAGTGGATACAAAAACTTTCAAAACTAAATTACAACCTAAAATTAAGGAATTGACTACTAATTATAATGACATTATCGAAAAAGATTGGTTGCCTGCCTGGGAAGAGATTAACACGAACGGAGATTCAGTGGATAGAAATAAACTATTAGTTACAATG
Organism: Bacillus sp. NP247; assembly: GCF_018966865.1. Taxonomy (NCBI): domain Bacteria; kingdom Bacillati; phylum Bacillota; class Bacilli; order Caryophanales; family Bacillaceae; genus Bacillus; species Bacillus sp. NP247. The sequence continues at coordinate 4,924,345 of NZ_CP076653.1, read as the reverse complement.
AGTGCTGTTTCCAAGCAGTATGAAACAATTATGAACGAAATAGACACGATAAAAATTGAAGAAAACATAACAGATATACATATACAAAAACAACTAATCCAATTCACAACTCAGTTTAAATCCGCATCAAATTACATGAAAAATGCAGCAGATTTAATTATTGATAAATACAATAATTCTACTCCATCCAATGAAATAATTGAAAATACAAAACAGGCTTTAGGGCTTGCCGATCAACATATTTTCATCGCTTTATCTACTTTAAATGAGGTTGAAGATAAATTAGGACTTGCAAAAAAATAAACTGTTTACTATTTTAAAATAAAAAAATGATTGCAATTCACAGTTTGTCTGTCTATAATATTTTTATTGATTTATAATCAATGTATTTAAGTTATTAATTTTATAATTCGGATGAACCATTCAGGAGAAGATCTATTGATCTACCGACGGGGCAAAAAGTTACTGAACTAACTTTGAAACTCTCAGGTCTTGGTTACAAGTAGAACTGCATGGGGACGAATCTCTGGAGAGACTCCCTCTCGCTTTTATATAGCGCGGAGGAAAACGAGCGCCGAAGGAGCAAATCCGCTATTTTAGCGGATAATCTCTCAGGTAAAAAGGACAGAGACAAGCGAAAGAAAATGCCGATTTGTATCGGTTTATTTTTCTATTCCTTGTTTCTCCAGAGACCATTTCATTTACTTGAAGTGGTTTTTATTTTTTCTAAAAAAGGAGAATAAAGATGGAGACAGTAGGTAAAGCATTAGAACAAATTAATCATTATGTGTGGGGATTACCAACTTTGTTGCTACTCGTTGGTACTGGTATCATTCTCACAGTGCGTTTAAAAGGTTTACAGTTTAGTAAACTATTATACGCTCACAAACTAGCATTTAAAAAATCAGAAGATACCTCTTCTTCTGGAGATATTAGTCACTTCCAAGCACTCATGACAGCTATGGCGGCAACTATTGGGATGGGAAATATAGCCGGTGTTGCAACCGCTGTTACAATTGGTGGTCCTGGTGCAATTTTTTGGATGTGGATTACCGCTTTATTCGGAATGGCAACAAAGTATGCCGAAGCAATCCTTGCGGTGAAATACCGTGTTAGTAATGAAAATGGTGAATACTCAGGTGGACCAATGTATTATTTAGAACGTGGTTTAGGCAAAAAATGGCTGGCTGTTTTATTCGCTATATTCGGCACAGCTGCTTCTTTCGGTATCGGTAATATGGTTCAATCTAATTCAGTTGCAGAGGCAATGCGAATCAACTTTTCTTTCCCCCCTGCATTAACTGGTATACTCATGTCATTCTTAATCGCTATCGTTATTTTGGGCGGTGTAAAAAAGATTGGTAGAGTTACTGGATATATCGTTCCTATTAAAGCTTTCTTTTATATAATTGCTGGCCTTATTATTATTTTCTATCACTACGATCAAATTCCAGAGGCATTTTCACTTATTTTTTCTGGTGCATTTAATGGTACTGCAGCTGCTGGTGGTTTTATTGGTGCAACAGTTGCATCTGCTATTCAAATCGGAATGGCTCGCGGTGTATTTGCGAACGAAGCTGGTTTAGGAAGTGCACCAATTGCGGCTGCGGCTGCAAAAACAGATTCACCTGCAAAACAAGCTTTAGTTTCTATGACTGGTACTTTTCTTGATACATTTATCGTATGTACAATTACAGGACTTGTATTAATTACAACAGGAGCATGGAAGTCAGGTAAAACTGGTGTTGAAGCCACAACACTTGCATTCCAATCTGTTTTCGGCACCGCTGGTAGTATGATCCTTGGTATTGCCATTATTTTATTCGCCTACTCTACTATTTTAGGCTGGTCGTATTACGGTGAGAAATGCGTTGCTTATTTATTTGGAGAAGGTGCTGTTCGATATTATAAAGCAATCTTTATCGTGATGATTGCAATTGGCGCCAATTTAAAACTAGGCATCGTATGGACATTTGCTGATATTGCAAATGGACTTATGGCGATTCCAAACTTAATTGGTCTAATTGGATTAAGTGGTGTAGTTGTCGCTGAAACAAATCGGTTTTTACAAGCAGAGAAATTAAAGGAATTAAATAAAAAACGTGTAAGTTAATTTATTTCTAAAAGGAATGACTCATAAAGTGAGATCATTCCTTTCTCTTGTTATGTCCTCTCTATTGTTATTGTAGAAAATATATCATTTGCTTCTGAACTTCCGATTCTCTATCAGCCTTTGCAATCCCTTTTCCTTCAATTTCATGTTTATTTATAGTTTTATATTTTACATACGTATGAAATTCTGTTTTAAATGGAAATGGTGTAATTCGAATTGTTTCTTCATCCACCCATTCAGCTTGAATAGGTTTATCCTCTTTACTATTAAACATTTCTGTTCCTTCAAAACCATCTTTAAATAAATCAATTTCATCTTTCTTTTTTACACCAGGTTTATTCATACATACATATAATGAAAGCTCATCACAAAACTTTAATAGCCTATAATGTTTATCAAACATAGCATACTTCTCTTTTGTTAACGTTTTCAAAATTCTTTTTTGTCGATCCAATTCCCCTGTATAAAATGACATCATCTCTTCGTCTTCCTCATTTAATGGAAACGATAAAAAATGTTTACTACAAAGTAACGCCCCGTATGGATTAGAGTTTTCAATTTCATTCAAACCAATCGTATAAAAAACAAAGCGTAATGAGCTTGGACAATCCATAAATGTATATGGGATATTTTTAGCATCATTCAAAATTGGTACTTTATCAAGCTCTATCCACCCTCTATCATGTTCATATATAGCATCAATTGTTTCCATCAAATATTCCTGATTTATAAAAAAATCTTCCTTTATATTACTAGCAATCTCACCAGCTAAAAAACCATGATCATGTTGACGAATTAATATACTTTCTTTCTCATTCTTTTCACGAAAAATCATCCGTATACTCCCCCTCATCTTCATATTATAGCTTGTCGTATGCATCAATTCTTAATAAATCCCTTTTAATTTGCAGGGATTCAGTTTCTTTCAACGAAATTAACATAAATATACAGCATTCTTTCTAATCACAAAGTTAGCTTTATCTTTACTAACCATTATACTAAAACATTCATTCTAAAAAATTTTTTATGAGGTGAAAACATGAACAAAACAGAATTAATTAAAAATGTGGCACAATCAGCTGATATTTCTCAAAAGGAAGCTTCTGCAGCTGTACAATCCGTATTTGACACAATTGCTACTGCATTACAATCTGGCGATAAAGTTCAATTAATCGGTTTTGGAACTTTTGAAGTGCGTGAAAGATCTGCTCGTACAGGGCGTAACCCACAAACTGGAGAAGAAATTCAGATTGCTGCTGGTAAAGTTCCAGCATTTAAAGCAGGAAAAGAATTAAAAGAAGCTGTTAAATAAACAAGAAACCAGCCATTTTATAGGCTGGTTTCTTGTTTATTTCTTATTTAAGCAGTTCCTTTATATTCTCTGCATGATAAACTTCACAAATATAAAATATACATTTGCAGTTACTTACAATTTGATATTTTCTAGTCGGATAAACATTCGCTGCTACCGAGCACCCATCAAACAACTCGATAATATTTCCAGAAGGCTGATACCCTTCGTATAATACGTTTCTTCTTACTTCCATCTTTTCTATAAGCTTTTCAACTGGAATATTTCCATCCTCTAATTCTTGCTTTATAGTATCCGGTAAAAACGATGTGTCCGCAAAAATTAGATTTTCAGATAACACCTTACCTTTATAACTAACATGAGATACGCGGTAAAGAAATGTTCCGTTTTTATCAAAGAAATTCTTTGCTTCTTTCGGAATGTACTGTCTATCAAGTACCTCTTGTTCGAGAACATCAAACTGAACTGGATCATTCAAAAGCTTTTCTAAAGCATGAATGGATGATGTATCTCCAGAAAATAAAATATTTTTAATTGCTTGTACATTATAAGTTAATTCGTTTTTTCTATTTTCCGCCACTAACATGAGGAACACCTCTTCTATAAAATATTTTATTAAACTTATTTATTCTTTAAAAGCGATACCGCGTCTAACTGCGTAATTTCAGTTACTTCTTTACTAAATATTGCAATGGAAGCTATATAATCTAAACTAGGTCTTATATCTTCCATCATTGTATTTTCTGCTAACTCTTGTCTATCTTTAAAAATCAACAATTTTGGAGGCTCATTTGGAGCTGATACTGTAATTTCTACTGGTGGAATCAATAGTCCTTCACCTGTCGCTTTCAGCACCGCTTCTTTTCGAGTCCAATATGTTAAAAATCCTTCTAGTCGCTGCTCATCAGGTAATTTCATAACTTGTGCTATTTCAATGTCTGTTAATACACCCTCTGCCATTTTCATAGCATCTACATTGGGATTCATTTGTTCAACATCAACACCCACAGGTGCAGATGTTGTAAATGCAACGACAACCCACTCACCCGAATGTGACACTGATATTTGCGGCATACCTTCTGGTAATTGTGGTCTGCCATGTTGTAATTTACATACCGGGCACATTCGATCAATCGGCACTTGAACTGGTGACATAGAAAGTATCTTTCCAAGTACTAATCTACTAATTACGCAACCTATTATAAAACGTGCACGATCTGCCGAATGATGATATGAATTTGCTTTCTCTCGCTCTACACCATTTAGTAAATTGTAATGCCATGATTGTAAATCTGAAATTCTCGCCCACCATATTTGACAACTATTCTCATTAAGAGTTGGTACAGAATCTACAACTTTACTCTCCATCATGTAAACTCTCTCCTTTTAAATGCCAATATCACTTAATTTCAAAAGAGTATTAGCATGCTACAACTTATTTATTTACAACTTCTTTCTCTTTTTGTAATACAGATAACGGCTTTTTATTCTTCTTTGACATTATCTCTTTATCAGAAATACGTAAAGAAAATAGTAATGCTAGAAGTAAAAATATTGCCGATCCAATTAATGCTGCTTGATATGGTAAGAAATCTGATTGTGCATTATTCTGTACGTTATTACTTCCAAAAGCAGATAGTATACTAGCTAAAACAGCAACTCCTATTGCAGATCCTAATCGGTTTTGCACATTGAATATAGTAGTTGCTCTCCCCATAGAAGGTGGTGCAATATTGTTAAAAGCAGAAAATTGAACTGCACCGACAGATTGACCTAAGAAAATACCTATACCAAACAACAGTGCCCGTATTTGCCATGGATTCGTATCGTGATTTACAAAACTTAATAAAACAAATATAACCGCGGTACTTATTAATCCAATAGAGATTATCTTTCGAGCTCCTAATTTCTTATATGACCATGGCACAATCTGTGAAGAAATCATTAATCCAATCGCCTCCGGGAATGTAGTAAGACCCGATTCCAGCGCGGAAACTCCTATTACATTTTGATACATAAGCGGAAAAATAAATAACATTCCTAGTAAACCAGCTGATGAAAACAACGAAATTAGACTCATTTTTCTAAAAACGGGTTCTTTTAATAAGCGTAAATCTAACATCGGTTGCTTTACTTTCAGTTCTACAATTATAAACAATGTAATGAATACAATCCCAGCTATCCCAGTACTTATTATTTCTGGAGAAATCCAACCTTTTGACGGACCTTGACTAAGTGCATAGATGAGCATCGCAAAACCTGGTGCTGAAAGAACAAAACCGATAGAATCAAAACGACCAGCTGATTTTTCAATATGCTCTGCTAAAAATAGAAGTCCAAATAGCAACGCAATGATACCAAACGGTAGATTAATATAAAATGCCCAGCGCCAAGACATTTGATCTACAAAGAAACCACCAATAATTGGCCCGATCGCTGGTGCAACAGCAATTGGAAGTACAATAAATCGAGAAATTTTTGGTCTTTCCTCTGGTGAAAATGTTCGGAATAACATCGCCATCCCGACTGGTGTTAAAAGCCCGCCACCAGCACCTTGAATGATACGAAAAATGTTTAATGAAGTAATATCATTCGCAATTCCACATAATGCAGATGCAATTGTAAAAACGAAAAGGGCAGTTAAAAATACTCTTTTCGTACCAAAACGATCGCCTAACCAACCAGAAATCGGAAGAAAAACAGCTAAGCTAACTAAATACCCAACATTTACTGTCCCCATTGCAGATGGGGGTACTTGCAGTTCTTTGCTTATCGTTTGCAGTGCTACATTCACAATCGTTGCATCCATCGCAGCCATAAACATCGCTGTTATATAAACGATGCTTACAACTACTTTTGGATTTATTTTTACTTTCATTATTGTTTTCCTACTAATATTTTTTCGCTAATTTGATTTTTTTTTGGCTCTAAATCATTCCAGTTAACTTCAACGTAGTCTAAGCAAACTTGTCTGCTAGCTTCTTCATGTACGACATTCCATCCAATTGGTACATCGAGAAAGGCAGGCCAGAGAGAATACTGGCCCTCCTCATTCATTAATACTTTATATGTGTAATTATCATTTTCAAATGGATTCGTCATACTCTACTTACCCCTTTCTTATTCTGTAAATATTTCGCTAACACTTGTCCAATTTCTGTAAGCGGCCCTGGCTGACATAAATCCTTATGTCTACAATCAATATCATGTTGCACGATATCTCCATCTAAATAATTTAGCCATGTATTTGGCGAAATAGGATCAAACCAGTCTGGTATAACAGTTGACCTAAAGAATAAAATATCCCCATTATAAACTTTCGGTACGTATTTCCCTAACAACCCTACCGAATTTACATATGTTTCTTTCAAGTTCAAAATAGTCTCTTCTTCAAGACTTGCTAATGCACTTCCATCTTTGCGAAGGATTGCAACCGCACTTTCCATAGTAAGTGGTTTACCATCCATGTTATCTGGATCATATCCACCTAAAGCAAGTAATGCGATTAACGCTTCTTCTTCAGTAGGTGCTTCCGTATTCGGTAAGAAGTGACCAGGATAAGAATCAAGCATAACGAGTAATTCTACTTCTTCCCCTTCATTTTGTAGTTGCGCCGCCATTGCATGAACAACATTTCCTCCAAGCGACCAACCGAGTAAACGATACGGTCCGTGAGGCTGTACTTCACGAACGTGTTTCAAATAATCCGCCGCCATCTCCTCTAAGCTTTTTGGAAGTTCTTCATTTTCAGCGATACCACGTGCTTGTACACCATAGATTGGATAATCTGTCCCTAAAGATTTCATTAGTCCTGCATAGCACCAACTTAATCCCCCTGCTGGATGTACACAAAATAGTGGTAATTGATCTCCGCTTGCTCTTAATGGAAGCAACACATCAAGTGCACTTTGACCATTCCCCATTTCAAGTCTTTCAGCAAGCCCCACAACAGTAGGTGCTGCAAATAAAGTTCCGATATTCAGTTCAACGCCAAGCGCCTCTTTAATGCGACTCATAAGCTGCACTGCAAGAAGTGAATGACCACCAAGATCAAAGAATCCGTCATCAATTCCAATTTGAGACACACTTAAAACTTCTGTAAACAAGTCACATAACATTTCTTCTTGCGGTGTTCTTGGTCCGCGGCTAGAAGATGATGCAATAAATTCTGGAGCTGGCAATGCCTTTCTATCTAATTTACCGTTTGGAGTTAAAGGTAACTCATTTACTACCACAAAAGCGTACGGAACCATATAATCTGGCAAACTACCTCCAGCATGCTGACGCATTTCATTCGTATCAATCGTTTCATTATTTGATGCGACGATATAAGCAACTAATCGTTTATCCCCTGGTTGATCTTCCCGGACAATAACTGCTACTTGTTCAACTTTATCGTGCTTCATTATTACCGCTTCTATTTCCCCTAATTCAATCCGGAATCCACGAATTTTAATTTGATGATCTGCACGTCCTATATAATCTAACGTCCCATCTTGACGCCAACGCGCTAAGTCTCCTGTTCGATACACTCTTGTACCTGGCTTACCAAATGGATCTGCGATAAAGCGTTCAGCAGTTAATCCTGCTCTTCCTAAATATCCACGAGCTAGTCCAGCACCTGCAACATACATTTCTCCAACTACTCCTGGTGGCACTGGTTGTAAATAGTTATCTAATACATATACTTTAAGATCTGGTATACTGCACCCGATTAAACTATTTGCTCGTAAAGAAACGATACTCTCATCTAACTCAATATAACTAACATGTACCGTTGTCTCCGTTATACCGTACATATTAATAAGCTTCGGTGCGTTATGAGGATGACGACTATACCAATCTTCTAATCGACTTAGTTCAAGTGCTTCTCCGCCAAAAACAACATATCGTAAAGATAATTTTTGACCAACCTCTTCATTTTCACGATCTGCTTGCATCAATTGATAGAACGCTGATGGAGTTTGGTTTAAAACAGTAACCTTTTCACTAACAAGAAGCTGTAAAAATTCTTTCGGCGAGCGACTTACAGTATGTGGTACTACAATTAAACGCCCTCCATATAATAAAGGTCCCCAAATTTCCCAAACCGAGAAATCAAAAGCGTATGAATGGAACATCGTCCACACATCGTCTGCGTCAAATTGGAACCAATGATCAGTTGCTCCTAACAGTCTTACTACATTTTGATGAGGTATCATAACCCCTTTCGGTCTACCTGTTGAGCCTGACGTATAAATAACGTAAGCAATATGTGAAGGAGATAACGGCTTCATGCGCTCCATTTCATCAATATTGTCTTCACTATATTTCTCAATTTCTTCTATTACGTTCACATCATCAACTAAAATCTTTAGTGCCTCATCACATTCAATTTCTACACTTGAATTTGTTAAAACACATGATGGTTTCGCATCGTGTAGCATAAATGAAATACGATCTGACGGATAATCCGGATCTAACGGAAGGTATCCGGCACCAGCTTTAAGAACAGCAAGTAAGCTTACAACCATATTTAAAGATCTCGGCATCGCTAAAGCAACGAGTTGATCAGGACCGATTCCTTTCGCTATTAACAAACGAGCTATTTTATTCGCTTTTCTATTTAACTCTTCATAAGTTAGCTTTTCATCTTCAAAGACGACAGCAATAGAATTTTGATTTACATGAGCCTGCTTTTCAAATAATTGTGGCAATGTCATTTCAGGTACAATTTGAAAACCACCATTCCACTTTTCTAAAACTGTATTTCGCTCTGCTAAAGTTAATATTTCTAATCTACCAATTGATTGATCCGGATGTTTCTCTGCATCATCTAATAATAGAATGAATCGTTCTATTATTTTTTGAACCGTTTCACGTTTATATAAATCGGTACTAAACTCTAACAATCCGTGTAAGCCGTTTGGAGTACCATCAACCCCGTTACTCTCGCTAATTTCAAATGTTAAATCAAATTTTGCAGAACCAACACTTTGAATTTCAAGGCTCGCTTCTAAATCCGGTACATTAAACGTTGCTTCTGGCGTATTTTGGAAAGCTAACATAACTTGAAACAGCGGATGACTATTTCGAGTTCGTACTGGGTTTAACACTTCAACAAGTCGTTCAAATGGAACATCTTGATTTTCATAAGCTGCAAGGTTTACCTGCTTCACTCTATCCAATAATTCTTTAAAGCTTGGATCTCCTGATGTATTTGTACGTAACACTAATGTATTTACAAATAAACCGACTATATCCGAGAGTACATCGTCGTTTCTTCCAGCAATCGGGCTACCTAATGGTATATCAGTTCCAGCACCTAATCTTGTAAATAGTGCACTAAGTCCCGCTTGCAACACCATAAACAAACTAACTCCATTTTTACGACCAAGCTCTACTAACCTACTATGCATACCTTTATCTATATGAAAATGAATTATTTCTCCGCGATAACTTGTTTCAATTGGACGCTGATAATCTGTAGGCAACTCCATTTGATCTGGTAAACCTTTTAGCTCTTCTTTCCAAAAATCTAATTGTGTTGAAATAAGGCTCTCTGGTGTAGATTCATCACCTAGTAGTTGCTGTTGCCAAAGTGAATAATCTGCGTATTGAACTGGAAGGGCTTCTAATTGAACACTATCACCTTGACATCGTGCTTTATAAGCTACTGTAAAGTCTTTCGTTAACGGTTGTAATGACCAGCCATCTCCTACAATATGATGTAAAAGAATTAGTAATACATGCTCATTTTCACTCACTTTAAAAAGTTGTAAACGAACTGCTGGCTCAACATCAAGGTTAAAGCTATATTTTACCGCCTCTGAAAGTACACTTTCTAATTCATCTTTACATGTTTTTGTTATAATCATTTCTAGATTTAAGTCTTCCATATTTAAAATTTTCTGATATGAACTACCTAATACACTAGGGAAAATTGTTCTAAGTGTTTCATGTTTCTTCACTACATCATAAAAGGAACCTTGCAGTGCTTCCTCATTCAATTTTCCAGACATACGAATGACTAACGGAATATTATAAGTAGGACTTGGACCTTCTAAACAATTTAAGAACCATAACCTGCGCTGTGCAAATGAAAGTGGAACTTCATTTTGCCTACTTACTTTCTTAATAGCTGGTCTTGCGCTTTTTGCACGATCTAATTGTTTCGCTAATTCAGCAACAGTTGGTGATTCAAATAGCTTTCCGATCCCTAATTCTACACTTAACGTTTCACGAATTCTTGCCATTAAACGAGATGCAAGAAGCGAATGGCCACCCATTTCAAAGAAATTATCATCTATACTAATTCGCGAAACACCAAGTACTTCTGCAAATAAATCACATAGTATTTCTTCTTTCGGATTTCTAGCAACTCTCTCATTGTTCATTCCATTAAAATCAGGAGCAGGTAATTTCTTTCTATCAACCTTACCATTTGGTGTTAATGGTAATTCTTCTAGTGCAACAAATGCCGATGGTACCATATAATTCGCTAAACTTTCTGAAACATAAGAACGAATCTCTGAAAGATTAATTGGTTCCTTCTCTTCGGTAACGATATACGCAATGATTCGTTTATCATTTGGGCGATCTTCTCGTACCATTACTACCGCTTGTTGAATATTTTCATGTCGTTGTAATACCGTTTCAATTTCAGCTAATTCAATTCGGAAACCGCGAATTTTAATTTGATGATCTGCACGACTAATGTACTCTAGCGCGCCATCGGTACGCCATTTCACAAGATCACCTGTGCGGTACATACGCTTCCCTGGTTTTCCATAAGGGTTTGCAACAAACCGTTCAGCTGTTAACTCAGGTTTTCCTAAATATCCGTTCGCTAGCCCTTCCCCTGCAATATATAATTCACCGATAACTTCAGGTGGAACAGGTTGTAACCCTGCATCCAAAACATACACTTCTGTATTCCAAATTGGTCTTCCAATAGGAGGTATACCATTTTCACTGTCATCAATGTTCATGAAAGTAGACCAAATAGTCGTTTCAGTTGGTCCATATAAGTTAGTTATAGAGCAACCTAATTCTTTTAATTTATTTGCTAAATGTGCCGGAAGAGCTTCACCGCCAACGAGTACGTTTAGCCCTTGTAGCCTCTCTGGATATTCATTTACTAACGCTTGCCACAACGTCGGTGTAGCTTGCATAATTGTCGCTCTTTCTTCTTGTAACAATGTGGTTAACGCAGAAGGCTCTTGGATTACCTCTTTTTGTGCAATTGTTAAACTTGCACCACTAATAAGAGGTAAATAAATTTCTAGAGCAGAAATATCAAACGCAAACGTTGTAACTGCTAATAAATGATCGTTTTCATTTAATGAAAACATATCTTTCATAGCTAATAAGAAGTTACTTAAACCTTTCATAGTAACAATTACACCTTTTGGATTTCCGGTTGATCCTGAAGTATAAATTGTATACGCTGGGTTTAAAAGTGATTCATCATTTTTAAATGGTATATTCATATGAGAATATGTTTTTAACGCTATTTTCGTTTCTTCGCTATCTAATATGATTTTTTTAATATCATTTTCTATAACTAAAGTAGATGAAACAGATGAATGTGTTATGATACAAACTGGATTTGCATCATTTACTATATAATGAATTCGCTCGGCTGGATATTCTGGATCTATCGGTAAATACGCTGCACCAGCCTTTAGAACTGCTAGCATACTAACTACCATTTCTATTGATCTTGGAAATACTAAGGCTACAAACTGATTTGCTTGTATTCCTTCTTCTACTAAATAGGTTGCTAATTCATTCGCTCGTTCATTTAGCTCTTTATACGTAAGTTTTTTCCCGTTACAAGTAACTGCTATTTTATTTGGATTTTTTTGTACTTGTTTTTCAAATAATATAGGTAGATTAATTAGCTCTTCAGCTTTCTTCGTTTCATTCCATTCCAATAAAACTTTATGATTTTCTTCAGGAAGAGTAATGTTTATTTTTCCAATTGGCTCGTCTTTATGATAATTATTTATCACTAATTCTAATAGATTCATAAATCTTTCTTTATGCAATGCTAGTTCCGTGTCGCTATAAACTTCCGGATTCGCATCAAAATGAATCATTAACTCATTTTCATCGAAGCGCTTATATACATTTATCGATAAATCATCAACAGGTCCTGCTGATAAATTATGTGTAATACCACGATTTCCAGCAAAGTTAAGCCCATAATCAAAAGGCATAACATTCACCAACGGTCCAAATAACCTTTGATTTTCACCTAGTAACTTTAAGTCTCTTCTTAATTCCTCATGACGGTATTTATGATGACGACGTACATCTCGAATTTCTTTAGAAACTTGCTGTATGAATTCCGCAAGAGTTATATTTGGAGCTATAGTGAGACGAAGTGGAACTAAATTCATTACCATGCTTGGTGTATGAATAGATACAGAACCAAGACGCCCCATCATTGGTAAACCTAAAACAATATCATTTGCACCTGTTAATTTATGCATGTAAATACTTGTTACGGCTACAATAAATTCGGGCCAACTCGTTAACGAAATGTTTATATCTTCTAGTAAAGTTTTCGTATTAGCATTTGATAAATAAGCGGTTTCTCGTAAAAATCCATTTGATGTTCTCGGCGCTCGTTCTGCCAAACTTACAACTTCCGGTTCATCTGCAAACTTCTCTAACCAAAAAGTACGATCTTCCTGAAATTGTTTAGATTCACGATACTCATTATCTTCTTGTACAATTTTTGCAAGAGAGCCAAATGGCTTTTCATTCTTATTTGTTTCTTCTATAAGTGATGTATACTCATTGGCTACCTTTTGGCTAAGAAGTGAAAACCCATAGCCATCCATCACAATGTGATGGATGCGCTGATACCAAAAGAAACGATTATTTTCAACTTGAATAAGTGCTTCAGTAAATAATTTATCTTCTTTTAAATCTATCGGTACAGATAAATCATTTTTCATCCGTACTTTAGCAGCTTCTTCAGGATTTTCTTCTTTACGAACGTCAATAAAATGCATATGAAACGTTGACGATTCCTCAATAACTTGCCATGGGCCAATTTCATCCTCTTCGAAACGAACATGAAGTGCCTCTGCTTCCGTTATAACTTTACGTACAGCTAACTCGAAAATTTCTTGATTAATCGTTCCATTTATTTCTACATATTCCCCAGTATTATAAATCGGATTAAGCGGATCTAATTGCTGCGCAAACCACATACCAGATTGTGCAGACGATAACGAATGACGAGTCTTTTGACAATTAGACATTCTTTACTACCCCTTTATTATGTAGTCTATTTGTTACAACACCTGTGCTGCTTGTGAAGATAGTAAACTGTACCAATCGGCAACAGTTGGACGTTCTGCTAAATCTGCAAAAGTGATTTCTTTCCCTTCGCGACGCCACTTCTCTACTAAACTCATAATTCTGACCGAATCAAGTCCTCTATTTAATAAATCTTCATCAACTTTAATACTCTCTACTGGCTCACGAAGTAGTTGTGCAACTAGTTCGTGCACTTCCTGTAAAGTGATCCCTTTACTCTCATCACCTTTTACACTTTGTAAATCTTTTAATAGTAAGTTTGTTGATGTCGTTACTGCACATCTATTAGATGCATACTGCAATGCTTGTTTATGATGCTCTAGTGAAAAATCAGCTACTCCATCTGCTACAAAAAATGGCTCTATACCATCCATAAATGCTTCACAAGCTGTTAAAAGGCAGCCAATATGCGCATAAATACCGCAAATAATAAGTTGATCTCGTCCTTGTTCATTTAAAATTTCTAATAGATTCGTCTTTTTAAATGCACTATATCTCCATTTTGTTAGGAATATATCATCCTCATCAGGAGTAAGTTCATCGACAATTTTCTTTTTATCCGGTCCAGCGGGAATACCATCACCCCAAAAGTCTTGTAATAACCCTCGTTGTTCTAACGTTTGTCCACCAGGCTGTGCTGTATATATAACAGGTACACCAAGTTCCTTACATTTTTCTCTTATCACCTTAATATTTGAAATTAGTTCTACTTTTGGCGATTCTTTATCGCTATATGCGTCAAGAAAATATTCTTGCATGTCATGGATTAAAAGAACTGCACGTTTCGGATCCGGCGTCCAATTCACTTTATTTTTTGGTAGTTCTGATTCAACTGGCATTTTATATACTGAAATAGATGGGATAGCCATCTAATCACTTCCTTCCGATTTTAATAGTTTTTTATCGTTTTACTATAATAAGTTTTTCAGCAATGACTTTACGTAATTCTTTTTTGCTTACTTTTCCTACACCTGTTTGCGGGAATGATTCAATAAATTCAATTCGATCTGGAATCTTATAAGCTGCTATACCACGTTCTTTTAAAAATATTTTCAATTCACTTACAGTTGGAGCTTGTCCGCGAGCTATAACAAATGCACAAGTACGTTCACCTAAATAATCGTCTGGCATAGATACAATTGCTACATCATGTACTGCATCATGTGCTAATAGATGATTTTCAACTTCTTCCGCAGCAACCTTCTCACCACCACGGTTAATTTGATCTTTATCTCTTCCTTCTACAACGATGTAGCCTTGTTCATTTACTTTTACAAGATCACCTGTGCGATAAAAGCCATCCTTTGTAAATGATCGTGCATTATGCTCTTCCGCTTTATAATAACCACGAATTGTGTATGGCCCTCGTGTTAATAAACTACCTACTTCACCAGGTTTTACATCGTTATCATTCTCATCAACAACCCTTACTTCATCGAATGTAGACATCGGTCTACCTTGTGTATGAATAATGATTTCTTCAGGATCATTTAATCTAGTATAATTTACTAACCCTTCTGCCATACCGAATACTTGCTGTAACGTACATCCAAATGTAGAGCGTATACGCTTCGCAACTTCGGCACTAAATTTCGCACCCCCTACTTGAAGAACTTGCAGGCTCGATAAATCGTTATTACGGGAAGATACAGCATCAAGCCAAATCATTGCTAATGGTGGAACGAGCGCTGTAATCGTAACTTTTTCTTTTTCTATAAGCGCAAATGCCTCATCTGGGCTACCTCCAGTTGCCAACACTACTTTTCCACCTGCATAGAAAGTTCCAAACGTTCCAGGAGAACTCATCGGATAGTTGTGTGCTACTGGAAGAACTGCCATATAGACGCTTTCTGCATTTAAATTACAAATTTCAGCGCTAACACGCAAACTATAAATATAGTCATCATGCGTTCTAGGAATTAATTTAGAAAGTCCTGTTGTCCCTCCTGATAATTGGAGAAACGCAACTTCACTTGGCTGAACTTCTGGTAATGGAACGGGATCCATGTAAAGTTCATTTATACTCACAAATTCTTCTTCTTCCCCTACTACGATTACATGTTGTAAAGTAGGCACTTTTTCTTTTACTTCTCTTGCTAGTTTTCGGTAATCAAAGCCAAGAGCCTTATCTGAAATAACGTAAGCACTCGCCTCACCAAACTCGCAAAAATAACTAATTTCACTACTTCGATGTGAAGGTAGTGCAAAAACAGGAAGCGCTCCAATTCGAAATAGTGCAAAACATATTTCGAAAAACTCTGTAATATTAGGTAGCTGAAGAACAACTCGGTCTTCTTGCTTTATTCCTAAATTCAGTAAACCTGAAGCTAAGCAATCTACCTTTTTATCAAGTTCACTATACGTTATATGCGTATTACCGCTTACAACCGCAATTTGATCTCCATATTTTTCAGCACGCTCTCTTAACACTCCGCCAAATGTTTCACCAAGCCAACATCCTTCTTCTCGGTAACGATCTGCAAATTCTTTTGGCCATTCCGTATAACCTGTTAACATTCTTTCTTCCCCCTATTTTTCATTCAACGTATTATCTCTTAACCCTAAAGCCTTCAACATTGTTTGGAACTTAGCTGATGTTTCTGCTAACTCATCTTCTGGTTTTGACTCAGCAACAACTCCAGCTCCTGCATATAAACGAAGTGTATTTTCTTGCACTTCAGCACAACGAATTGTAACAATCCATTCGCCATCTCCATTTAGATCGCTCCACCCTAACATTCCTGTAAAGAATTCACGGTCAAATGGCTCAATTTTTTGAATGGCCTCTCTTGCTTCTTCCATTGGAGTTCCGCAAACTGCTGGCGTAGGATGAAGAGCAATTGCTAATTCTAAAGAAGAAGTATTTGGATCCTTAAGTTCACCTTTCACTTCTGTAGACAAATGCCACATTGCTTCACTATGAATAACTGATGGTTTTTCTGGCACATGCAATGTATGACAGTACGGACGAAGCGCAGCAGCAACCGCTTCAACTACTACTGCATGTTCATGTAAATCTTTTGGTGAAGAGAGTAATTCCTCTGCTCTTCTTTTATCTTCAGCTGGATCGTCACTTCTTGGTCTTGAACCAGCTAATGGATTAGAAACGACTTGCATACCATTACGTGAAACAAGCAATTCAGGGCTTGCTCCAATTAATGTCTTATTGTTCTCGTTTTCATCTTTCGGTAAATTCACAGCAAATGTATAACCGTGCTTATTATGCTCTGCTAATTCGCGAAGTAGTTTTTGTTTATCAATCTTCTCTGAAGATTTAACATCTAACGATCTAGATAGAACGATTTTCTTTAAATCTCCGTCCTGAATTTTTTCAATCCCTTGCTTCACACCATTCATATATACTTCAGGAGCTGGAACCGGTGTCATTTCAAATGTCAGTTTCTCATTTCGTTTTATCTCATTTGTTGTCTCCAACTGTAAACGCTCAGTAATTCTGCAATATTCCGGTACAATAAGTTGAACTTCTTTTCTACGATCAAATGGCAAAGCACCAACAACGATAGGATTCGGATTTCCGGCTTGTTTTGCATTACTTAATACCGCTTGTACAAGCTCTGGAAAGCTTTCAATTTCATAATGTTTTACTGTAGTAAACTCTCCTTCTGTCAATATCGTTCGAGTTGGTGAAGCGAAAAAGAACGAAGATTCAGTCTTATAATCTTCTAATAATTTTTCTGACAGTTCCTTTACGGCTGTAAGTTCATTCATAGTATTAAAACCTCCTGAATTTTTTATTAAACTCCTAATGTAGCTCCGCCATCGACACATAAATTGTGCATTGTAATATGACTCGCTTTATCTGAGGCTAAAAACAATACTGCTTCAGCAATTTCTGAAGGTTGTGCAATTTTTTGTAACGGTATACCGAGTCTATATGTATTTTGAGAACCAGCAATTATATTTTCAGCTCCATTCTCATCAGCCCATAATAATCTTTGCATTTCAGTTTCAGTAGAACCTGGAGAAACTAAGTTGCAGCGAATATTATGTGCTGCAAGTTCTAACCCTAAACATTTCATAAACATCGTCGTTGCAGCTTTTGATGCAGCATATGCAGCCATCTCCATTCTCGGAGTATTTGCCGCATTTGAACCAACTGTAACAATTGCCCCTGACTTTCTTAACATCATGCGTTTACTTACTGCTCGGGCCATATAGAAAACTCCTGTAGTATTTACAGAAAATGTTTTATGCCAGTCTTCATCACTTAAAGAGTGAATCGCTCCCATTCGTAAAACTCCTGCGACATTTACTAATATATCTATAGGTGCTATGTCATTTTCAATTTGTTTTACTACCTCTTCAACAGCAGTGCAATCACTCACATCTAAATGAAATGTCTTTATACGTGTTTCGTATGATGCATAATGATTTAATAACATATTTAGCCCTTCTTCATTTTGATCAACTGCAATAACTGTAGCTCCTCTTTCTAAAAACATTTTTGCTACAACACTACCTATACCTTGCGCTGCACCTGTTACTAAAACGATTTTTCCATCAAATTCCCCTAGGCTCATTTCCTCTATCCTTTCATATAAAAATTAATCCAGTTTAACATCATAAATGATAACGATTTTCATTATCACTTATAATGTTAAAAATAATACACTTACTAAACTAATTGGTCAAGTGTACTTTTCATCAAATCAAACCTATTGATAATGATTTTCATTTTCTCTACCTACATCGAAATGATAATGTTTCTCAATATACTTGTCAATCTTTTTTTATTTTTCAGATAAAATATTTTTTACGTTTCTATGCCAGATTGCATCTATAAGCATTAAAACGTAATTTAAATAAAAATTTAATCCCTAATTCCTTATCATCTTTTTTGAAATTGAAAAAGATAACCTATAGATTTCTTCGCCCACAATACTTTATCAAAAATTCAAGTTTTTCTTTTCTCAATATTTTTCTGAAAATATTTTACTTTACATCTTGCATTTCTCAATGCATATCTTATATATAATCTAAGATTTTCATATATTATGCGTGACTCAATAATATTCCAATATAATCCAATTGAATATTTTAATAACTCTTTTATCAGTAAAATTCCATAAATAAAATAAAGTGAAACTTTAATCAGTGGGGGTTTTGTTCATCCCCCCACTGATTATTAGCCTTCACCAATCGGGCGTTTACGTGTAGCCCGACTCCCACCTAACTTCTTTGCTCTGCCTGAATTTTGAGGTGGGAGTTTTACTGCCCGCAAATAGCGGGATAAAGACCGGTTAGAGAAAAACTATTAAAATTAGTTCATAAAGAAAAAAGGAAAGTGGTTCGATATCCACTTCCCTTTCGTAATTTTATTATGTATCGGAAAAAAGCACCCTATTTTATAGGGTACTTTTTAGTTGCCTTAGTGCTATAGAAAATTTAAATACTTACGCTACACTGCGATACTCTTCTTCTTTTTCTTTTTTCTGATTAGGTGCTTGAATTAAAATTGCGATAATAAATGACACGACACATAATACACCGATCACCATGAAAGTTGGTTTGAACCCACCTAGAATTGCACCGATAAAGGAACCTGCGAGCGCTCCAAATCCAAAGCCTTGATACACAATTCCGTAGTTTTTACTATGATTTTTCATACCGAAGAAATCACCAACAATAGCTGGGAAAATAGTGATATTTCCACCAAAGCAAAACGCTACACTTGCTACACAGACGAAGTAGATACCATAATTTAAATCTACGAAACTTAGAACCAAGACTGAAGTCGCCATAGCAACAAAAGTACCAGTAACGATTTTTAAACGGCCGATTTTATCTGATAACGGTCCCAGAATGATACGACCCAATGTATTGAAGATTGCAACCATAGCCACCGCATTAGCTGCTGTTGCTGCGCTAAGCCCTACAAGTTGAACACCAATGTCTTTTACCATACCAATTAAGTATAAGCCACTCATACATGATGTAAATAGCATAATAAATAATAAGTATACTTGTTTTGTGCCTAGCATTTCTTTTGTTGTATATTCTTTAGTTTTTGTTTCTTGAACTGCACTTTGGTCAACAGCTTGATGGATCAAACAAGCACCGATTACTATCATAGCTGTAACAATTAAACCCCAGTATATAAACGCTTGCGATACACCAACTGAATCAATCAACATTGCGTTTATGTATTTGAATATTAGGCTACCTGTACCATATGCAGAAACAGATATACCGGCGATTAAACCTTTACGATTTGGAAACCATTTTATTAAATTGGATAGTGAAGTGATGTATGCTGTTCCATCTGCGTATCCTACAACAACTCCTGCTAGTACATAAAGCATTAATAATGAGGAAGCTTGTGAACTAAGCATTAATCCAATTCCTAATGCTAGTCCAGCTATCATAATAAGTTTACGAAGTCCCCATTTTTCTTGCAATTTACTCGCAAACAAAGTTGAAAATGCTAAAGAAAGGCTAGTAATTGAGAAAGTTATAGCAACAGCGTTAAGACTCCAACCGTATTTACTCACTAAGGGCTGATTGAATAAACTCCATGTATATATCGTTCCAAGCCCCATTTGTACTATGACTGTTCCAAGAACAACAAGCCATGGATTAACCGATGATTTTTTCATACCATCTCTCCTCCTCTTTCTATTTCAATGCTATTCGCTAAATATGCTTTTTTCATTTTCATTTTCGCCACCTCATTCGATTTAACAACTTCATTGTATAGGATGTTACCGATTATGTAAGCACTTACAAGACGGAGCGTCAAATATATGGAACCAGTTACATAAAACGAAGGGTGAAATACAAAAAACTGCTTGTTAAATACGTAGCAGCTTTTATAATGTTTTGCATCAGTACGACTTACGGGGGCTTTTACATCCTCTTTTACAAAAAAATTTATCGAATTATACCATGGCTGGACTTCAATATTTTGCTTACCCTATACAAACAAAAAACATCCTATTCTTATTTAACTCTTCAGCGTTTATAACATGTTGCGTCTGTATTTCTTGATACAAATCATTTAATAGTCTTGTAATCTGGCTTCTCGTTACAATGCTTGTAATCAAAAATCCCACCATTTCTACTTCCGTATATTTTGTTTTTCTAACGAAACATACAGAATTACAACGTTTTTTTACAATTTTCTACATGAAAACAGAAAATATATAATTCATTTACATAATGTTGCACTTTAATTTTTAGTAAACAACAAATATTTTATTGATAAATAAAACTAAACATTCACTAATATATCTATAAGTGGTTTAATATATATAATAAACAAACATTTCTGTCTTTTATAAGGAGGTACTATGAAAGCAAACGTAGGGGATACTATACTATTTCAACGAAATAACTTAAAGATCACAGCATCTGTACTAAAACTATACACTGAATCGGTCTTAGTTGAAGTTACAGATGTAAGCGGTGGTACTTTTGAATTTGACCGAACAATTGTAAATCATAAAAACTATAAAATTTTAAATACGAATACATAAAGTGAAACAAACAACACAAAATAGCCCCTGCTCACCAGCAGCGGCTATTTTATATGAAAATACTTCATTAGTTAATATATCCTAAAACACTTACAATCTTACTCGCTTTTAAATTATTAATGTGATAATAAATTTCTAAGCCCCTTCTCTCAGCTCGTAACACTTTACCTTTCATTTTTGATAAATGTTGCGAAACAGTCGATTGTGGAATATTCAGTAATTCTGTTAATTGTGTTACATTACAAGTTTTGCGTGCACTTAATTCATTTACAATTTGTAATCGTATTGGATGCGCCATTATTTTTAAAATATCCACATCTTCTTCAGTAACTAAACTTTTTTTTATCTCGCTCGTATATGTTGTCATAAGACATTCCCCTTTTATTTGAATTCATTTTTATTAAAATCTGCTTCTAAATAAAATGTAATTTCTAACATACAACCAAGACCTTTATATAGAAATAATAGGATTTTAATTATTTAAAAGCAGCAATGCTATGTAATTTTATTTATTTGGTACATATACATAATACAATTTCAATTTGTGCTGCATGTGAAGTTAGCATAAATTTATGGTGAAGATTCTTCATTCATTTATACATAAACTGATAGGACTTCTTCGTAGTTCATTTATTATTTCGATTGGCTTATTGTCTTTTATATAGATGCGAGGTATCCTTCTACTTAACATACAAGTAATCTCATAATTAATTGTACTTAATATATCTGCAACGCAATCTACACTTATTGATTCCTCGCCTTGATTACCATAAAAGACCACCTCATCCCCAACATGTATTGGCATGATTTTTGTTACGTCCAACATTAACTGGTCCATACAAATACGTCCTATAATAGGAACTTTCATACCTTTTATTAATACAAACCCTTTATTCGAGAGTTGCCTGCTGACACCATCCGCATATCCAACCGGTATCGTCGCAATCCATTCTTCTCCTGTCGCTGTATATGTTGCTCCATAGCTAACCCCATTTCCTTTTTTTACTTTTTTGATATGCGCAACTTTTGATTTAAATGTCAGGATAGGCTGTAACGAAATAGCTTCTTGATTGACATCTGCAGATGGATAGAGACCGTATAACGCGATTCCAAGGCGGACCATATTTCCTTTTGTTTCTCGCATATCAATTGTAGCAGCACTATTATTGGTATGAATCCATGGAATAGCAATTTGTAACTCTTCTGCTTTGCTTACGGCTTTTTGAAATACCTCTTGTTGCATGAGAGTATACATTTTATCCCTTTCATCTGCACAAGCGAAGTGCGTGTACATTCCTTCAACCTGAATATATTTTGTACACTTTAATGTTTGTAAAAACAATGTGACTTCATTAAGTTGTAAACCGAGTCGGCTCATTCCAGTGTCAATTTTAATATGGATGTACGCATTCTTTTCCATTTGTGAAGCAATCTCTTCTATAGCATGCAAATCCTCAATTGTATATACTGTCATGCTTAAATCATACGTAATTGCATCTACTATCGCTTCATACGGTGTGTATCCAAAGATTAATATTGGTACAGTTATACCAGCTTCTCTAAGTTCAATTCCTTCATCTACAAACGCAACTGCCAAGTGACTTGTGCCTGCCTCTATTACCGCCTTCGCAATCGGAACTGCCCCGTGTCCATAGGCATTCGCTTTTACAACTGTCATAATCGCTGTACCAAATGGAATAGCTTGTTTGTACTGTTGGAAATTACGTTGCAGTGCATTTAAATCAACTTCAATAATAGTATGTCTACCGTAGTTAACTTTCATAATTTATTTACCTCCTATATTAAGCTATCAAAAATGCTTTTCCTGAATAGCCAAGTTCATGAATCCGTAAAAATCATTAGTATTCAAACGAAAATCCGTCGGTTATTATTTTTTTAGTATTCCTTCAGTTATTTTTACCTCGTAACCTTCCGTGAGCTAAGATCGTTAAAAATCACATTCACTCTCACCCTCATATTTTTACATATCTTTACCTATCCAAAAAGGTACACACATTATGTATTTTTACAGTCTAGTGGTATGGTGGAGAGGTATAGAGATACCTCTTTGTAATACAATTGCTTTACGAAGTAATACTATATGAGTAATAAATATATCTACTGTATAAAAATATTCATAAGATGACGTCATGTCCTACAACTATATAATTTAACTATTCGTTTTTACGGTAATTCCAATGTATATTAAACATTTAAATGTAGTGATATTTAGTTTACGAATTGATAAGTAGGAGGCTGTTGTAAAGTAAATTACAAAAAGGGTATTTTAGTTAGTCTTATATGTGTATTTGTATTTTCATTAAGTGGTTGTAATTTTATCGATGGGTTTAAAAGCGGATTTGCTTCTAATACGGAAAAGGTAGAAAACCAGGAGAAAAAATAAATCCGTACAAAAAAGACGACATTTTATGTGTCGTCTTTTTTGTTTCAACTTTAAAGTGAACCCTCATTATTACTTTATTGCACCAAAGCCCGTCAGTCATTCCTTAGTTCAAAACCAGTAAAAGCTTACACTGTTTTCCATAATGATAAAGCATAAATCCAGTTTGGATCCCCATTTCCTTGGTAATTTTGGACAGCTTCATACACTTTCCCTTCGTGTACGACTCTATCTCCCTTTTTATATGCCTTCTTTGAATTCCACGCTTCGTATGAAGCGCTTTCAGTTTTTGTGGTAACTTTGAATACATCGCTTTGTGTTGATTCATTTCCAGCTACATCAACAGCTTTCACCGTATATTTATATGTAGTATTAGCAAGCAAATTTTTGTCCATATGAGAAGTAGTGTTGGATGTTCCAATTTTTTTCATTACGCCTGATATTTCTCTATAAATATCGTAATGGTCTACACCGTCATTATCGTCAGACGGACTCCACATCAGATCCACACTTGATGCTGTCGTTCCCATGCTGTGTAATCCTTTTGGCTGTGTAGGTGCTTTTGTATCAAGAATCGCTACTGATGTTTTCACTTTAACTGCCGTACTTTCTTTCGATACATTTCCAGCTGCGTCAATCGCTTTTACAGTATAAGAGTATTCAGTACTTGGTTGTAATTGTTTATCAATAAAATGAGTGCCTGGTACTGTGTCAATAATCTCTCCATTGCGTAGGACCTGATAACCTTTTACCCCTACATTATCCGTAGAAGCGGTCCATGCTAGTTCTACACTATTTGCTGTAACTTTTGTTGCCTCAAGTCCATTTGGATTACTTGGTGCTTCTGTGTCTGGTTTTTCATTATTGACTAGATTTACATCAATTACATTATAGAATGCATTTGCTGTATCAGCTACATCCCATACCGCTAAAATAACATGGTATCCACTACGATCAGTAGGTACGTTAATTTTGTGATTTAAATTGTTTAAAGCTGCAGAGCCATCATGTTGTACAGTTCCAATTGGCTCAAAGTCTGCTCTTGTTAGCGCTTTATTTGGATTCCAACCTTTTTTCGTAATATAGTAATGCCATTTGCTTGTTAAGTGAGGAGCTGTATACTTCCATGTGAACGTATTTTCTCCACCTGTTATCGTATTTTTAAACCAACGCTCTGTTGTTTGTTGATCCAAAATACCACCAAATTTCCCGCCTGCCGAAGCAATCAGCCCATCAACTGGGCCACCTTGTGGAAATCCTTTTGGAGCTTCTAAACTTTGAGGTTCATACATAATACTTTCGCAGTTCAAGTTCAGTGCGCCGTAAGTTGGGCTACATAAAGCAGAACGACTTCCAGGTTTTTCAACAAAACCGTGCGCATATGCATTTTGAGGAATGAGAGTCGTGCCTATGATTCCAGCCGTTAATGCAACGGCTCCCAGGCTTTTCTTGTTCATCTTCATATTTAGTAAGTGTTTTAAAATTCGATTATTCATGTTCGTATCCCCTTCTTGTTATACTTCGTAGTGTGATGAGGGCTTTGATGCAAAAGAATAACAATAAAGACACTTGTTTTGGAGAGTGCGTAAGAAACGCACACTTAATAATAAACGAATGTTCCATTCATTATTATTGAATATTTAACTTTATGGATATATCATGACATATAAACTACTAAAACTTGTGCATAAGTTGTGCAGAATCGTTGAACTTAATACTAACACTAGCTAAATATTAAATTCACTTAGATGCTTATACATACAACTTCTTCATTTTTAACACATGTTAGGCGTTTGTATATACTATTACAAAACACATTTTTATAAAGGAGGGAATCATATGCCTACAATGTTACAAGAAGAAGTTGAAGAATCACGAGAAACATATGTCAGTCGTATCATATTAGTAGGTGGATCAGCATTATTTTTAGCGGGTGGTGTTATATCGGCAATTTCTGCTTTTAAAACTTATAATCGATTATCACATACGCCGCCTACTTCAGATAACTCATAGTTCCTTATTTCATACAAACGCCGCCTCCAATAAGGAGACGGCGCTTTATTTATTATTTCACTAAATTTTTCAGTAATTAAATCTTGTTACTTCACCACAAACTTAGTCTGACTACACCCATCCTTCTGCTTCGTTACTTCTAATACAGCTGGCATTGCGTTTTTCAGTTCTTGAACGTGTGAAATTACACCGATAAATCGGCCTGATTTTTGTAAATCGATTAGGGCGTCAACTGCTTTCGTTAATGACTCTTCATCTAATGAGCCGAATCCTTCATCGATAAACATCGTTTCGATGGAAATACCGCCTTCATACGCTTGAATGACATCTGCCATTCCAAGCGCTAAGCAAAGTGATGCATTAAATTTCTCGCCGCCAGATAATGTTTTTACATCGCGTGTTTGGCCAGTGTATGCGTCATAAACATCTAATCCTAATCCACTTTGACGATTTCTCTTTTCAACTCGTTCGCTTCGTTTTAAATAAAATTGTCCGTTTGATAATTTACGTAATCGTTCGTTTGCAATTTGAACAATTTGTTCTAAATACTCAATTAAGATGTAACGTTCAAATGATATACGGCTTTCGTTATCACCTTTCATTACTTCATATAAATCAACAAGTTCTTGGAATGCTTTTTCTTCCTCATGAATTTGCTCATCGATACGTCTAATATTTTCATGTAAATCAGAAATATATGTTACAGCGTTTTGCGCACGTTGACGTTTTTCTTTAATGATATCGAGATTAATTTGTAATTCTGTTATGTGTTGACCTAACGCTGTAATATCCATATACTCTTTATCTTTTAATTCAGCATGTAACTCTTCAATTTGTTTTGCAAGTACTTCAAGAGATGAATAATAACTTTGAATTTCTTTTTGTAACATCTCCATCTCAGCATCATTTAATTTTGCTTCTTTATACGTGATTTGATCTGTAAATCCGCTTTGTTCAAGTTCTTTCATAAAGCGCGCAAAAGTATCTTCTTTCTTCAATTTTGCACTTTCAAATTGATTAGAAGCACCTTCCTGTTCTGCTTGAATACGTATATTTTCATTCTGCCAATGCTGATACGCTTCCTGCACTTTCTTCCATTCATCTTCCATTAACCTAAGTTGTTGCGTCGCTTGATCAAACTGGACTTTCCAAGCTTGTATTGTTTGTAAGCTGTCAGGAATATTTTTCTTATCATGTTCATATGACGTTCGAAGCTGTAAACACTCCATTTCTGTACGGTGCTGCTCTGTTTCTACCTCACGCTTTTGTTTCTGAAGCACATCTACTTTTTCTTCTATGCTTTTTATATTCACAGCAGTTTGCTTACGCGTTTCTTCGCTTGCTTTTAACGTATTTACTTCCGTTACTAATTGTTTTCCTTTTTGAACAAGTGCATTGTATGTTTCAGCTAATTCTTCCGAGCGATAGCCTCGCTGCTTAACCTCTTCTATTACCTGTTCATATTGAAGATGATAGAAATTCCATTTCTCCTCTAATTGAACATGTAATTTTTCGGCAATATTCTTCTTGTCTCTTAAATCATTTAACTCTTTTTCATCGATCGCATCACTTTGCTCTGTAGCTTTTTCCGGATGGTTCGTACTACCACATACTGGACAAGATTCGCCATCATGTAGATGAAGAGCTAATATACCAGCTTGTTCACTTAACCAGCGGCGTTCCATATTTTCATATGCGTTCACTGCCAATTGCATCTTATTATATGCCGCTACTTTTTCTTGCTCAAATTTTTGTTTTTCTTGCCAAACATCATATGCTTGCTTTAAAACTTTTGCATCTTCTCGCATATTCGTTAGTTCTTCTACTTTATCTACATATTGCTCAAGTGCTCGTTCTAATTGCTGTAATTCACTAGACATTAGCTGTTTTTGATTTGTATGCTCCTCTAATTGTCGGTCTAATTTTTGCATACTTTCCTTTAATTTCCCTAGTTGAATTTCTGCATTTTGTAAATTCAACTGTTTCTCAGCTAATGATGCAATAATCGGTTGTAACTCTTCTAATCTTTGAACAAGTTTTTTTGCATCTTCTCGCTCAGGTTCTTTATTCTTTACTGCTTCATATTTCACCTGAGCAAGTTCAAAACTATTCATTACATTTTCTTTTTTGGCGATAATTTGTTTTAACAAACTTTCAGCTTTCTGCTCATTTTGCATCGCTTCTTCGTGCCATTGTTCAAATGGTAATAAGCGCTTCGCCTGTTCCGCACGTTTAAAAGATCTTTCTTTCATTTCAATAACTGTACGATTTTCTTGTAAAGTATTATATTTCTCATTCTTTTGTTGTAAATCTGTAAACTTCTCATTTACAGATTTCGCTGCGTGAAAACGTGTTTCAGCATCCTTTAATTGCTTCGTTTGAACATCTTGTTCTACTTGTAGTTGCTCAACCTCTGCCTTATACGCAGCTGTTTCTTGTTCTAACGCTTCTACTACTTGATGCGTATTTACATGTTCTTGTTCTACTAATGTCTCTAATAATGCTCCATCGCGAATTGGCAATTTAAAAACATTACGGAAGTATAGCTCACGTTCTTTTTGTTTTTCTTGTAAGACGTCTTTCCATTGTTTACGCTTTTGATCTAATAACTCACGCATTAATTTATAACGATCTGTTTTAAAAATGCGGCGTAATATTTCTTCTTTATTTTCCGTTTCAGATGTTAATAATTTTCGGAACTCTCCTTGTGGTAACATGACAATTTGGCTAAATTGATGTTTACTTAATCCAATTAAATCTTCAACTTTTTTATTTACATCCGTTACATGAAAACGATCAACAGCTGGAACCTGCTCTTCATCAATCACTTCATATAATTCTACTGCATGTCCTGTGATCGTCTTGTTCCCTTGTTTTTTATGCCCAAGTTGTCGTTTTATTTCATAACGTTTCCCTTTTAACTGAAAGGTTAGTTCTACACTTGTATACACATTATCATCAGCAAATTGACTGCGAAGCATGCTCGTATCACTACGTTCTTCTCCGCTTGCCTCACCATATAACACATAACAAATCGCATCAAAAATCGTTGTCTTTCCGGCTCCTGTATTTCCAGAAATAGCAAAAATACGATGCTCACCAAGATCTTTAAAATCGATTACTTCTTTCTGTTTATATGGACCAAATGCGGTCATAATTAGCTGAAGCGGTCTCATCCTCGTTCACCTTCCCGTTCTTGCACTGTTTGCAAAACATCTAAAAATAGACGTTCTTTCTCTTCTGATAACTCTATCCCTTTCATTTCTTTATAAAAAGCTTTTAAAAGAGATAAATCATCTGTTTTATGTCTTGAAACAGTTACTTCATTTTCATCTGTGAACTCTCGTCTTTGAATAGATCTTTCAACATGCATTGCATTTGGGTATACAGAACGTATTTTTTCCATTGGCTGCAAGACAGGATTTTCATCTAATAATTTCACAAATACATAATCTTCATTTACTGGATGATGCAATAAATCGTCTATTTTTGCTTCTACTGTACGCATTTTACGACGTGGTGTAAGTAAACGTTTTTCAATTGTTGTTTCACCTTTTTCATCCAGTTCCACAATATAGTATCCTTTTTTATGTTTTTCTTCAGAGATAGAATATGCAAGTGGCGAACCTGAATAACGAATGGTCTCATTACGTACAAAATGCGCTTGATGTAAATGGCCAAGCGCCGTGTAATGAAACTTATCAAAATAATGGCTATTTACATATTCAGCACCACCAATTGAAAGTGGTCGTTCCGCATCACTTGTATTTTCCTCTGCCTCTCCCGAAGAAGTTACAAACGCATGTCCTACAAATACATGTCTCGCTTCTTTATCCATCGTTTCAGAAAGTTCATTCATAAAAATACGCATTGCATCATCATGAGAACGAACATCTTCGTTTTTCAATACATGTCTAACTATGCTTGGATCCGCATATGGAACGAGATGGAAGTGAACCTCGCCATATTCATCATTTAATATAATTGGCTCATATGGAAATTGAAATTGCCCCACAATAAATAATCCTTGTTTCTTCATTAAACTACTTCCAAAATGAATACGATCTGGACTATCATGGTTTCCTGCAACTGCAATAACTGGTGTTTGTAAATCAATCACTATTTTTTGTAAAACATCATTTAATAAGTCTACTGCTTCCGTAGGTGGAATTGCTCGGTCATATAAATCCCCTGCAATAATTACGGCATCTGGTTTTTCTTCTTCAACAGCTTGTACAAACTGATCTAATACAATCTTTTGATCTTCAGTCATATACACGCCATGAACAAGCTTTCCTAAATGCCAATCCGCTGTATGAAATAACTTCATAGTTTCCTGCTCCTTTTAATTTACTGATTTTAGTGATACGAGTTGATAGTTTATTGTCGTTTTTCCGTTTTCCCACTCTAACTTTTGTATCATTGCACTACCAATTCTTTCTTCATTTGATTTATATAAAGGCAATATTTCTTGCAGTGTAAATAAGTGATAACCATCCAATTTTAATTGAAATATATTTTCTTCTATATGTAATCTTACTTCTTTTTCATTTGAAATAATTTTTGTGTGCATCTCAAATTTCATGACAGATACAACCCCTTTTTCTAATCTCTATATTATTAATAGTATATTGGCTATGCAAGATTGACAAGTAAATACACGGCAAAGTACATACTTTTCTATTGCTATTTGTTTTTTATTTTTTATATATAATACGGTATGTGAAATTTTATTTATTACAAAAATAAAAATGTCTCATGTGACATCTTTATTTTTGTATAAAGTCTTTCATTACATAATATAAAACTGTAATTAAAACGATCGCTACAAAAAATGAAAATACAGCGACAATGTACCCATCCTTATTTAATAGAATACAAAAAGAAATAGATATGATAAAAATCGGAAATACGAGACGTACTTTATCCTTCACTTCCTCTGTCGTATCTGTATGATGAAAAAACTGTGTTATCCCTATCATTAAAGAAGACAAAATAATCACCGACAACAGTAAAGGTCCTGGCATTCCGATTTCTCCTTTCTCTATTTCTAATGAAAAGCAATTTTTCTTTCATCATAATCATTTCAAATACCCTTTTTGAAGTGATTATGTACAATTTACACCTATATAATAGCGCGTTTATTATGATAACTTCAAATAATTACAATTACAGTAATGTTGTAATATTCATTTTCAACCTCCGAAATCCTGCAAATATAACTCGTCAAAATATGCATTGGGCAAATTAACATGTATCGCCAACTTTAGACAAAGTTTATAAAGGACATTTCAGTACATATCAAGAATTAAGAATAAGAAGATATGTAAGGGAGGATGAATTATGACTGAACACGTTTTATTTTCTGTTAGTGAAAACGGCGTTGCATCAATTACTTTAAACCGCCCAAAAGCACTTAATTCTTTATCTTATGACATGTTACAACCAATTGGGCAAAAACTGAAAGAATGGGAAAATGATGAGCGAATTGCGCTTATCGTATTAAAAGGAGCTGGCACAAAAGGTTTTTGTGCAGGCGGCGACATTAAAACTCTTTATGAAGCACGTTCAAATGAAGCTGCATTGCAGCATGCGGAACGTTTTTTTGAAGAAGAGTATGAAATTGATACATATATTTATCAATATAAAAAACCGATCATCGCTTGTTTAGATGGAATTGTAATGGGCGGTGGTGTCGGTCTTACAAATGGTGCGAAATATCGAATTGTAACTGAGCGTACGAAATGGGCAATGCCAGAAATGAATATCGGCTTCTTCCCAGACGTCGGTGCTGCTTATTTCTTAAATAAAGCTCCAGGGTTTGCTGGCCGCTATGTTGCTTTAACGGCATCTATTTTAAAAGCATCTGACGTATTATTTATAAACGCTGCTGATTACTTTATGACATCTGATTCATTACCAAATTTCCTTACTGAATTGGAAAGTATAAATTGGCATAAAGATGATGTACATACTAATTTAAAAGAAGTCATTCGTACATTTGCAACTGCTCCAAGCTTAGAGAGCGAACTTGCTCCTACATTAGAAGAAATGAATTCACATTTTGCATTCGATACAATTGAAGAAATCATCCATTCATTGGAGAAAGATCAAGGTTCCTTTGCTTTAAAAACGAAAGAAATGCTATTATCAAAATCCCCTATTTCGTTAAAAGTAACATTAAAACAGTTTATTGATGGACAAGATAAGTCCGTTGAAGAATGTTTCGCTACCGACCTTGTACTTGCTAAAAACTTCATGAGACATGCAGATTTCTTCGAAGGAGTACGCTCTGTTGTCGTTGATAAAGATCAAAATCCGAATTATAAATATAAGCAGTTAAGTGATGTTTCAGAAGAAGATGTAAATCGATTCTTTAACTTACTTAATGCATAAAGTGAAAATTTAATAAATGGGTAACATCCCCATTCATACGGGATAAACCTGAGGCTATATGGTCGTGTAATTACGCGACTATATAACCTCTTTCCTATTTAATAATTTTTAATAAAATTTAATTTTATTAAATCAAAATATGTGCTACACTATTTTTAATCGAATATTCTAAAAATAAAAAAAGGAGGAGCGACTATGATTGAAAATTTTTTTCTTTTCATCATTATGTCCATTTTTCTTATTATTTTACCCGGTCCAGATACAGCAATGGCCACGAAAAACACATTAGTTGCCGGTAAGGTGGGCGGGGTGAAAACAGTGTTCGGTACATGTGTTGCACTTTTGATTCATACGTTAGCAGCAGTAATCGGACTTTCCGCACTTATTGTAAAGTCAGCTCTTTTATTCTCTATTTTCAAGTACGTTGGAGCTCTATATTTAATTTATATTGGTATTAAAGCCCTTTTAGCAGTAAGAAACAAAGAAGGCGTTGATACGAACGATATATCTTTGAATAATGAAAACGAGCATACTTCTTGTTTTCGCCAAGGGTTTCTTACAAATTTATTAAACCCTAAAATTGCAGTCTTCTTTTTAACTTTTTTACCGCAATTTTTAAATCCAACTCATAATACGTTTATCCAACTTCTCGTAATGGGCCTTACTTATCTCATTTTAACAGTTATATGGTTCGCTTTTTATATATTTTTAATTGATAAAATTAGTACTTTTATGAAAAAACCGAAGACGCAACGTTATATTCAAGGGTTAACAGGAATCGTCTTAATTGGTTTTGGTATTAAACTAGCTTTTGAAAAAAGTAATTAACAAGACGAAAAACACCACATCTTCAAAGTGGTGTTTTTCATTTAACAATTTATTTGACTGGTCTAGGCTACTAATTAATTGTGAGGAAACAATCCCTCTACTCTCTATTAAAACCAGCGCTCAGTTACAACTTTTTTACGTGTATAGAATTGAACGCCATCTGTACCATTTGTACCTAAATCACCAAAGAAGGAAGCTTTATTTCCTGCAAATGCGAAGAATGCCATTGGTGCTGGAACGTTTACGTTTACACCGATCATACCAGCATCGATATTATCACGGAATGTTTGTGCATGTTTACCATTTGACGTATAAATAACCGCACCATTTGCAAATTCCGATTGATTTGTCACCTTAATACCTTCTTCTAAATCTTTTACTCTTACAATACTTAATACTGGAGCAAAAATTTCATCTTGCCAAATTTTCATCTCTTGATTTACGCCATCAAAGATTGTTGCACCAACAAAGTATCCTTCTCCAACTTCTTCATTAATTTTACGACCATCTACTAATAATGTTGCTCCATCTGCTACACCACTATTAATATAGCCTAAAACACGTTCTTTATGAGATTCACGGATTAATGGTCCAACATAATTATCTTCGTTGAAACCGTCACCTACTTTTAACTTCTTCGTTTCTGCTACTAATACATCAATGAATTCATCAGCAATTTCATCTACTACTGCTACTACTGAACATGCCATGCAGCGCTCTCCACTACTTGCGAACGCAGACCCAATTACACCTTGTACAGTTTTTTCAAGGTTGCAATCTGGCATAACAACCGCATGGTTTTTCGCACCTGCTAACGCTTGTACACGTTTACCATTTTTTGTACCAGTTTCATATACGTAGCGTGCCACTGGCTCAGAGCCAACAAACGAAACAGCTTGAATATCTTTATTTTCTAAGATGCTATTTACAACATCTTTTCCGCCTTGTACTAAATTTAATACCCCTTTTGGAAAACCAGCTTCATAGAATAACTCTACAAGTCGCTCTGCTAAAAGCGGTGTTCTTTCAGATGTTTTTAATACGAATGTATTACCACAAGCAATTGCAAGTGGGAACATCCATAATGGAATCATCATCGGGAAGTTGAACGGTGTAATACCAGCAACAACTCCGATTGGATAGCGCCAAATCGATCCATCAATTCCACTAGCAATATTCGGAAGAGCTTGTCCCATCATTAAATTTGGTGCTGATGTTGCAAGTTCTACTGCTTCAATACCACGCTGCACTTCACCAGTTGCATCCGTTAGTGTTTTACCGTTTTCAAGTGTAATGATTTTTGCAAGCTCATCTTTGTTTTCTTGTAAAAGCTGTAAATATTTATATAATTGTCTTGAACGATTCGGAACTGGTACTTTAGACCATTTTTCGTATGCCGCTTTTGCAGCTTCAACAGCCTTTTCAACATCCTCTTTTGGAGATAGTGGAACGTAAGCAATAATTTTTCCAGTCGCTGGATTCGGAACTGCTTCTACTTCCGTACCTGTTGATTCAACCCACTCACCATTAATATGATTTTTTACTCGTTTAATTTCAGTTGTAATCATTATATTCTCTCCTTTTTTATGATGTATATAAGTCTATTATTTTTGATTAGAAATTAATTGTTCGCTAACTTTCTTATATAAAGCAGCCATATCGTTTTCACCATATCCTGCTTTACTCGTTTCTTCATATACGTTTAATAGCATTTCACTTACTGGTAAGTGGAGTTCACTTTCCTTAGCTAAATCAACCGCAAAGCCTAAATCTTTCTTTAATAGATTTACAGTAAAGCCTGGCTCGTAGTTTTCTGATGCAATGAAACTTTTATAATTACGCTCATAAATTCTACTTTGGCCATAACTTACATTTAAAATATCAAACATTTTATCTAAATCCATATTGTTCTTTTTAGCTAATGTTAAAGCTTCACTCACACCAGCTGTATAAAAACCAATTAATAGATTGTTAATTAATTTAACAGTTGTACCACTATCAATCTGCTCACTAACATGGAAAACATTCGCTCCAAGTACTTCCATGACAGATTCAGTTTTTTCATATACTTCTTTCGATCCACCAACCATAAACGTTAATGTACGGTTTTCTGCACCAATTACCCCACCACTAACAGGTGCTGCTAAAAAGTCTACTTTCTTTTTCTTCGCCGACTCCTCTAACTGTTTGTTTAACTGTGGAGATACTGTACTTGTATCAATTAAAACTACATTTGAGTGGCTATTTTCAAATAACCCTTCTGCTCCAAAATATACTGCTTCAACAGCACGAGGTGACGGTAAACTTGTAAAAATCACATCACATGTCTCTGCTAGTTTCGAAATTGATAAACCGATAATTCCGCCTTCCTTTTCAAAGGAAGCTTCAGCTTCTTTATTCAAATCCACTCCGTATACTGTGTAACTTGATTTAACTAAATTTTTAGACATTGGAAGACCCATGTTACCTAAACCGATAAAACCAATCTTTTTCATATCGCTTTCCTCCTATTTACACAATATATTTTCCGCGATTTATAATAGCTTTCGCAATATCTCTCTTTTTCGTAAATAAGTTCGTGTATAAAGGCACTAATAATTGACGGATTTCAGCTAAAACTACACTTCTATCTTGTTCTTCTGCGACAGCTGCTGAAAGAATGGAAATCGCAGCTTCTTCTACTTTACGATATCCTTCTTCACAAATAACATCTGTTATCATTTGCTTCGTACGCTCTCTTTCTTCACCATTTTTAGTAACTGCTTTCCTCGTACGTAAAAATGCTGATTCCATGACGTACACGTCCGTCAACATATTTGATAATACACGTGAATATTCTTGCTCCTGATCAATTTTTAAGTCCGGAGTTTTAGAGAGCGTTTTCAAAGATTGTTTCAACAATTTTTTCGCTAATAAAATGTAACGATGGTTTCTTTCTACATTTTCCATATCACTTTCTACTTCATGCTCTTCTATTTGCTCTATTTGTTTCATTAACATTTTGGCAACTGTTAATCTGTTAATTTCGTTCGTTCCTTCAAAAATACGACTAATTCTAGCATCACGATATAAACGTTCTACCTCGTACTCTTGCATATAACCGTATCCACCATGAATTTGTACAGCCTCATCTACAATATTGCCCAGTGTTTCAGAAGCATTTACTTTATTAAGTGCACATTCAATTGCAAATTGGGACATTTTTTTCATAAGATCTTCATCACTCTCATGAATTGCTTCATCAATTACACCTGCTGTGCGGTAAGCTGCACTTTCTGCTCCATATGTAGAAATAATCATATTGGCAATTTTCTCTTGAATCATCGTAAAGTCCACTAATTCAGTTTGGAACTGTTTTCGTTCTTTTCCATATTGAACTGACAAACCGATTGCTTGTTTTGCTGTTCCAATATTTCCAAAAGCAAGTTTCAACCTAGCGAAGTTAAGAATATTAAGAGCTACGTGATGACCTTTCCCAACTTCCCCTAAAACATTTTCAGCCGGGATGACAACATCTTCTAAAATAAGCGTCGCTGTTGAAGAACCTTTAATCCCCATCTTCTTTTCTTCTAGTCCTATTGATACACCTTCACATGTTCTTTCGACAATAAACGCTGTCATTCCTTTATTTGTCTTCGCAAAAACAACGTATACATCTGCCATATGAGCATTTGTAATCCACTGCTTCTCACCATTCAACTTCCAAGCTGTACCATCTTCATTCAATACTGCACTCGTTTTTGCACTTAATGCATCAGAACCAGCATTTGGCTCAGTTAAAGCATAAGCACCAATCCATTCTCCTGATGCGATTTTTGGCAAATATTTTTCTTTCTGTTCTTTCGTTCCGTAATATATGTAAGGCAATGTACCTACACCAGCATGTATATTAAATGAAACGCTAAATGCACCAGCGTATCCCATTTTCTCTGCTACAAGCCCTGAAACGGCCTTTCCTAACTCGAACCCACCGTATTCTTCTGGGACCTCGATACTTAATAATCCAAGTTCTCCAGCTTTCTCAAATAATTGACGAGAAACTTTATAATTATGTTGTTCAATGTTCTCAATTTGTGGAACAATTTCTTGTTTAACGAATTGTTCAGTCGTTTTTGCAATTAAATCTTCATCCCCTGAAAAATCTTCTGGTGTAAAGAAAGTATTGTTCACATCTTTATTGAGTGAAAAAAATTCATCCCAAGGTAACTTCGTTTTCTCCATCTGAATCCCCCTATCATTTCGGCCTTCATTGCTCTTTGCATATGCTCGTCTACGATGAGTGGAATATCTTATTATTGAAAACAGAAGGCGATGAATTTTCACATCAAGCAGTTCGTTTTGCCAAAGATGTATTCTCATCGCCTTAGTTGTTCTACCTATTGATCTTCAGATAATACTGTTTTTGCAATACCAGTATCTAATTCTTCAAAGTCATGATATGAAATTGTTTCATATAATTCACTTCTCGTTTGCATATTAGAAAGTGCATCTTTTTGAGAACCTGTTTCCTTAATTAAAGTAAACACATTCTCATACGCTTTCGCAGCAACTCGAAGTGAAGTTACAGGGTAAATAACCATTTGGAAGCCCATATTCGCAAATTCCTCAGCACTATAATATGGTGTTTTCCCGAACTCAGTCATATTTGCTAGTAAAGATGCATTCACTTTGCTAGTAAATAAACGGAATTCTTCTTCCGATTGAAGCGCTTCTGGAAAAATTGCGTCTGCACCTGCTTTAACATATGCATTCGCTCTTTCAATCGCAGCATCTAGTCCTTCTACACCGCGTGCATCTGTGCGTGCTACAATATATAAGCTTGGTGCAACTTCTTTAATCGCTTTAATTTTTTGAACTAATTCTTCTGTAGTAACAAGTTTCTTACCATTTAAATGTCCACATTTCTTTGGTAATTGTTGATCTTCAATTTGAACAGCCGCTACTTTTGCCTCTACCATTTCTACAGCTGTTCTCGCTACGTTTAGTACTCCACCAAATCCTGTATCAATGTCAACAAGAACTGGTAAATCTGTAGCTCTAACTAGATCTCTTGCTCTTTCAGCTACTTCAGTAGATGTCACGATACCTAAATCTGGTAGACCTTTACTTGCAGTGTAAGCAGCTCCCGATAAATAAAGAGCTGAAAAACCTGTATTTTTCGCAACAAGAGCCGCCATTGCATCATGAGCACCTGGAATTTGCAAAATTTCATTTGCTTCTACTAAAGCTCGGAAGCCATTCGCAAGCTCCTCTTGTGTTGACTGTTTATTCACAACCCAAGCCATTCTAAATTCCCCCTATTATTAAATTAAGAATAGATCTACAAATTCGTTTACATTCATATTTTCTAGTTTTTCTTCATTTAAACAAACTTCATGAATTTGTTCTTGTTGCTTACTAGAATAATGACCTGCCATATTTGCAGTGAATTTTTGAACAACTTTTGGAATCGCTTCATCTCTACGGAAACGGTGACCAAGTGGGTATTCACATTCCACATTTTCTGTTACAGTACCATCTTTAAAATGAACTTGAACAGCGTTGGCGATTGAGCGCTTGTTCGGGTCAAGATAATCTAAACTGTACTGTTTGTTTTCAACAACAACCATCTTATTTCGTAATTCATCTACACGTGGATCATTTGCTACTACATCCTCATAATCGTCCGCAACGATATCTCCTTTTAATAAACCAATTGCTGTAATGTATTGTAAACAATGATCACGATCAGCTGGGTTATTTAATGGACCTTCTTTATCGATAATACGAATTGCTGATTCATGAGTTGTAATTGTAATGTGATCAATTGCATCTAATCTTTCTTTAATTTCCGGATGTAATTTCACAGCACATTCTGCAGCTGTTTGTGCATGGAATTCTGCTGGGAATGACACTTTGAATAATACATTTTCCATTACATAAGATTCTAGTGGTCTTGCTAATTTTAATTCTTGCTTGTTAAATAACACATCTTGGAATCCCCATCCTGGTGCAGATAAAGCTGTTGGATAACCCATTTCACCTTTTAAAGCAGTCATTGCAAGATGAACACCGCGGCTCGTCGCATCTCCTGCTGCCCATGATTTACGTGAACCAGTATTTGGAGCATGACGATATGTACGAAGACTAGAATTATCAATCCACGCATGTGATAATGCATTAAAGATTTCTTCACGCGTTCCGCCAAGCATTTTCGCAACTACTGCAGTTGTTGCTACTTTTACATATAATACATGGTCAAGACCAACACGATTTAAGCTGTTTTCTAAAGCAAGTACACCCTGAATTTCATGTGCTTTAATCATCATTTCTAGTACTTCACGTACTTTTAATGGTTTTTTTCCTTCTGAAATACGAACGCGGCTAATATAATCTGCTACTGCTAAAATTCCGCCTAAGTTATCAGATGGATGTCCCCATTCTGCTGCAAGCCAAGTATCGTTATAGTCTAACCAACGGATCATACATCCGATATTAAATGCGCCTTTTACTGGATCTAGCACATAAGATGTTCCTGGTACACGTGTACCATTTGGCACGATTGTTCCTGGTACAACTGGTCCTAATAATTTCGTACACTCCGGGTATTGTAGTGCTAAAATTCCACATCCAAGTGTATCAAGTAATACGTAGCGGGCCGTACTGAATGCTTCTGCACTTGTAACCTCTTTATTTAATACATAATCCGTAATTTCTTCTAATAATGCATCTTTTTGTTTAATTTCATTTGTTTTAATCATGCTATTCTTCCCTTTCTGTCGAAAATTCGTTATTATTAATGATGGGTGTCGGTCAAACACCCATCTGGCGGGCGGCGCTAACAACTCCCCAGTTGTTTTTATTTACTAAATACATGTCGCTCGCCAATATAATTTACACGTGGACGGAACAAACGATTGTTCGCATGTTGCTCAATTACGTGTGCACATAGCCCTACTGTTCTAGAACTAAAGAAGATTGGTGTGTAAAGTTGAATTGGAATACCAAGCATCCAATATACTGGAGCAGCATAGTAATCAAGATTCGGATAAATGCCTTTTTCCTTCTCCATAATCTTCTCTCCAGCTTCACACATTTCATATAGTGTATAATCGCCTTTTACATCACAAAGCAGTTTTAAAGCTTCCTTCATCATAAGTGCTCTTGGATCTATCTTCTTCATATATACGCGATGTCCAAAGCCCATAATTTTTTCTTTGTTATAAAGTTTCTTCTGTAATAGTTCTTCAAATTTCTCAACATTGCCAGCTTCTAAAAGCATGTACATAACCGCTTCATTTGCGCCACCATGTAAACTTCCTTTTAAAGATGCAACTGCACCTGTTAGAGCACCGTATAAATCCGATTGTGTTGACGCAATTACACGCGCTGTAAATGTAGAGTTTGGCATTTCATGTTCACTATATAAAACAAGGGAACGATCAAAGATCTTTTCCTCAAGTTCAGTTGGTTTTTTACCAGTTAACATATAGAAGAAATTCGCACTATATGACAATTCCTCCAGGGGCTGAATTGGCTCCTCATTATTTAAAATATGATAGCTATTCGCTACAATATTTGGCACTTTACTTAAAAGCTTGTACCCTCGACTTTTATTCACTTCTAACGAGCGGTTTTCGATATCACTATCGTAACCAGCTAATGCAGATACACCTGTACGTAACCCATCCATAGGATGCGTTTCCTTAGGTAATGCCTTTAGCACGTTGAATACACCTTCTGGCACTGCATATTCTTCTTTTAATTTCTTTTCAATTGTTGCTTTTTCATCCTCATTCGGTAGATGTTCTTCTAATAAAAGGTGCACAATGTCTAAATACTCTTTTGTTTTTGAGAGTTCGATTAAATCATACCCTTGAATTACAATTTCACCTTTTACTGTGTCAAGAAACGAAATTTTCGTCTCCGCTGCTACTACACCATCTAATCCCGGGGAAAATTTTTCTTCAGCTTTCATCATTATTTCCTCCAATCCTAATAGATCTTCGTGCACATAACTGTAAGCCTTTACATTACTGTGAAACTACATTTCTATTTCAATGTATCAGAGTTTTTAGAAGATTTCAATTTATTTTATAATGATAAGTTTCCTATACTTTTACCGATGTAATAATACAATTTTTCAAAAATAACTTTCATCTTTTATAAAGAAAGGACAGACATCCTTTTAATATTTTTCAAAACGAAATATAACAATTATCCATATAATCCGACTAAATATACCTTTAATCCCTTTTTCTTTAACAAACATAAAAAACCGAGCTGCACTCATGCACAGCTCGATTTTTTATTATATTTATTTCATACTCCCATAAATATAATTCTTATATAAAATTTATTTATTTTTAATAAAATTATTATTTTACATAATTAAATTAAATTTCTTCCGTTTCTTTATGATAGCTTACAACTAATTCATAGTTTTGAAAGTACGAAAGATCATCAAAATCTATAAAAATAAACTACCGTCTTTCTCAACTGACACTATTTCCCCATCTGATTTCTCAGAAAAAATCCCTAAAGAATATTCGGGCTGAATTTTGAGGTGGGCTCGCAAATAGCTGTATAAATCGAATAGATTCATCATGCTTTATACGCAATTCTTCCTTAAACCATTGTAGAGCATCATGATCAATTGAAATTTTCATCTTCGCTCCTCCTGTTTACGCAAAATCCTTTTTGCCAAATCGTTGTTTTACAAAAATGACAAATATAATTAAAGCTATTAATCCTGAAATTGCACTACCTGCGAATAAAATACGGTAACCAAATACTTGTGAAACAAATCCAAGTAAAATCGCACCTAATCCAATACCTAAATCAAATGCGGTAAAGAATGAAGCGTTAGCAACTCCTCTTTTACTCGGAGCAACAATTGTAAGCATCGCTGCTTGTAAAGCAGGCTGCGCTGAACCAAATCCAACACCGTATAATACCGCTGCGATAATTACACCCATTAAACTATTTGAAATGGTTAATACAACTATAGCTAAAATAGTAATACATAGTGCCGGGAGTATGATAAATACTTCTCCATACTTATCTAATAATTTCCCTGAAATCGGACGTACAATTGTTAAAGCAATTGCATATACAAGAAAAAATGTTCCAGGATTCACATCAATTGATGATGCAAATAACGGTAAAAACGTTGTTATGCCTCCGTATGCAAATGATAAAAAGAAAACAACAATCGTTATTGATAAAACGGATTTTTCAAACAGCTGAATTTCCCCTTTTTCTTTTTGTGGCGTGAATGGCATTTTCGTTATTAACGATAATATGACTGCCATAAAGGATAAAAGAGTTGCTAATAAGAATAGGCCATGAAATGAATAATTTTGTACAACCCATAATCCAATCATCGGGCCGATTGCCATCGCAATTGTCATCGCCATCCCATACCAGCCCATACCTTCACCACGGCGTGAATCTGGAATAATATCAGTTATCGCTGTCCCAACAGCTGTTGTAGAAACGGCCCATGTCACTCCGTGAATAACACGTAAAACAGCTAAAAGGACAATAGTTGATGCTAAATTATACGAATACATCGTTATCCCAAAAAAGATGAGTCCGAAAATAATAAAAGATCTTCTACCATATTGATCTAACATACCTCCAATAATCGGTCGTATTACAACTGCGGCTATCGTAAACATTCCCATCATCAGCCCAACTTGTGATTCATTTCCACCAATCTCTTTAATAAAGAGCGGGAGCGTTGGAACAAGTAAATAAAACCCTGTAAATAAAAATAACATTGCGATAGTCATTTGAATAAATGATTTCGTCCATAATCGTTCCATTAAAATTCCTCCATAAACACGTAAAATATTGCAATCAACACATCAATTGTATATTTTTCATGTTCCCTTGCCCTCCGCTAATAGACGTATCTTTTCATAATAAATGGTCTATCCTCAATTCGTTTTGGTCTTACGACTTTGTACGTATGTTTTAACCAAAAGTCCTATCTATGTGTACCTTAATAAGTATTAAAAGAATATACTACTTTATCATTGAAACTTAGGAGTGATCGTTTTCATGTGGGTATCACCAAGAATAACCGCCGTTGTCCCAGCAGCTCCCTCAATACATGTTCCTGCCGTTCATACAGCTAGTTC
Source organism: Bacillus sp. NP247 (assembly GCF_018966865.1). NCBI lineage: Bacteria > Bacillati > Bacillota > Bacilli > Caryophanales > Bacillaceae > Bacillus > Bacillus sp. NP247. The sequence continues at coordinate 4,881,342 of NZ_CP076653.1, read as the reverse complement.
TGATGTTGGTATCGAACTTCCTGCCGCTTGGCAACAATATCAATCGACTGACCAAGTCACCCCTTCATTTTGGCATCATGGTACACACCCGAGTAGTACTACTTTTTATGGCCCTAGTTATCCAATACCGCCAACTCAAATTTTTTATCATTTCCCATCAATTTACTTTCAAAATTTCTATGGTACTTTTAATATTTAAAAATAATATTACTCTTTATAATACAAAAAGCACCAAAGAAACCGTTTTTCCCGGTACCTTTGGTGCTTTTAAAATGCATTATTTATTGTCCATTATTGGAAGGAGCCTCTCCTGTGTTCCCGCCAGTAGTTGGTGGGGTTGGCGTTTCTTGGCCACCTCCAGTGGTTGGTGGTGGAGTTCCTTGGCCACCTCCAGTGGTTGGCGGAGTTGGCGTTCCTTGGCCACCTCCAGTGGTTGGCGGAGTTGGCGTTCCTTGACCACCTCCTGTAGTTGGTGGTGGTGGAGTTCCTTGACCACCTCCAGTGGTTGGTGGAGTTGGCGTTCCTTGGCCACCTCCAGTGGTTGGTGGAGTTGGCGTTCCTTGACCATTTCCATTGTTTTGTTCATTTTGCTTATTCTGTTCATCTTGTTTCTTTTGCTCTTCTTGCTTCTTAAGTTCCTCTTGTTTCTTTTGCTCTTCTTGTTTCTTAAGTTCTTCCTGTTTCTTTAATTCTTCTTGCTTTTTCTCTTCTTCAGTTTTTTGCTGTTGATCTTGTTTTGGTTGTTCCGTTGTATCCGGTACGCTAGTATTTGGAGATGAATCACGTTTTTCACCTTTTATACGTAACTCGCTACCTTCTTGAATAACACTACTTGGCATTTTAAAGCGTGATTTATCTGTAGCCATCTCGCTCATCATTTCTTTAAAGATCAACTGTGCAATTTTCGTATTTTTACTACTAATATACTCATTTTTACCATCTTTCATATATCCAGTCCATACTGCCATCGTATATTGCGGTGTATATCCTGCAAACCAACTATCACGAGTTGCACTTTCTGGAATTCCATATTGTGCTAGTTGTTTTGAAGAATAGTTAGTTGTACCTGTTTTACCAGCTACATCTAAAGAGCCCACATTTGCCGCTGTACCAGTACCTGATGTCACTACTGAACGAAGCATATCAGTAATCATATATGCTGTAGAATCCGCCATAACTGATTTTGGTTTTTGTCCAAAACTTTGTGACTTGCCGTCTGGATAAACTACTTTCTTAACAAAATGCGGCTTTGTATACTTACCATCATTACCAAATGCCGCATAAGCACCAGCTATTTCAGTTGGCGATACTTCATTTGTACCAATAGCTGTAGATTCATCCGGCGTTTGCTTTAATGTAATACCTAACTTCTCGGAGAAGTCTTTTGATTTACTACTTCCGACTTCTTTTGCAGTTTTAATTGCCGGAACATTTCGCGACATTTTTAATGCTTCACGCATTGTAATTGGGCCTAAATGACTTCTGTCTGCATTTCGCACTTCTTGTCCAGTTGAATACTTAAATGGAGAGTCGTCAATTTGATGATAAGTAGACCATTTTAAGTATTCAATAGCAGGACCGTAATCAAAGATTGGCTTCATTGTCGAACCAGCTGCACGATCTAATTCAATCGCCATATTATGCCCTTTAAATACTGCTTTATTTTCACCGCGCCCACTACCTATAGCGCGAACTTCCCCTGTTTTTGTATCCATAAATGTGAAAGCACCTTGGAATTTATCATTTGGATAATCAATAATATTTGTATTTAAAATATTATCAGCCAATTTCTGTGCTTTTGGATCCAACGTTGTATAAATTTCTAAACCATCAGAACCAATATTAGCATCTGGTAATTCTTTTTCTACTTCTTTCACAACCGCATCCATAAATGCAGGATATGGCATTGTTTGTTCAGTTACAGTCTTAAGCCCATCTGTTACTGGAACTTTTGATGCTTCTTCCATTTCTGCCTTTGTAATATAACCATGTCGATTCATTAAGTTTAGTACAGTATTTCTTCTTTCTGTTGCCCTTTCGACATTTTCTTTTTTCGTTGGATCATAGTTATTCGGTGCTTTCGGCAAACCGGCAAGCATCGCAACTTCTGGTAATGTTAAATCTTTTAATTCTTTACCGTAGTAGTTTTGCGCTGCTGTTGCGATTCCATATGAACGATTACCTAAATTAATTTTATTTAAATACATCTCTAATATTTCATGTTTTGAATATTGTTGTTCTAGCTTATACGCTAAATATATTTCCTGAACCTTACGCTTTGACGTTTTTTCCATCGATAAGAAGTAATTTTTAATAACTTGCTGCGTTATCGTACTTCCACCTTGAGAGCCATAATCTCCTTTAAGACTGACTAAAACCGCACGGGCAGTACCTTTAAAGTCTACCCCGCTATGCTCGTAAAAACGTGCATCTTCTGTTGCTAAAAATGCATTTTCTACTAATTTTGGAATTTGATCATACGTAACATTCGTTCGCTTTTCTTTCCCATATTCATATACCAAATTCCCGTCTTTATCATAAATTTTTGAGGATAACGGATTAACAAGTTTTGATTTCTCAAGTTTTGGCGCATCCTTTATCATAACGAAAAAGGTAGCAACCCCTGCCACTAAACCTACAATACCAAGTAGTAAACAACTGATTAAAAATTTACGAAAAAACGATGTTTTACCTTTTGGTTTTGTTTTTTTAGAAGCTGGCTGTTTTTTCTTTTGAACTTGTCGTCGTTCCTCTCGAGAACGATAATTTTCTGACATGTTACTTTCTCCTGCCTTTCAATTCTCCCGTTGATTTACATAAAATATTGAGGTCACCTTCACAAATATACTTATATTTAGAAAGTTTATTAACCGGAAGCATTCAATATTTTCCCAATTCACAGATTATAAATTTTGGAATACTTCTTATACAAACTATATTCACCTCTATTTTTTTCTAATAATACCGCCCCTTAAAGCATAGAATGTAAGAAGTGAATTTTAATACCTCGTATAAATAATATACCTTTTTTTCAAATGGTCAATATTTTCTTATTAATAAATCAAAGGTGAAATAAAAATAGCACAACTATATGTACTTCGTGTGAACTTCCTTATAATTACGTATAACGAACATTTAATATCTTACATATAAGTATAATACCCCTTTAATTATAAGGATTTCAATACCACATCCCCTTGCCTACAAGAAAACACCTTAAATGAAAAGTAAGGAGTTGCGTAATGATAAAATTATCTCCCGTTATATCAAGAAATATAGTTGCTGTTGGCTATAATCCTTTTTCTATGATTTTACGTATTCAACTAAAGAATGGTATGTATGATTTCTTTAACGTACCAGAAAGTATTTACACCGGTTTATTAAACGCACACTCTAAAAGTTATTATCATAATACCTATATTAAAAATTCTTACCGCTACACTAAAATTTAAACTTGATTGGCATACAAAAAAAGAAAGGCGAATCAAATTCCCTTTCTTTTTTTGTATGTTTTCACTTGCAATTCACCTTCTATCTTCTTTTATTAATTTCATCGTACGCTTGAATTTGTCTTTTAAGTCGCCTGTCGGCTTTTTTATCATGTACGATAAGAACTGCGTGTATCGCTCCTGGAACCCAAAAAATTAAGGTTAAAATGAAATTAATAATCGCTTGAAACGGCTTTCCGCAAAATAAAACAGCTACCGGCGGAAGTAGAATTGCTAATAAGTACATCATGTCTGAAAAACTCCTTAATGTTTATTTTTCAATTCTTACCCATCCATCTCCTATACTATCAAACCTATGAAATCATGTTATTTCTAAAGACGTATATAAGAACTCATCATTACAAAAACCACATATAATAGTATAACTAAATGAAGAGCCTCTCACTAACGTTAATAAGCTATTTTCACCTGTTCGTTTATATGTATATTCTACGCCCATATGAAAAAGCCTACAAAAAGAATTATCACATCAATCTTGTCCTACTTCTAAAATTGAAATACTCCAAACTTCATTTAAATGAGTATTTCATTGCCTTTTCTTAGATTCCAATCTTTGTTCCTCTACTATTTCTGTTAATCCAATTGCTGAAATTACAGTACCTATTGCCTGTATCCAAATACCTATTAGCCCTATTATACGTTGATTTTCTTTATCTATATTACTGTCTTCATTTTCCTTTTCTTCTTTTGATATATTGTGAATACCCTCATATGCTTGTAACCCTGCACCTAAACTTTGCATTGAATTCCCTAATACAATAATCCACTGTGTTCCATTTATCTCATTCAATGCTACTTCTACTCCTAAAAAAGCTCCAATTGATTGCAAACTATTTCCAGTAATTATAAGGAAATCATTTTCTTTTATTTGTTCATTTAGATTAAAATACGTTCCTATTACATTAGAAATATTACCTAAAGCTAATAACTCAATCCCCGTTTTCGCTAGCGCTTTATTTTTATTATCTACAGTTACATCTTGCTCCTCACATTTATCTTCATCTTTCACATCAATAGTTGCTATAATTTGTAATATATATCCGAGGGCTTGTAATGAACTCCCTACAATAACAAGATCCGACTCAATCTGTTCTTCTCCTGCAAACCCTCTAGTTGTTCCAATAGCTGCTATAAGATTTCCTCCTACTTGAAACCATGCCCCTGTCAATTCTAAATCGCGTAGGTTCATTTCCCATCACCTATATTAAAATTTTCTAGTACATTCGAAATAAACAAATATCACCTTTAATTCATTATTTTATTTTTCATATGTAATTTTGTGCATCACATAATGTAATAATAATACAAAAGAGCACCTTTCAGGCGCTCTTTTTGACAAGGAGTTTCTCGATGAATGTATACTTTGCAAATGCTTCCCACATAATTCAATATATGCTTGTCCTTTAAATCTGTGAATATAACATTTAATACCTATCTGAACATTAAATGCCTACCGGACATGTCAATGAATCTCCATTTTTATCTATTGATATATTTAATATATAATGAATTGCTTTATGTGACCACATTTCAGGTGTAGGAGATTCTTTTACATATTGAGGTGCACATAAGTGAAGCATTGGAGTGCTAATACTTCCACCTGGATCTAAAGCAACTACGGCCATGCCATTTGGCAGTTCCATTGCCATAGACTGAGTGATACCTTCAATAGCAAACTTCGAAGCACAGTATGGCGCAAGTTCAGCCTCGCCTTCTCTTCCCCAACTAGAGCTCATATTAATAATAATTCCTTCTTTCCTAGCTATCATCGCCGGGACGAATGCTCTAATGACATTTACTACCCCGTTCACATTTACACTCATTACACTTTCAAATTCTTGAGCGGTAACTTTCCATAGCGGTGCATTTTGATTAACAATCGATGCATTATTTATTAACATATCGGGTGCCCTATACCTATTAAGAATACCACTTGCCCATTTACTAACTTGGTGATGATTTGAAACATCAATTATTTGAAAATCATGTGAAGCACCGTAATATTTATTAAGCTCTTCAATTTTATTTTTTGAGCGTCCACACCCTGCTATGTTCCATCCCAATTCATGAAACCTATCAACCATTGCACGTCCTAACCCTTGCGTTACTCCAGTAATAATTACAAGTTTCCCAATGTCGTTTCGCTCCAACTTCATCTCCTCCTTTCAATTAATATTACTCTTTTTATTCTTATTCAACCTCTCACTTAAGTATCAATTCATTTCATACTTTAGAAGTATTTTTGATATTACATATTACAAACAAAAAGAGTAATTATCATAATTACTCTTTTTGTTTATATCGTTATTATTTTAAAATTGTATCTTCTCTTCCCACATTTCTCACACCGACGAATAAAAGTTACACCCAATTTACCATTTTTATTATCTTGTATTTTAATAAAACCCTATTTATGTTTACAGTTCGATTCATCCAAATACTTTTCAATCCACTTTTTCAACTTAACAGAGCCCACCTCTATCAAAGAATTTCCACCTAGTTTTATAACATACTTTTATATAAATTCTCAATCTCATTTTGCAGCTTTTTAAATTGCTCAAAATGCATTGTTATAGATTGAATACTATTCCTTTCAACATTTTTCTTCACTAATAAAACACCTGTATCGTGAAAAATCGCTTCAAGTTCTTTCCTTATAGATATTTTCGTAATATATGCGGTTTTAATTGCCGATAAAATTGCTATTTCATTAAACTTTAATTTTATTTCATTAGGACAAAATGCTTTTTCGATCAATGTAACATCATTACTATAAATAAAAGCAACAAGTTTACTTGATTCTGCATCTGTTAAATCCACTGTTTTTATAACATTATCCATTACATTTCGCCTCCTTTAATTCCGTATATATTAATTATTCAAATTTATTCTTTTTAAAATTCCACTCTTCATTAATTTTAACATACTTTTTGCTCGATTGATTAAACAAAGCTTCAAACATTTTTCTATTCCGGAATATTTGTCAAATGAACCAATTAGACTATACCTCCATATAGTAATGCAAACAATTACTTATAAAGTAGGTGAAAATTATGCCCTCAGTTGTTGGGAATTTAGTTGTACAAAATAGTAACGGATCTTTCAACTTAGGTGATTTCTACAATGTTTCTCCAAAAGAGAATACGAAAGCTTATAACGGCTCTGGCGCATCTAACGTTGGTTTCGTAGTGAACACTTTTAGTGGGGTTAGCGCGACTAATACATTTGATTCTGATCTAGCAGATCAAAACCAAGTTGGTACGGCCTAACCAGATCTGTAATCATTTTTGTATAACATTTTTAAATTTGTCTATACTATACTCAGGCTGATACACAGCTATCGTCGATTTTTTGAGTGCCAATCTTTTTCTCCCTTTCCCTGGGACTAAGCAGCTAGCTTGCATCTAGCTGCTTTTTCATTTAGTTCTTCATCTCTTCAAAAAATTAGGTTTTTACAGGTAGCCTGACTCACAGTCGAATTTTGAGGTGTGAATCTGTCTGTCCGTAAATAGCTGGATAAATTAAAGAAGCTAAACTTCAAAATTCAGCTTCTTTTAGGTTACATCAATTATGTCCATTGCAGAAAATATATTTGTTTTATAAAATGCATCTGTACATTTTACAATTTGTTGAATTGGATTTATATGAACCACTGTCATATAACTCGTAAGTATGTATCCTTCTTCAAAATATGTCACTAACATCTCTTCTTCAGACAATAATGAAGTTAATAATTTATCTGAAATGCTTTCTTTCGCTTCATTCGTTATTAGCGGTCTTTGGACTTTTAATTTCTCTCCAATAATTTTTTTCATACTTAATAATTGTTCCGACATTACTGTAAACGGAACCCACTCTCTTCCTTTTTCCTGTATCTTTTCATAATTCATTTTCTTTACTCCTCAATTTTCTACATCTATCTATTCATAAAAATAAAAATTCCACTTCTAAATACACTTTATCCATCTCTTATTTATATGTAGCGTAGCTTTCTAATTAAAAACTATTTATGCATTTGTAGAAATCCCCACCCCGAAAGAACGTTTGTTCTAATTATATACGAACTAACGTTCTTTCGGAAGTGCAACATGTAAATTTTTTAAACAAAATGCAACTTTAATATATGAAGTTTATTCGTACTCATTGATTACTCCCTTTTATTAATCAAATTTCTTTGCACTTCCTATAAAGTTAATTTATACTCCAATAAATATGATATGTACCATTCTTTAAATTATGTACTCTATTCAATTTCTAAGAAAATATTAAAAATACATTTGGTTTATATTTAACAAAATTAATTAACTAAAACATTATCAGTTCAACATTTTGCGAAGTAATTGCTTATTTTTTTTATTTACACCAAAATTTTCTATTGTAATTCTTAATATTTAAATGTAATATTGTATTGTCTTACTATCTATTTATAACTCACACACTAACGAGAAAAGGGAACTCTATATGAGTTCCCTTTTCTATTAAAAATTAAAAAACAGAAATATAGCACTATGCTAAACCTCTGTTTTTCTTCTAAACCTTACTTTTCATCTAAGAATTTAAATGTATCTTTAAATTCATTATCAGTTACTTTAATATCCGCTTCTTTCAATAGATCATTGACTACTTGTTGTTTCCATTTACCTGTCGCATCTTGTAGTCTTTGTTGTTCTAAATCTTTTCGAATAGTATCTTTCACTTCATCAAATGGTTTCAATTCTTTTTTATCTGTCACTTTTATTATATGATAACCATATGATGTTTTTATTGGCTCACTTACTTGCCCTGCATCTAATTTATATGCAGCTTCCTCAAATTCTTTCACAGTTTGACCAGGAGCAAAACCAGCTATTTCTCCGCCCTGTTCCTTTGAACCAGTATCTTCCGAATATTGTTTCGCTAAAGCAGTAAAATCTTCACCATTATTTATTTTCTCTTTTACTTCTTTCGCAGTTTTTTCATCTTTCACTAAAATGTGACTTACCTTCATTTCTGGTTTATGGTTATCTTTCACATCTTTATCTGTGACAGTCGCTCTAATCGCTTTCTCAAGTGCAATTTCTGGCTTCATTCTCTCTTTTAATTCATCTTCATTTTTTAATCCTACTTGCTCTAAAGCCACTTTAAACTTGTCACCCATTTGTTCCTTCGCTGCTTCTACTTGTTTTTTAGCTTCTTCATCTGATACTTCATATTTATCTAGCAATGCCTTATTTAACATCATTTGAGATAAAGTACTTTTTCCATATGTTTGCCTTAATTCTTTACTTAACTCGTTCTCCGTCACGTTTCCTACTTTTGATGTTGCAACATTTTCTGAGGAACCACACGCAGACAATGTTAGCGCCACACATGTAATAATAGTTCCCATAAATAGCTTTTTCTTTTTCAATTAAAATACCTCACTTTGATAAATGTATATTAGGAACTATACAGCGCTATTGTGAAATTAATGTGTTTTCCGCAAGTATTTCTCTTCATGCCAAAGACAAGCTTTATTAAATACAAAATCCGGCATAAAGCCGACTTTTTAACATCATTTAATCTGCACATGTTCTTCTTTGATCCATTTGTTCCCACCTATATCTATATATCCATCTTGACGATTCCAAATACGATAAGGGACCTTCCCATCGACCGCACCTGTATCATTCCCGTTTGGTCCATCGTACGTTCTAATTTCATATCCAGGTGCGTATTTTGAATATGCATAAAACCATTGCACATTAAAGTGTTCTAACTTAGCCCACTGCTGTTCACCACCTAAACAAATCATATCTTTTTCGCCACCTCCCCAATAACCTTTAAAGATTAAATATGGGATTTTTTTCGTAAGTCTTCCTGTGAACTGTGGATTTGCAGGATTTTCATATAAATTAATGCCGTATCCATCATCATATTTTGAAACTGCAATACCCATTCCATTTGGTTGCTTTGTATTATCTATACTTGATTGATTTGTTTTGTTTGTACCTATAAACCAAGAAAGATCCTTATTTCCAATTAATTGATTCAAATCACATTTCCCAATACCAGGAACATTTCCTGAATCAGTATATTGCCAAATATCGCACGGATATGCTGGTTTATTCCCTCCATAACGAGGAATCCAAATAAAATCAGCATCAATATTGCGAGCTCCAAATGATATATACGTGTGATGCCCTACATATAAACCAATTTTTTTTGCACCTAATCGGCGTAATTCATCAATAAATGCTTGCGTCCCGCCCTGCATATCTACCATTGTTTGAACTTCTACATCTGCCACCCAAAATTTGGCGTTTTTATCGCCACGATTCCAAAAATCTTGCGCTTCTTTTTTTGCATCTGATATAGATATAAAACGGCAAAATGCATAATTTCCAAATGGAATACTACGTTTCTTCATTTCTTTCACATAACCTTGATACATAAAATCGACCGTATTCGAGCCATCTTGAACTCTAGCAATAACTAAATCTAGTTGAGACGCTGCAATATCCCAATTAATATTTCCATTCCATTTCGAAATATCTACAATATAACCCATTACTAATCAACTCCTTTTTATTATCCTATTCAAAGCTTGTATTATTGCTAGACCCATATGCCTAATAGCAAGCTTCTATAAGACAAATAAATATATTTTCATCATTTTTTAAAACTAAATAATTTCTTTTTATCCATAATACTCAAGTTCTTCTTTTTTGCATTTGCAAACGATAGACTTGCGTTTATTTCATACTAAATATCGGGATAAAACTATAAATAATGTGCATACTATATGTAAGCTATTTTAGCTTATACTCATGACTGACCTCCAATATTTTTCAATCTCCCTGTAAAAAGACAGCTAAATAATAAAAGCTGTCTTTTTATTATTTCCTTTATGTACAAGAAAAAGACATTTTCGATTCAGGAAAATGTCTTTTCACATTTTAATAATACAATTTTGGTGTTATATCCTTATTTTCTATATTCCCTTCAATTACAAATCGTACATCATCATTGCTTGTAACGCAGCTTGTAGAGAATAAAATAGGGATATCGCACACAACGTCGTTCATTACATCATGAAATACATTGGCAGCAACACCTGTAAACGTTTGGCAAAGGTTTGAGATATCATCGTTAAAAAATTGAATAACTTTCGCAGCAAAAACTGGAAAAATAACATTCGCTCCACCTGGTAGCTGTGGCTGTACAACAACTTGTTGAAAATAAGGATTATTTTCTAGCGCTACTTGAAATAAATGTGCAATTTCAAATGCATCTAGTGGACATGGAAGCGGATTTACAATCACACTTTCTGCGTTACTAACAACAACCGTTACACTTACGTTTCCAAATTCCACGAAAGATTTAAGAAGCGTAGCTAATGCTATCGCTTTTTCATCACTCATAGCTTGTACTAAAATAATAAAGTTCCCACCAACTGGAATAAGCGGACCCACTGTTATAGTCGGATCAGCGCCTATAGAATTTTTAAGCTCATTAAAATACGTAATCCACGGTGGTGAAAGCTCAACTTGTACATTTTCTTCCATTCTTTCATTCTACCTCCTTATACAATTTTCATTACCATAATATGTAATTGTTTTAAAATTGCATAAGGCATTTATATTATTTTCTTACGTTCACTATTTATAATAATGAATCAATTTAAGAAAAATATGCTATGTTTCTTTCCTAACTTCAAGTATTATGCTGGAATGAGATTCCATGTACCAATACGGCATCTATAATAAGCAACTACACTAAATTTACATATTATATTTAAATGTCTTCACATTCAAAAGAAGATTAACACATACACCTTCTATATGTAAGGAGTTTATTTAATGAAAAAAATCCCTATCGTATTCAAAGTTCCCCCGAATTCAAAGCTAAAAGTTACATTCTACGGTCCTTGTAACGAAGTAATTACAAATGTATCTTTAATTAATCAACTACTCACCCCTACCTGCCAAACTGTATCTCAATATCCAGACTTTAAAAAATATATAACTGAAGTCCGATCATTATCAAATTGTTAATCGTATCATTTTATGATTTATCATTTCGAACAGTACGATACCAAAGTAATAAAAAGAGCCGCATCTATCAAAATGATATGATCCCCTTATAGTAGACAGGAAAAAGAAAGCACATTACCCTGTTTACTATGGAGGGGATTTTTTATGGGGAAAATTAGAGTCACTTACGATGTAGAATTTAAGAAACAAGCTATAGATTTATACTTAAAAGACGGCATGAGTTATAAAAACATTGCGAAAGAATTAGGTATTCATCACTCGATTGTAAGTCGTTGGGTGAAACACTTTGAAACTGAAGGAATCAAAGGACTAGAAGAAAAACGCGGTAAAGCGAAAGGACCAGGTTTAGGTAGACCAAGGGTTAGACCCGAAGATCCAGAAGCTAAGATCAGACGATTAGAAGCGGAAAATGAAATGTTAAAAAAGCTCTTAGGGATGTAAAAGGAGGAATGAAAGTCGTATCCAAAACGAAAAAATTCGAAGTCATCCATGAAATGACAAAAACAGGTTATACAGTGACCATTCTATGCGATATTGCTGGTGTAACCAGAAGTGGGTACTACAAATGGATAAAACGGCATACGACGCCTTCAAAAAAACAATCAGAGGATATCGAAATTAAGAAAAAGATATTGGCGTGTCATAAAAAATTAAGAGGAATTTATGGATATAGAAGAATACAAGTGTGGCTGAAAGCCACATATAACCTTTATTTGAATCATAAGCGCATCCAAAGATTGATGCGTGAACTAGGTATCAAAGCCGTAATTAGGAAAAAACGACCTTATTACGGAAAAAAAGAAGCTTATGTGATTTCAGAGAACCATCTAAATAGGGAGTTTCAAGCTTCAAAACCGAATGAGAAATGGGTAACCGATATTACCTATTTGATTTTCAATGGACAGCGCTTGTACTTATCCGCTATTAAGGATTTATACAATAATGAAATTGTTGCCTATGAAACCAGTCGTAGAAACGACTTGAAACTTGTGTTAGATACACTGAAAAAGGCAAAGAAAAAACGAAATGTGAAGGGAATCCTCTTACATAGTGATCAAGGGTCCCAGTATACATCTCGTCAATATAATCAATTACTTAAAAAATATCAGATGAAGGCAAGTATGTCTCGAAGAGGCAACTGTTGGGATAATGCTTGTATGGAAAACTTCTTCAGTCACTTTAAGGCAGAGTGTTTTCATTTACACTCCTTCCATAAAGCGAATGAGGTCAAACTTGCCGTGCGTAAATATATGCACTTTTATAATCATCAAAGATTTCAAAAGAAATTAAATAACCTGAGTCCATATAAATATAGAACTCAGGTTGCTTAGTTACGCTTTTTAAATACTGTCTACTTGACAGGGGTCACTGCAAAAGAAACGGCTCTTTTTTCATTTCACAAAAACATGACTTCATTAAAAAACCAAAATAACTCATTAATTGATATTCTATTGATATTTTGTTGATATTTTACACATATCAATGAAATGAGCATATATTATCGTATGGAGATTCTCCACTCATAAAACCTATCTTTTTTTGAGCATACTTTATTTGTATGCTCCTTTTTTATTCTTTACTTAACGGATTATCCTGTTAGCATTTCCAAATATCCACCTAGACAAACATTGAATATTTCAAAAAAAGATTTTCTTATTATGATGCACTATGAATATAAGTTTAATAATTTATCTATAGCTACATTTTCAGTATCACTTAAATCGACAAAATAATGAAGTTGCCACAGTTGACTCTTCTTAGCTTGATTACTAACAGGCTTATCCCAAATAGGGTAAACCCTTATAGCCATTTTTCCTTTTTGGTTTTGAGTTTTTAATATTTTTTCTTTTAGAAGAATCTCTTTTGGAAAAATAAATTGTCCTAGTTTATTATCCGCTATACAAGTAATAACTAAAAGATTAGGAGCCGAATCATAAGAAAATGCCTGATTTCTCATGGAAGCATCCTTCTCCCAAAAAGAAACAAATTGTCCAATCTTATTAGGCGTAATTTTTGATACCCTAAATCGTATGCTTCTATTATTTAGCTGAAATACCCATCCTGCATATTCTGAATTTTGCTTTTCTTCTTTTTGGTTAGTAATGAATAGATTATTAGGTTTGTAAATCATTTCATCTAGTTTTTTAATTATATTACTAAAATTTGTCATGTAAACGCACCTTTTTTATTTTTCAGTATACCAAGAACATTCGTTCTTGTATATCAAACTTAAACAAATGATGGCTTTGAATAGTCTTTCAAAGATTATTTGATCTACTCCATCCATAACTTCAAATTTACTTTTATAGTATTTATTACATTACTCTTCCAATTTCTTGTATTTTTCATTATTATATTAATATATCAACAAAAAACGAGGTACATATTACATGAATCCATCCAAAATTGACTTCGGCTCCATAGAGCAACCTTTCTTCCTATTCGTTTTATATCTTATCGCAATTCTTTTAACACTCGGCATTACATTTAGTATATGTCATTCCCTTTTACTAAATTTAAATGCACCGAGATGGGTAGCAAAACTGTTAGCCATCGTATTAACTCTAGGTGTTGCTTATCAAGTATTTATGAACTTATTTTAATATATTCCCTTTTAAACTATTTTAACTAAAAGGCCCTACCATAAGGTAGAGCCTTTTTTTAAAAAATAGTCCATAAATCACAAACATGTATTTTATTTTATTGGAGATGGAAATCTTGCAGCTTCAAAATGCGTACTAATAAATCCTGGATCATTTTGTATAATCAGTCCATCTACATCACTCTCAGCAAAAATTTCAACTACATCTCCTGCATGTAATTGAAGTATTGTTGAAACAGCTACGACATTTGCAAAATTGAGTGGACCAAAAAAGTCATTATCTATCGCTATAGCTGGATTATCATTTACCCGAATTTCTACACGCGCTCTATAATTCGTATTACTATCATTAGGTGCAAAGCTGATTGTACCAATAATAGAATAAACCCCTCTAGTCTTCGGAATAAAATCTGATGTTGCTGGGTTATATTCGTTCGCTAAATCAAATTGTTCATTTTGAAATAATACTTTAACAAAAGTATTTGCAGTGACATTTTGATCTACTGTACTAACCGCTCTAAAAGCAGATGCCCTTACAAGTTTATCTTTCTCATTATCACAACACTTCTCGTAATAATCTGTACTCTTCTTACAACAAGTATGCTGTTTCTTTTTATAGCAATTGCAATGCTTACAATAATAAGACATATTTATATCCCCTTTCTAAATCTATTGTTGTATACTATGCAAAATAAATTTAAAAAGTTTGGACGAGCTATTGCTATTATGAAATTAAAAAAACTCCACGGAAAAGCAGAGTTAATAATTTTTTTTCCTTTTCAATATTTATACAATTGGAGATGGAAATCTAGCAGCCTCAAAATGAGAACCATCCTCTGAACTACTAATAACTCCATCTATACTACTTTGCGCAAAAATCTCAACAATATCACCTGCATGTAATTGGAGTATTGTTGAAACACTTACGACATTCCCAAAATTTATCGGACCAAAAAAGTCGTTATCTATAGCAATTGCCGCATTTCCATTCACTCGAACTTCTACACGCGCTCTATAGTTTACATTTGTATCGTTTGGAAAGAAACCAATCGTTCCAATTACGGAATAAACGCCTCTAGTCTTCGGAGTAAACTCTGATGTTTCCGGGTTATATTCATTCGCTAAATCAAATTGTTCATTTTGAAATAATACTTTGACAAAAGTATTGGCTGGAAGGTTTTGATCAACTGTATTTACCGCTCTAAAAGCGGATGCTCTTACAAGGTTTTTCTCCTTATGATTGCAAGAACAATCATCATATTTTTTACTGCACTTATTATTATAGTCACTTCTTTTTTTACAACAATCATGATTTTTCTTTTTGTAACTCTCACAATTCTTACAGTAGTAATAACAAGACATATATAGTGCTCCTTTCTAATCTACTACTGCATAATATGTATGCTAGACTTGGAAAGTTTGGACAGGTTATTGCGATTACAAAAATAAAAATGCTCCACCATAAGGCAGAGCGAAGAGAAAGTATAACTTTTAAAAACAAAGCACTCATGTAATATTCTGGTTAAATCAGTAATACAAATTATCTAGTTTCATCAACTCGGATTTTCAGAAAAAACTCCTCTGTACGATTTTATTATTATTGAATAGACTATATTGTTCAGTGAGATATGCAATATTTCGTATTTTATTATTTCAATATTCCTTTATTATCGTTGAGTTGTAAATATTCTCTTAAAAACACTTTAAAATCAACACTTACTCTATAACAAATACTTTTTCATCCTTCAGAATTACCTGTAATCATTATATTCAAATATCATTATTGCAAATTATTGACCTGTACAAACATAAGGTTTTTGTGTATTCTATGGACAAGGAGTAAGGTAAGAGTTACTCTTTGCCATTTTAGGAAAGGCTCTGTTGGAGACAACAGGGCCTTTTTTCATATTTTTTTATAGTAAAGCATCCAAAATTTATAAACACTTGGCAATAATTTTTGCCAAATTCCTCTCTCATCATTCTTATCGTCACCTTTCATTTTGGAAAAATAATATCCCCACTTAAGAATCCTTGCGCTGTATATAACTCATGAGGTTGTAACATTCTCATTCCAATATCTAAAATTTTATAATTGTTCCCTAGATACGAATCATTCCTTATAAGGGCGCTCTGTACTTGCGCTCTTATATAAATACTTAAATTTATTCCCCCGCATACTTTTATAAATTGTATACAGTTCCATATGGAATTGTTGAAACAGAAATTCCGTATGGTGTAATATGATGCATTGGGTAATAATACTCCATAGATGGATAGTACGGTTGTATGCCTTGCTGTATTTGTTGCATTTGCTGCTGTGCTTGTAACGCTTGTTGAACAGCTTGAATTGTACTTTGTGCTCCGCTATACGTAATACCCGCCGTACCATACGGACGCATTCTATCTCGGGTATCAAAATATGAATAAAACATTATTATTCAACTCACTTCCATATAAGTTATTACAAAGTATGTTATGATTCTTAATTTCAGTGAGTGTTAAAAACTAGTTCACTAGCTTTTATTCAAATAGCGTTTTTGTTCACCTTCCTTCTTTTGACCCCCACTATTTACCGAAATATTCCGACTTTTTTGCATTCAAGGCCAATCTTTTCACGGACAATCAATCGGTCTACATTTGCAAGCATCCACGGGTATTCAGGATGCTGCCAGATTGCATTTCTGCGTTGTACCTTTAAATCCGTACGCTTGGAAAATTCTTTTGCAACTACCTCTTCCAAAACGTTTCCGAAATATGCCGATTCACTTTGTACATCTTCCTTTTCAATCGCTTGTGTTTTTTCAA
This sequence comes from Bacillus sp. NP247, assembly GCF_018966865.1. Taxonomy (NCBI): domain Bacteria; kingdom Bacillati; phylum Bacillota; class Bacilli; order Caryophanales; family Bacillaceae; genus Bacillus; species Bacillus sp. NP247. The sequence continues at coordinate 4,864,411 of NZ_CP076653.1, read as the reverse complement.
AGAATACTTGAACTGCTGATTTTCATTTATTTAAACCTGCGATTGCAGAAACATCTGAGCCACCAATAGCTTGCAACCACTGAGCGTGGTCCATGTTTAGTTTGTTAACCAATACTTTTGCTTGCATGTTCTATTCACTCACCTTCCATTTTATACTAATACCAACATATATTTTTTATGAGGACTCATTGCCGTGAGTCCTTTTTTATTGCCCCAAATACTTTTGTAACAATTCCACTGCTTCATTAATGCTCCCATTCACACCCTCATGGATATTCATGTGAAATCATTACCGCTCGACTGATGGCATCTTGTAACTTTTCGGCATCGATAGACGTTGCCATGATACCTTCTTGCTCCTGTGGATCAGCTTTACCATAGCCATTGTGCATGGACATCTGGTTTTCTAGCAGCTAGCTCGCCTCCTTAAAAAATACAGGATTTTCCTTTCTGTTATCGAATTAGTAATGCTTGGAAAGGGGGTGTAATATGGCAGAAATTAAAGTAGGACTTACACAATTTCTAGACTTCACACTGAAAAGTAGTGCAGCTAAAACAAACTTTATGAAAAATCTAAAATCTCAACCGGAATACCAACCAGCTTTTGATTACTGGAAACAATTACGAGACACTGTTATTAAATTTCATCAAAACGAACTACCTTTTGAATGTTTCGAAACATTAGTGCAAACGGTTGATCAGAAGAAACAGCAAAACTATATCGATGTCATAAAACAGTACAAAAAATTTATTAAAAACAAAGACGTCTCTTGGTTCGATCCAGGTAAATCACATTGGATATCAGATGATTTAATCGTCCGCTCATCGCCTGAACTCGGTTTGCTCATTAATGATGAGCCGCATCTTATCAAACTGTTTTTCAAAGGAAAAAAAGAGCGAATTGATAAATACAACATCAACTCAACGCTGACATTATTAAACGAATCAACATTTTCAAATGAACATAACGATGTGAATTATACGGTTCTTAACATCCAAAAGAACAGAATGTATACGAATAACTCTATTAATAATGATCATTTAATAGCGCTTGAATCAGAAGCTAACCAGCTTTGTTATATATGGAATAAGATGTAAAGGATACTATTCATCTCTTTCAATACCTTGTTCATGCATAATTTGGGCATAATTTTCACAAATCCAATCAGTTTCGTTTAATTGAAGCTCACCTTCTTGTTCCTCACAAACAATGCAGGGTGGGCGTTTTTCGAAAATAGTTTCTTTAACCATTTCCGCCCCCTAACCCACCTCCTCCGAAAGAGTGATATAATGAACTCTTTCCACTAAATCAGCGTTAACCCCCTGGTTTTTTAATCGATGAAGAAGTTCTTCGTTTTTTAGAACATGCAAAAGAAAACCGTTATTATATCGCTTATCTTCTTGCTATTACATGTGGAATACGTAAAGGTGAAATCTTAGGTCTACAATGGAAAGATATTGATTTTGAGAGACGAACGTTATCTGTTAACCGTTCCCTCTCTCACATTACAAAGGGATTCCATGAACCAAAAACCTCTTCTGGAAAAAGATTACTGATTTTGCCTGACATTACTTTAATGGCACTAAATGACCATCTGCAAAAAATCTCTGAGAAAAAAGAGCGATATGATAAACGCTATAATGACTACGATTTGGTCTGCCGTTTCAGAAGTTTGACACAACTCCTGAAAAAGCTTATAAAGAAAAGTGGGGTTCCTGATATTCGTTTCCATGATCTAAGGCATACTCATGCAACATTAATGTTGCAACAAGGTATTCACCCGAAGATTGTCAGTGAACGATCAGGACATAAAAGAGTAGGTATCACATTGGACACCTACTTACATGTCGTACCAGGGCTTCAGGAAACTGCGGTGGATCAATTTGCAAACGAATTATTCGGAATGAAAAACTTTTGTTAGAAGTTTTCGTTTCTGGGCAAAAACACCGCCTAAATAACCCAAAATATCACAAGTGAAAAAGGAGCAACAGAACATGAGAGAAATCAAGTCTGACAAGGAATTCAAAGACATCATCGCAAGCGAGGAGCCAGTAGTTGTTAAGTTCTTTACTACATGGTGCCCAGATTGCGTGCGTATGGACAACTTTATCGGGGATGTAATGGAAGAGTTCAATAAGTTTGAATGGTATTCTATTAATAAAGATGAGTTCCCAAGTATTGCTGAAGAGTATCAAGTAATGGGCATTCCAAGCCTACTTGTATATCAAAATGGCGAAAAGCTAGGTCACTTACATAGTGCAAATGCAAAAACGGAAGAGCAAGTTACTGAGTTTTTAGAAGCGTACTAAGAAACGAAAACCCTCTGAAAAAATATTTTCCAGAGGGTTTTAATCTTTTTTCACAATTATCTTTCGTAGTTGTTTCGTCATCTCTTTAGAAGAGTAATATACGGTTTCCTCATGACCAATGTACATAATTACACTCCTATCCCCTTCATCTCCAAGGTAAAGATGTATACCGTTTGTATCACCACTTTCATATGTAATTAATACATCGTATTGTGGTTTTTCGCCGCTTCGCTTTTGTTTTTTCGTGTTATTAAATAGATTATTAATCCCTTTGATTATTTGTTTGTCTTCTATACACATAAAATAATTTTCATTTAATCCACCGTATCCTTTAAAAGTGGATATTGATATTTTAGAAATATTTTGTTTCTTCACGTTTTTATCATTTGATGAATTACATCCAGTCATTATAAGAAAAATACATAGTAAGAAAAGTATGCGTTTCTTCATCCTCCTACCCTCCTATCTCTTGAATTGTAGATAAATCCCAATTCCATTCATACCCTTACTTTGTACTTTTCAACATATTTTTCCTTAACGAAACTTTGTTATCCCCTTCTTAAAAAGCTATAAAACGTCAACAATGTTTGTATAGACCCACACGAGTTTCGTTTGATACTCTATGTATAGAAAGAAATTCCTTGTAGAAAGGCGAGTGATTAAAATGGATTCTCTTTCTCATAAAGAAGCTGATAAAGGTGCTATTGTCAGCATTATAGCCTACATATTTTTATCCTCTATGAAAATCATCATCAGTTATATTACCCTCTCTAGCGCATTACGTGCTGACGGTTTGAATAACTTAACGGATATTGGTGCTTCTTTAGCGATATTAATTGGCCTGAAAATTTCTCGTAAGCCTCGTGATCCAGATCATCCATATGGGCATTCGCGTGCAGAACAAATCGCATCTCTTGTTGCTTCCTTTATTATGGCAACGGTCGGATTAGAAGTTGTGATTAGTGCAATTCAATCGTTTTTAAATCCGAAACAAGCAGCACCTAATGTACTCGCTGCGTGGGTTGCTTTATTTTCTGCCGTCGTAATGTATTTCGTATATAAATATACGAAAAAGATTGCGATTCAAACAAAGAGTAAGTCGTTAGAGGCTGCTGCAAAAGATAATTTATCAGATGCTCTCGTAAGTATTGGTACAGTAATAGGTATTGTCGGATCACAGTTCAAAATGCCTATTTTAGACCCTATTGCTGCTTTAATTGTCGGTCTTATTATTTGTAAGACCGCGTGGGACATTTTCGTAGAAGCTTCTCATATGCTAACGGATGGAATTGATCCTGAAAAAATGGATGAATACGCTGATGCTATAGGGCATATTTCAGGTGTTGAACATATTGTAGATATTCGTGCTCGTATGTATGGGAATCAAACGTATGTAGATATTACAATTGAAGTAGATGCTCGAATGGATGTTAGCGAAAGCCATTGTATTACTGACAGTATTGAAGATATGCTTCGAAAGAAATTCGGAATTTACCATGCTCATATTCATGTGGAGCCCATGCAAAAAGAACCTATTATGACATAGGTTCTTTTTTAATGAACGCCTTATGAAATATAACACATAAAACGAGCCAGCTACCGCCCGCTGCCCATCCGGCTAATATGTCAGATGGATAGTGCACGCCAAGATAAATTCGGCTAACTGAAATAGATAATACAACGAAGCTTGCTATAAAAATAATCAGCAACTTTTTATGCAATGAAATACGATCTTCTGTAATTGTGACATATGCAATAAATCCTAAGAAAGCAGTAGCATTCATCGTATGCCCGCTCGGAAAGCTATATCCAGTTGCTGTAACAAGCTGCGTCACATCAGGTCTTGCTCGTTCGTACCATAGTTTGAGCATACTGTTCAAATAACGTGATCCGTAATAATTAATTGTTAGAAGTAATGCACTTAATATTTTTTTTCTAAGGAGAAAATACATTACAAGTATAATGAGTAACGGGAAATATATTCTTTTTGAACCGATAAAGGACACCCAAGTAAAATAGGTTGTCAAATACTCGTTTCGGAAACTTTGAATAAAGTGTGCGACTACATTATCAAATTTTTCAATACAAGCGGTATGATACGAAAGTGATAGTGCGACAAAACAAATGAGTAGTGTACAACTTAACAAGTATAAATGTCGGTATCGTTTCACATACATAACCTCACTATGCAAAAAAATGGAGCGGTTGTTTTAGTTTTCCTCTCCATTTCTTTTTTATGCATAGTTTATTAAAAAATATTATTGTTAATTTTTTGCTGCATCGTTGGAATATCTTCGCTTGTTACTGTAAAGCGAATAACCTTCTCATCAAGATCTAGCGCTTCCGCGAACAAACCAGCTAATCCACGTGATTTTCTATCTACTTCCATAATAATTTCTAATCGGTCATGGGCACTTGGCAAAATTAATAATTCTAATTCATCTAATTTCCCATAATACTCTCCGGAAACTGGAATAAACTCAAATTCTTGCGCGAATGGAACTTGCTTACGTAATCGATACGGCAATTCCTCGCATTCTATATGACGCGCTTTAAAACCTAATTGATTTACACTATTTAATACACTGTTCAATAGCGCGTTCGGCAACACTTGAATATAATCACGGTCACTTGGATCAATACTACGTTTAATATCAAGGCCTGTATGAACCCAAACCGTTTTCATTCCAAGTGTTAGTGGTACTTCAATTGGCATTAAAAACGAAAATGGAATTTCCACTTTTTCATTTGACTCTACAGAAAATGGATCTGTTAAACGAACTCGCTCCAAATCATACGTTGACGTTACTTTTTTATCATCCACTTCTCTTACATATGACGTCGACAACGTTAAGTAAATGCTTTCAATTTCTTGGCTAACTGAACCTCCAGTTATATGTATCTTCCCTACGATTTCTTCTCCAACTATATACTCATCTTTTTCAAGAACAGTATCTACTTTTGCACTACCAATACCAACGCTTGCTAAAAACTTTTGAAACATGGGGTCTCCATCCTTTCTAAAGCGTAAGCTACATCTTTTTTCAAATCTTGTACATTTTCATAGTATGGCGCTTTCATTTGTAACATTCGCATTAGCATGTCGCGATTATATTCTTCCAGCACTAACTCTTCATACCAAGGTTTTTCCTTTTTTTCAGTCGATTCATAACTAGCATACAATAAAAATAATGCGAAATGACCGAGCGCATAAAAATCGCTACGAAAGTGAATTTCTCGCATCAAAGCTTGTTCACCTTCATAAGTTGTAGCTCGCTCATCACCCTCACCTTTCAATTTAGCCAATCCAAAATCAATAATACTAATCTGATTTTCTTTCATTAATATGTTTGGAATACGTAAATCTCGGTGAATGATCCCTTTACTATGAAAATACGAAACAATTCCTAGTACTTCATATAAAATTTCAAAAACTTCACGTTCATCATATACTTGCCCATCTAGGAAAATATAATCTTCGAAATTTTCTCCCGGCATATACTCCATCACAAAAAAGTTCTTTTTCTCCCATATGAAATGATCATGTAGATTAGGAATTGACTCATGATTTAATGTTTGTAAAATCACTTTCTCTTGCTCAAATGATTTTCTACCAAACTCATATCTTTGTTTACTTTGCCTTAATTGTTTTAAGACTTTATATTTATTTATTTGAAAATCATTAACGACATATGTAACCCCATAACTGCCCATTCCAATTACTGATTCAATCTTATAACGCTCTGCAACAATTGTATTTTTTCGCAGTGGTCTATCAAATAAAGCTAGTATACGACGCCATTTCATCAGCTACTTGAAAAGAAGCTACGGCTTTTACGTTTTCTTTTATAATGCTGATGCCCATAACCAGATGAACGTCGTTTATTATCGCTACTTGAATACGAGCGCCCTCTATGACGATAATCACTACTTGAATACGAACGATGTTTTTTCTTTCCTAATAAAGAATCAATAATTTTTTTGAACATCCCTTCACCTCTTGTATAAAATTTTCTTTTAATTATACCAACAATTCTTGTCTATATTTGTGACAAGTTTGTAAAGAGTAAAAAACGACGAGTTAAGCCCGCCGTTACTTTCAATCTTCCTCTTCATCAAAAACTTCATCAATCATGCATTTCTCTAATAAATACTCAAATGTAATATCTGCCAGGTCCTCAATTTCTTCTCTTTTTGGAACGTACCCTCTTTCAATTAGTCGCTCATAAAAAAACTCCGCAATCTCTTCCGTGTCAATTACGACTTCAATTTCCTTCATGAGCATCACTCCTTTATTTCTGTTTTATGAAAAAATCTCAAAATTATGTATATGAGATTAGAAAAATAGTTTTTTCTTTTTTATAAGTCATATCGTGTAGGCAAAGGGCATACGATGTTAGTACAAGCTATCCAAGGGGGGAAATAATAATGGAATACCAATACGAAGTAGAGCAAACAAAAGAAGAGTTCATGCATGAAGATCAATGGGCAGACTCTCTTATTAAATGGCTTTTTATTTTTTTAATAATTGTAGGCATACCTTATACTGCATATGTTGTTGTTCAATTTATTCTCTCTTTCTAGTTAACTATTTTTTCTCTGTCAATTTAACTAAATAATTTTGAACAACATCCATAACAATTTTATATTCTTCATCTTTAAATGTATCGAATAATAAATGATAATCATTATAAATATCTAATAACCCATCAATAATTTCTTGGCGATTCGTCTTTACACTTACTTTTTTCGAATTGTTAATTGACTTCAATTTTCCTAAATCCAATTTATTCATACCAGCTTTATCTTGTTTCATTTTCTTCAAAATTGCATTTGCCGTTTGTGCATTGGCAAGTAATGTTAAATCAGATTCATCAGCTTCTAACCATTCACCATCAGTAATTCGTGACAATTCATATATAGTATCTTCCCATGCATCATTTTTATATCTCCATACTTCTGTACGAAAACCAACAATACGAAAAACATCTTTATCATATCCAGTTACTTGCACGAGATCACCAAACGTAAAGTTATAATTTAATTCAATCCACTCTGTGTCGCCCTTTTTCATTTCCTGCTCTGTTACATGCTGCAAAGTTTGCTCAACGTAAAACCCATCGTGATTATTTACTTCGTATACGTAAACTCCATCTAAAACCTTCATATTTGTAACTTTCCCAACGGTTCCATATAGCGTAATCACGACTATGTCCCCTACGTTGTATTTAGGTTGTTTTTTCTTTGCCATCTCTATCTCTCCTTTTTTAAACGTCGTGATTTTGATAACAGTATATGCAACCTACATTAAAACGCTTATCACAGAAGCTTATATTCATAAATTTTTTCAATAAAAAAATATCACTACATAAAATTTATGTGAAACGCAAAAAAACTAGTAAATAGACTAGCTTCAAATCAAGAACTTTCGTATAAAAAAACATACAAAATACTTCACTTTAAAAAAGTAATGTATTCTGTATGTTTTTTTATAATTTTTATCTCTCTTGTATATATAAATCCCATGCATCATCAAATATAGACATACTTTCTAGCATTCCACTTAACTCTAAGTATGAACTAATTACATCATAGTCTTCAGATTGCTTCGGAAAACTTAAATCATCATACATCGCCTCTGCTAAATCTGATATTTCATTTTTAAATAAAGCTGCACGGTGCTTCATCATATAATGGTAAAATGTCTTTTTCAAAAATATTCCCTACCTTTCTAACTTGGGTACATTATACAAGGCAAAAAAGAAAAAAACCAGCATAAAAGCTGGTTAAAAGTCGAAATAATTCCTTTTTAATAAACGTGGTCTTCCCATCAACTCTTCGTATGTTAGTTGTTTTGGCAAATCTTTCGTATAAATTAAAAACAACTGATCTTCAATTTCTTTTACAGTATGGTCTGCTTGATAGTCCATTCCACATGAGGAACAAGTAATACATGGTGTCTCTTGGATTTCAATGGCTTTCGTACCATCTGGTAATTCCCAATATACAGTATTCAAGCTTTCTTTCGCTTCTGTACTGTCACACCACATACAATTCATACTACGTCACCCTCATTTTTTTTGTCGTCATCTAACTTTGCCATTTGTGCTTGATATTTTTTATCTTTTAATTGATCACGCTTATCACGTTTATCTTTTAAAGAAGCATGCGTTTCATTGACTTCATAATCTTTACGGCGATTCATACGTTGTAAATCATCTGGAACAAGATTAAATTTCCTATCACTCATCAATCCTGCAACGCCGATATCAGAACGTTTCTCTTCATAAGTCGGATAAATTTCTTTAAAGTAGCCTTCTGCTCTTCCTGGGATATAGTTTTCTGGTTCTGGATACGTTGTAATAACCCCTTCAAAGTTACGAAGAACAACTTTATCCGCACTTTGTGAAATTAAATAGTTTGGCTGAAGCGCAATTTTCCCGCCTCCGCCCGGTGCATCAACAACGAAAGTTGGTACTGCATAACCAGACGTATGTCCACGTAAGCCTTCAATAATTTCAAGACCTTTCGAAACTGGTGCACGGAAATGACCGATACCTTCTGATAAATCACATTGATAAATGTAATATGGACGAACACGAATTTTCACTAAATCATGCATAAGTTTTTTCATAATTGGAACGCTGTCATTAATTCCAGCTAAAATTACAGCTTGGTTTCCAATTGGAACACCTGCATTCGCAAGCATTTCACATGCTAGTTTCGATTCTTCTGTAATCTCAATAGAAGTGTTAAAATGTGTATTTAACCATACTGGATGGTATTTTTTAATTATGTTACACAGATTTTCTGTAATACGCTGTGGGAATACAACTGGTGCTCTTGTTCCGATACGAATAATCTCGACATGCGGGATTGCTCGTAAATTCTTTAATACATATTCTAAAATTTTATCATTAATTAGAAGTCCATCACCGCCAGAAATTAAAACGTCACGTACTTGTGGTGTCTCACTAATATAAGCAATCGCATCATCTAATTGCTTTTTCGGTACGCCCATTCCAATTTGTCCACTAAAACGACGACGTGTACAGTAACGACAATACATAGAACATTGATTCGTTACTAAAAATAGTACGCGGTCTGGATAGCGATGCGTTAATCCTGGAACTGGTGAATCTTCATCTTCATGAAGAGGATCTTCTAAATCATATTTTGTTTTATATAACTCTTCCGAAATCGGTACTGATTGCATCCGAATCGGACAGCGTGGGTCATCAGGATTCATTAGCCAAGCATAGTACGGTGTAATGTTTAACGGGATCGTTTTCGTTGAAATTTTAACACCTTCTTCTTCTTCAGGTGTTAAGTTAATTATTTTCTTTAAATCATCTAAAGTTTTGATCGTATTCGTTAATTGCCAAACCCAATCATTCCATTGTTCTTCTGTAACATCTTTCCATAATTCAATATCCTTCCAGTGACGATTTGGTTTGTATACATCATGTAACATTGCTATTCCCCCTTTTTATACGCTCATTCTTTATATAAGCAATAATTATGCCAACTTCATATTCTTGATAAGTAAATGCGAGAAATACCCTATTATATAAGAGAATAAATATTTTTAAGTGCTGTACTAAAACTATATTTACTATCATATTCATTACTTGTTATATATGTAAACGCTCTTTTATTGGTGCAAACACACAAAAACCGCCGATTATTCGGCGGTTTTGTCGTACTTGCTCAGTTTATATTGAAGCGTTTGACGCGGAATACCTAACATTTTTGCTGCTCGCAAAATATTACCTTCCGTCTCAATTAACGCTTGATCTATTAACTCTTTTTCCGTTTGATGTAGAGCTTCCCTAAGTGGTAATATACTTTTCTTCTCCGGAATTTTCTCTTTCCGAAATGTACGCGGTAAACAATTAGCTGTTAATGAATTACCTTCCGCAATAATGACAGCATGTTCAATCGTATGTTTTAACTCACGAACATTTCCAGGCCATTGATAAGCTTGTAATCTTTCTTTTGCCTCCTTATCAATTTGAAGTACACCTTTTTTATAACTCTTATTATATTCCTTCAAAAAATAAGACGCTAATAACAATACATCCTCAGTTCTTTCGCGAAGCGGCGGAATATATAATGAAAATACATTTAATCGATAGTATAAATCAGTGCGAATTTTATTTTCTCTTAAACATACTTCTGGAGGCTGATTCATCGCAGTAATAACGCGAACATCTACTTTCCTCGTCTTATTATCTCCAATGCGCCTAATGACCCCATCCTCTAATACACGTAGCATCTTCGCTTGTAAATCGAGTGGCATTGAATTAAGTTCATCTAAAAACAACGTTCCTCCATCTACAAGTTCAAATAATCCTGCCCGTTCGATCGCCCCTGTATAACTACCTTTTGTCGTGCCAAACAGCAAACTTTCTAATAGCGACTCTGGCAAAGCTGCACAGTTTTGTGCAATAAACGGCTTATTTTTTCGTTTAGAAGCTTCATGAATCGCTTGCACAAATAGCTCTTTCCCCGTTCCAGTTTCACCATATATTAAAACATTCGCATCGGTTGGCGCTACTTTTTGTGCTAATTCTTTCGTCTGTTTAAAGCGGGAATCATCAGTCACAATTGTCTCGAATGCAACATGCTTTTTCACCGTTTTTTTGCTAGTCGATCGTTTTATTTTCGTTTGTAGATCTACAATTGTATCAGTAAGTTTTTGAATAGTAGAATAATCTTTCGCAATTTCTACAGCGCCAGCAATATTTCCATCTATTAAAATAGGTAACGTCGTATTTACCGTACAAACGTCTTCCCCATTTAAATTTTGGTAATGTTGAACTTGGTGTACGATTGGTTTTTTTGTATCTAATACTTTCATCAACGTACTTGTTTCTCTTGATAATGACGGGAATGCTTTTAATAAATGCTTTCCTAGCACATTTTCAATTTTAGACCCATCATGTTTTGCAGCAACTGTATTATAAAAGATTGTAATCCCATTTTCATCTACTGCATGTATGGCCTCATCTATACTGCCCAAAATCGCTTCAATGACTTCCTGTGTCGAAACTGCTAGCAATGTCATCCCCCCTTTTGCCGAAAATCCAGCAAATTCAACGCCGAATTTTCGGCACCCTCTGTGCGATTATAAGCATGACGATTCCGTTCTATTTTTTTTATTATGATGTATATGTTTCTTTTACCTATTTATTATTAGATAAATCCTTTACCCATATATTCATATCTTCCAACTTATCAAAAATGTAACAATTATTCGCAAGTCTTCCTGTGTATGTATAGCCTAGTTGATGAAAGGCTGCATTCATACCGAAAGAAAGCGAACGAGCAATTGTATAGGAACAAAAAATAGATTTTTCTTGGAGCTCTTCCTCTAACTTAATTAGTAAACTTTTCATAAATCCATGTTTTCGATATTCCGGTAAAGTTGCACAGTTTGTTAATTCTGCATTTCCTTCTTTCACGTTCATTTCAGCGGACGCTGTACTAATAATTTGTCCATCGAATTCGTAAACATAGTAAATTGTATCTTCTTCCTTCATCGTCTGCTTTACATAACTTGCTTCATTTAAAGGTGTCGGATAAACTTCAAATACTTTTCCAAAGACGGTTGCTAATTCTTCAGCGTCTTCTTCGGTCGCCTTTCTTAACACAAACTTCTCTGGGATTTCTTTTTCCTTTACTTCTTTTGATTTTACACCGCTTAAAATGTTATCTTCTTCAGCCCAATGAATACTATTTCGTCTTTTATCACTTTGATATTTCACGAAGAAGTACGCATCGTGTCCTTGAAAATAATGAGGTATCGTTGCTTCCAGTAAGAAACCGAAAGAGAGCCATGTTGAAACATGCTCTCCCTTTCCTTTAATAATACATTTAGTGAAAGAATGTTTCTCTGCTAATTCATCGATTGTTTGTATAATACTTTCAACATTTCCTGTATAGTGATCAACTCTAACACGTTTATTAAAATAATCTAAAACCCCTTCTACTGTGTAATGCTTTGTCTGTTCACTAAAAGATTCATAGTATTTCATTTCTTCACCTCACACCAATCTAGTAATGTACATGCAATTATTTTTGCGGCAGCAATCATTTTATCAACTTCTATATATTCGTTTGGATAATGTGCTACTTTCGTCTCTCCTGGACCAAATACTATCGTTGGTACGTTAGCGATTTGTGTGAACAAACCTCCATCAGTTCCCCATGGCGAAGCTTCTATAATCGGTTCATTCCCTTCGATTTCAACAAAGTTATGCCCAAGCGTTGTAATAAGTGGATGATTTTCTTCTAGTTCACCAGGAACCCATCTCGCTCCAAACCATTCTACTTTTACAGGATTTTTTACAAACCAACTATCCACATCTTTTAATTCACCAATCCAGCCTTCAAACTCTTCTTTTGCTGCCTCTATAGTCTCATTCGGCGCAATACCACATCTTCCTTCTAAAATTAATGAATCGGGAACAGAACTTGGCCAGCTTCCCCCTTCAATTTTCCCAACGTTAATTGGAATTGGAATCGGAATCCCCTTAAATAACGGATCTGTAATTCGACCGTTTCTCTTCTCTTCTAATTTTCTCAAATGATCTACAACAAACATACTTTTTTCAATTGCACTTACTCCTTCATAACGTGTACCACCGTGTGCTGCTTTGCCTTTTATATGTAGACGAAACCACATTGACCCTTGTTGTTTCGGGAAAAACTTCATATTCGTCGGCTCAGGAATAATAACGCCATCTGCCTTATATCCTCGTAAAATAGCAGCTAATGTTCCTGCCCCACCGCTCTCTTCTTCTATTACACTTTGAAAATGTATATCACCTTTTAGTTCAATACCAGATTCAATAATCGCTTCCATCGCAAGCATAAGTGAGACATTGCCGCCTTTCATATCTGTTGTTCCACGTCCATATATGCGGTTTCCTATTTTCTCTCCACTATACGGATGATGGTCCCACTGATTTACATCCCCTTCTGGCACGACGTCAATATGCCCGTTTAAAATCATAGATTTCCCTTCGCCACTTCCTTTTAAAGTCGCTACAATGTTCGGGCTATCTGTAAAGCTTGTACGAGGTGATACGAAATAAGGGTGATCTTTCATTTCATTAAAAGCAGGCTCCCAAATATCAAGGTCGAGACCTAACTCACGCAACTTTTCAATAATAATTGCCTGCGCACCACTTTCATCACCAGATACGCTCTTTTCTTGAATTAGTCGTGTTAAAAATTTTACGCTCTCTTCTTCATGACTCTCAATATAATCACAAACTTGTTTTTTTAATTGCTCCATATATTACAACTCCCCTCATTCAATTACTAGTAAATTTGAGCTTATATGAAAATCAGCTGTCGTATGTCGTTTTACATCTTCTACAGTGTACGGACTCATTAATTCTTGTAAGACAAGTCCTCTTGGAGTCACTTCCATGACAGCCATGTCTGTAATAATTAAATCTACACATTTTTTCGAAGTTAATGGCAATGTACATTCCGAAACAATCTTTGCATTTCCATATTTATCAACATGATTCATCACAACAACGACCCGCTTCGCTTTTTGCGCTAAATCCATCGCTCCTCCAATACCTGGAACGCGTTTTCCTGGTACAATCCAGTTCGCTAAATCACCATTTTCACTTACTTGTAACGAACCAAGTATCGTAACATCAAGTAATCCTTTTCTAATCATGCCAAATGCCATGCAGCTATCGAAATAACTTGCTCCTGTAATAAGAGATGTTGGTAAACCAGCTGCGTTACATAAATTCTCATCTTCATTCCCTTTACTTGGCGTTGGTCCCATACCGACAATACCGTTTTCCGCGTGAAACATAACATTCATATCTTCTGGTAAATGATTCGGTACAAGCGATGGAATTCCAATACCTAAATTTACAATCATGCCATTTTGAATTTCTCTCGCTGCACGTCTTGCAATCTTATCTCTCACTTCTACGCCCATACCCATTTCCAATTCACTCCTTCCGATGGCACGATATAATTTACAAATACACCAGGGACGACAATTTCTTCTGGATCTAAACTTCCAAGTGGAACAATTTCTTCTGCTTCTACAATCGTTATGTCCCCAGCCATAGCTACGTGCGGATTCATATTACGAGCGCTTTTATCAAATACAAGATTGCCAAACGGATCCGCTTTTTTCGCATATACAATTGCGACTTCAGCCGTTAAAGCTGTTTCAACTAAATATGTCTTTCCATTCATTTCAACTGTTCGTTTTCCTTCTTCTACAATCGTATCAACACCAACATCAACTAAAACACCACCAAGCCCAACTCCTCCAGCGCGAATACGCTCTGCTAATGTTCCTTGCGGGGAAAACTCAATTTGTAATCGTCCTTCATTTAACTGTCTTCCTGCATTTGGATTTGAACCAATATGAGAAGTAACTAAAGACTTAACCCGTTCATTTGTAACAAGACGACCGATTCCTACATCAGGAAATCCAGTATCATTTCCTATTAAATTTAAATTTGTAATGCCTTTATCTAAAATAGCCTGTATTAAAGTTGGAGGGGATCCGATCCCTCCAAATCCCCCAAACATTAATGTCATATCATCATGGAACAAAGAAATTACTTCCTCTATTTCTTTTAATTTACCGAATGTATTTGTAATAGTTGTCATGCTATACTATGCCCTCCTTTTTGCATCATCTCTTCTACACTTTTTGCAAAAATTGAAAGTAATTCATCTAACTCGGAATATGTAGTTGTCATTGGTGGTGCAACAAGCAGTGCACTATCTTCTTTTCCTGCTTGCCCTGAAACAGCTTGGTATAGGAGAAGTCCATTTTTAGCAGCAACTGAAATGAGCTCGGATGCTTTTGTAAACGGTTGCAATTCTATTCCGATCAACAACCCTTTTCCACGCACATCAGCAATAATTGTCGATTGTTGCTGAACTTTCTGTAGCCCCTTAATTAAATACTCTCCCTTTTCCGCTGTTTTTTCAGGTAGATTATGTTTCTCCATATATTCAATAACAGCTAGAGCCGTTGCTGCAGATAATGGATTTGCACTTAGCGTATGCCCACTCATAACAGAACGTGACCCACGTAAAATTGGCTCCATAACTCGGTCACTAACAATCGTCGCTGCCATCGGTGTATATCCCGCTCCCAATCCCTTACCAAGCGTCATAATATCCGGTTCTACACCCCAATGCTCCATCGCAAACCATGCACCAGTACGACCAAGCCCAGTCATTACTTCATCCGCAATGAATAAAATATCGTAATGACTACAAATATCTTTAATCACTTTATAATATTCTTTCGGCGGTACAACCGCACCGCCAGCTGCTCCGATAATCGGTTCAGCAATAAAAGCTGCAATATGCTCCGCACCAATTCTTTCAATTGATCTTTCTAGTTCAGTTGCACAAGCAAGCTGACAAGTTGGATATACCTTTTGTACAGGGCACCTGAAACAATATGGGGCTGGAATAGTTGGATAATCTTCCAAAATAGATACGAAACGTTGTCTGCGCAGCGGATGCCCAGACATTGACAAGGCTCCCATCGTAATACCGTGATAGCTCATCCAGCGTGACAAAATTTTATGTTTCCCTTGAATACCGCGCTCCTGAAAATGTTGAATTGCAATTTTCATAGCTGTTTCATTTGCTTCCGTACCACTATTTACAAAAAAGCTCCAGTTCAAATCTCCTACACTTAAATCACTTAACTTCTTCGCTAATTTTTCAGCTGGTTCACTCGTAAACTGTGATCTATATACGAAAGCAATCTCCTCTGCTTGCTTTTTAATAACATCTGCAATCTCCTTTACGCCATGCCCAATACCTGCCGTAATTGCTCCTGACGAACCATCAAAATATTTATTTCCGTTTTGATCATACAAATACACACCTTTTCCATGTGAAATCATTGGATACGGCTGACCAACAAGTGGTTTAATTAAGTAATCGCGCATAGCGCTCCCCCATTTCTTCAATTTGTATATGTATATGAAGAAAATTGACGTTTCTTTCATAAAAAAGAATCCTCTGCAAAAGCAGTGAATTTATCAAAAAACTATTATAAAATATACAAATGAGTGCTAAATATTATTTTAAAAACAGAAAATTCAGAACTTAAAACGAAGACCAATCCTTACCTGTACGCTTAAATACCCCTTCCTGATTTAAGATAACAACAAATTGAATATTTTTTTAACATAATATCAGCTTCCCTCAATTGCTGACATTGTGTAAACTTCGACGGAACTCCCGTTATTTTCCTTCCTATTATCCTACTTTATATTGCATATTTTCAAACAAAATTCGACATTTTACTTCGCCTCATTTATCGTAACTATTACTTAACAAATAGTACCACCTGTTTAGAACAATAAAAAAAGAACCGATTAACCACATTAATCAGTTCGGCACGACGCTCTTTTATCGGTATTACCATATCCAACGCATCACTAAAATTAATAGAAATACTCATAATGCAAATCCATAATTCGTCCCACAGCCTATAGCGCCAAATCCTCCATAACTTCATTCCCACTAACTATTGGGATATCCACATCCCAATGGTTCCACTCCTTCCATCAAAGTCAAACTACCTTTCCTTTATAATTTATGTAGGACAATTATCGATTTGTATGTGTGTTTGCCTATAAATAAAAAAATCCCCATTTTAACTTTTCCTTCTAGAAAGGCAAGTTTTTTGCATAACCTCTTTCTAGCTTCGCATATATTTGTAATGATGATAAAGGAGGAATGTTCATGACTCAATCCGAAATTGAAAAATACGAACAAGAAGCTGCACGTTACGAACAGCTCGCTCGTTACTATCAATATAGCAATCCTAAAAGATATGTAGAACTCTATATGAAATACCATGATGCAATTACAAAACTTGTACAAGCATATGAAAAGAGAGATTCACAAGAAGCGACTTTACCGTCACATATGAGAATCTTCCACACAGCTCCCCATACACCAGCAGTTGATATTATAATAAACGGACAAAAGGTTATTAAAAATATTTCTTTTAAACAATTCAGTCCTTATTTATCATTAGTGCAAGGTAAATACCGTATTGATATTGTCCCTGTCGGAAACGAAACTCCAATATTCTCAGCATTAGTACCAATAATGGGGAATCACACTTATACCCTTGCAGCAGTCAATAGCGATAATCATCTCCAATTACAACCTATACTTGATAATACTCATTTACCATCTGGTCAAGCAAAAATACGGTTTGCACATTTTTCACCAGACACTCCAGTTGTAAATGTAAATTTAAAAGATGGGGATCATTTATTTGAAAATGTGCTCTTTAAACAAATAACAGATTTTTTACAAGTTAGCCCTGGTACAGCAGATATTGAAATTTCACTTGCTGATACAAAAAAAGTACTATTAACCATTCCAAAATTCAACGTTGAACCAAATACAATTTACACAATTTCAATAGTAGGTTATTCAACTGAGGATCCAAAATTAGAGACCGTTATACTGACAAATTAAAACAGTCTACACCATTCGTATGGTGTAGACTGTTTTAATTTTGAAACGTAATTTGAAATTCTGTCCAATCGTTATTCGAACGACACAATATGGATCCGTTATGTTTTTCTACAATTTGTTTACATACAAATAGTCCAATACCAGTCCCTAGCTTTTTAGTAGTTACAAATGGCTCAAAAATGGTCTCTACATTGTCTGCTGGAATCATAGGCCCATTATTTTTTATAACAATGCGAACAGCCTGATCCTCTTCAAATACATCAATGATAATTTTCCGCTCTTCTTTCACCGATTCAAGAGCATCAATCGAATTCATTAAAATATTTAAAACTACTTGCTTCACTTCACTCCGGTAACCAACGAGTGGAATAGGATATGGCAAATTCTTTTCAATCAAAACATTTGCATTAACTAAACTTGGATATAAGAATTGTATAATATCTTGAAATAAGTCATTTAGCCAAAAACGTTCAGATTCATTCCACATTTCTTTTTTCGATACAAGTAAAAATTGAGAAATCCTAAAATTTAATTGATCTAATTCATGTGAAATAATATCTAAATACGATAGATTAGGATGGTCTGTCTTCAATAACTTTACAAATCCCATAATCGAAGTTAGCGGATTACGAAATTCATGCACAAAACTAGCCGACATTTGCCCTAAAATCGTAAGCCTTTCTTTATGTGTTTCATTTATATATTGCTGTTTTTCTTCTAAATTTCTCGATATAATTTCTGAGTATTTTAAAACGGTATAATAAATTAATTTGTCAAAACAAGTATGTATTTTGGCCATGATCGGTTTCAGTTCACGAGCGCTTACATCCAATTCGCACATTGCTTCAAAAAGTTCATTTCTTCCCACATTTGCATTGTAGACAAAATCTCCAATATTCGCATCTGCCCCTGCACGCTCAATGGCAATTTTCTCACATAATGGCTGAAGATAATTAATGTCTTTATCTTCCATAATAAGTTCGATAATTAACTCTAATAAATTTGCTCCATTTTGAACTACCTCTTGTTTAAATGGATCTTTTTCGGAAATTATCATTTTGTTTTTCCAGTTCTCTACGAATTGGTGCCTGTTGTTTTTCAAGTGCGAACAAAATACTTCTTTAATATCCTTATCGATTGGAAAAACCTCCATTCCCTCCATTTCCATACGACGAATACCCTTTATATTTTGAATATTAACACAAAAAATACATTTCGTTAATAGATTGTTGTCACATTTTGTTAATTTATGTTGATAAAATTTATTTTTCCTTTCTTATTTAAATAAGTTGTATTCATATATCCCTTTTCCCTTCCCATTTTTTTAATTATTTTTCTGTTCAAAACCACTTTTTTTGCATCCTTTTTAATTCTTGCGTACAATAAGAAGTGAAAGGTGTGAAAAATATGGTAAATAAAAATGTGGAAGACTATCTCCAAGAAGGCATATATGGCCAAAAGCAAAACAAACCAGAAGAACGTAATATGTACTTAACTACATTACGTGAACGCGTAGAAATCGCTTTAACTATCGGTCAAGTAATGCAAAGTAATGTATATTCTGAAGTAGCGAGTAGCATACGCTCTTCTCAATCATTACAAATCCTCCTAAATGGTGGCATTGCTTACCCACATTTATCAAAATACATTAAATTAGCGAACGAAAAAAATATTCCTTTTACAATTGTTCAAAATAAAGATACTGAAACACCAATCGGTTTAGTATTATCTCATAGCACAGCTGTAGATAAAGAACAAATTTATGTAGAAGATGCTATTTTCAAACAAGAAATGAAGTAAAATAAAAGGTACACTTAATTAAACAAGTGTACCTTTTATTTTTTAATACATATTAATTTTATTTCTGTCATTTCTTCTATTGCATATTTAATCCCTTCACGGCCTGTGCCACTCTCTTTCACACCACCATAAGGCATATGATCTACTCTGAACGTTGGAATATCATTAATCATGACACCACCGACTTCTAATTCATCAATTGCACGCATTGCTTTACATAGATTGTTTGTAAATACACCTGCTTGTAATCCATAACGTGAATTATTTACTTGTTCTAAAGCCTCATCAAATTCTTTAAATGTATTTACAGTCATAAGTGGACCGAATACTTCTTGGCACTGAACAGATACATACTCTGGAACATTTGTTAATACAGTTGGTTCAAAAATCCTTGCATCACGTTTGTTACCACCGTATACAACATTAGCTCCTTCCTTAACTGCCTCTTCCACCCATGAATTTATACGTTCTACATCGTTTTTTGAAATAAGTGCTGATACATCTGTTTCTTCATGAAGCGGGTCTCCCACTACAACGTTTTCCATTGCTTTCGTTAATCTTGTAATAAACTCATCCATTTTGCGTTCATGCACAAAAACACGTTGTACTGAAATACAAACTTGTCCATTATTCACAAACGCGCCCCATTTTACACGTTCAATTATTTCGTCTGTCAATTCAACATCTTCTTCAATAATTACTGCAGCGTTCGATCCTAATTCTAACGTCACTCGTTTCAACCCAGCTTTTTCCTTAATTCCAATACCTACTTTCGGACTTCCTGTAAAAGTAATACTAGCAACGTTCTCATCTTTTACTAATGCCTCACCTACAACAGGTCCAGGTCCAGAAATTATATTGAAAGCTCCCTTTGGTAAACCAGCTTCTTCAAATAATTCTACCAATGCATACGACGAAAGTGGCGTTTGGTCGGCAGGCTTTAGCACAATAGTATTTCCAGCCGCAATTGCTGGGCCTACTTTATGTGCTACTAAATTAAGTGGAAAATTAAACGGTGTAATAGCACCAATAACCCCGATTGGTTGTCGAATTGTATACGCTATACGGCCGTCTGCACCTGGTGCAGCATCTAATGGTAACGTCTCACCATATATACGCTTCGCTTCTTCAGCTGCAAACTTATATGTTTGAACAGTACGATCTACCTCTCCCCGTGCAGCACGAATTGGTTTTGCAGCTTCTTTTGCGATAATCTCTGCAAACTCTTCTCTTCTCTCATCCATTTTTTGTGCAACCTTTTCTAAAATAGTTGCACGATCGTATGCTGATAATTTTTTCATTTCTTTCATTGCATTTTTAGCCGAAACTATTGCTTCCTTAACGTCATCTTCTGTACCTTGCGCAATCTCCGCTAATGTTTCTTCAGAATATGGTGCATACAATGGTTTATACGTCCCTACTGATTTCCATACCCCATTTATATATAAATGCTTTTTCATAGTGATTCTCCTTCCAAATATATGTATACGATAATACATTGTATTTATTTCACCTGGTGAAAGGTCAGACTTATGTAATTGTATCATAGCCCTAATACACTAAAAAACACTTTGCTCAAAAAAAACTCTGCTACAAAGCAGAGTTTACGAACTAATTTGTTCCTGGAGCGAAATCTTTTTTTCATCTCCTACAATAACAACCGATTCTGAAGGTTTCGTTACTTCTAACCTCTTAATATAGTGTCCATCTAATTCTTTCACACAAAACTTATAATTTTCAATTTCAATGGTATCGCCTTCGGAAATCTCAATATTTTTTGTTAGGATCCAACCGCCAATCGTATCGACGTCATCGTCATCAATAGTCAAACCTAATAATGCGTTCACTTCACTAACAAGTACTTTTCCCTCTAGAATCGTTTTCGTCTCACTAACTTGTTGGATTTCTGGTTGTTCATCAGTATCGAACTCATCTTGAATATCTCCTACAATTTCTTCTAAAATATCTTCAACGGTTACAAGACCTGATGTACCACCATATTCATCAATTAATATAGCGATATGTGTCCTTTCTCTTTGCATTTTTAAAAATAGATCATGAATTGGGATAGATTCAATAACTAAAATAATTGGCCTAATATATTGCTCCACTGTCTTTTCACTAACAACTCGATGCTTCACAAAATCTGTAAATATATCTTTAAAATTCACAAAGCCTATTACATGGTCCTTATCACCATCAACAACTGGATACCTCGTATATTTTTCATGAGACATTTTTTGTAAAGCCTCTTCAGCAGGCATTTCTTTATTTAAAATATTCATCTCTGTTCGTGGTACCATTATTTCTTTCGCAATACGATCATCAAATTCAAATATTTTATTCACATACTTATATTCAGATTGATTAATCTCACCATTTTTATAACTTTCTGAAACTAATAAGCGCAGTTCTTCTTCTGAATGCACTTCATCATGCCCTTTTGGTGGTTTCAACCCAAAAAACTTTGTAATTAACCGAGCTGATCCATTTAAAATCCAAATGAATGGGAATGCAATACGATAAAACAAAATGAGTGGCTTAGCAACTAAGAAACTCACTTGTTCTGCTTTTTGAATCGCAAATGTTTTTGGAGCTAACTCACCTACTACCACATGGAAAAATGTGATAAACAAAAACACTAAAATTATAGCGAAAATATCTGCGAGTTGAGTAGGGACGTTCCAATTTGCAAACAACACATCAAACATGTGCTTTAGCGCAGGTTTACCAGACCACCCAATCCCAAGAGCTGTAACAGTTATTCCTAATTGACAAGCTGATAAATATTCGTCTAAGTTTGTAATGACTGTTTTGACAGGTAGTGCACGATTATTTCCTTCTGCAATTAAATAGTCAATTCGTGAACTTCTCACTTTAACAATTGCAAATTCTGCTGCCACGAAAAATGCCGTTAAGGCAATTAAAACAATCACTATACTTATACTATATAGGTCCAAATACTTTTCCTTACTTACAGTGTAAGCAAGGAAGCCACCTCCTACTTAAATTTATTCAAGTGAAGTAAGCAGTCTTATACTCTAATAAAATTCTACATTAGTAACCACCTTTTTATATATTATATGCATACATAAAAAAGATATTTATAATTATGATAATCTAATTAGTTTATTATCGTCAAACTATAATAACCCCAATTTTCCGATAACTGAAAACAATTCATATAAATCGTATGTGCTAAACAGTTAAACTTCGTGAAAAAACACTTTCTTTGCCGATTCCACACTTCTTTTGTCACACCTGAAGGGAACTTGCTACATAACTAGAAATCATTCAACAGGATATATATAGGAGGGATTATTTTGGAATATAAAACACCATTTATCGCAAAGAAATTAGGTGTTAGCCCAAAGGCTGTTGTCCGGATTGCACAACAATTAAATCTTACGATAAAAAAAAATAAATATGGTCATTTTATTTTCACACAAGGTGATTTAGATCTAATGTTAGAATACCATCGTTCTCAAATGGACCAGCCTCAAAACTCTCAAACTACATCTTCAAATGATGTAGAAAAATTAAAAACTCAAGTAAACACAATTGTTCAAAACACATCATCGAATGATTTTAAGCAATTAACAGCTCAATTAACTACAATTACGAGAAGACTAGATCGAATGGAAGAACAAATGCAAGATAAAGCAAATGACGTCGTTACATACCAACTTTTACAACATCGCCGCGAAATGGAGGAAATGTTAGAGCGAATCCAAAAACTAGAAGCTTCCCTAAAAAAAGAAGAACCAATATACATTACTCCTGATTCAAAACCAACATATGAAAGAGAAAAGAAACCGAAGCGCCGCAAAATGATTTTCAGTATATTTGGACTATAATTTTTTAGACCCTTATTACAAAATAAGGGTCTACTTTTTCGTATGAAGAAAGATGACCGTAATATGAGCCCCATCTTCATACTATATATATTCATATATTTTTATTTTGTTAACATAATATTTTTACTGTATTCTGCAATAAGTGCCTGTGCATGAGCATTCCCTTGAATAATATCACGGAATTCTTTCAAAGAATACAAATGTGTAGCCCCTTTTCTTGCATGAATTCGTACTGGTACACCTTGTAAAGTATCATGAAACTGGAATGGGCTATCTATCGGTTCAATTGGAAAACCGAGTGTAAGTAAATACATATACATTCTTTTTGTAACTGCTGCAATATACCATTCCGCTTTCGTCTCTAACGCATGCATAAATAAAATAGCTGCCAGCCTTTTGAAATGTCCTCTCCCCCGAGACGTTTTCGCAATACTTAACTTTCCTATCTCATACACATTTTTCAAATCTTTCACTAAATCATTTTTAGAAAACGGATAGAAAAACTCAGAATTTGATTGTTCAGGTACTGTAAACTTAATACATTCTACTGTACCAATATGATGTTCATCTTCTATTAATAAAAATCGTGATGGATTTAAATTACGTTCTACAAACATTAAGTTTCTTTCTTCACAAAAATCTCCCCACAGTTGCTCGAACCAAAAATGCTCTTCCTTTGTTTGAACACGCTGGAACATATTTACCCGCCTTTCCCATCGCCGCTCTGTTTTTGATAACGCTTTCACTTACTATCATATAAGAACAAATCTTCGTATGCAACTAAAAATATTTATGTCTTATTATATTCTGCAAATTGAATTAAATTCCTATTTCACACTCTTTTCCTCCGCATGTACCATTTCTTACTTTCTTATACAAATCATACATACAAAGAAAACTAATTTCTCTAATGAAAGATGTTTATCATTTCAAGTTCGCCCCATGTTATGCTTCTTTCCTTATGGCATATAATTCTTCTTAACCTAAAGAAATCCTTCATTAAAAAGGATTTCTTTTACATTTTATTACTTTTTAACCATTTCTCAAAAATTTGAATCATCCCATGCTTCCCGGCCAACTTCTCTTCTCCTTGTTTCGTTTTATATGGATATAGTTGTAAAAACACTCCACAACCAGCTTCAATTTTTTTACTATGCATATGGCTACCTGGATATACACAAACCACTTCATAAATCGCTCTTCGCTTAAAAATTCGTTTACCATTCTGTTCTTCTACATACTTAATAGACCAGTATTTATACATTTGCTCAGTTGCTTTCGTATTACCGACAGGCTGAAAAATATTGTACATAGGGCTGTATTTCACTTCGATAATAATAGAAGATTTATATACATACTTCTCTTCTTCCTTTACATAACAATCTAAACGAATATCCGGCTTCTTTGTGTCCTCTCCGTTATAAAAATTACTTCCTTTGCTTAGTGCAATTAGAGGGTGTGTTTCAATTAAATCATTAAATGCGACGTGCACTTTTATTTCATCTCGATGTAAAACCACTGTCGTTCCATCTTGTAAACCATCTAAATAAAAATGTTCTTGTATTTGCTCACGGATAGGAGCTTTATATTCAAATCCGATTTGTTCTAATATAGAAGTAACGATAAAAAAAGCGTAATACTCATATACTAAAAATGTTGGTTTATATACGAATAATAAGGATGGGGATTGCTCAGTAGGTTGTGGTAACAATTCTAATTGGTGGATTAATTGTTGATGTGGTATAGATAAAGTGTTCGAATTAATGGTAGCTGTTTCAGAAACTTCCCGCCAAAATGGAGAATACAATAAATTTCGAAAGTATTGCACGCTTTCATATACGATATGAGCTAATATTTTATATTCTTGTATTTTCACAGAACTTTTACGTAAATCTGCTTCTTTCAGTAAATGTAGATTTTTATATTTTTGTTTTTCTCTATCCGTTACCGATCCATTTCGGCCAATTGTTTGCATAATTGTTTTAACAGCTTGAAATTCTTCTGATTTGTTCTTCTTTGCTCCTTCTAGTATTTCAATAGTTTTCCGCAAAAAACTTTCTGCTTCAAGTAAATAATAATAGAATTGCATCGTTTTAAATTTAAGAAATGCATTTTCAGTACTATTTTTTTGCTCCTTAAATTTACGGTTGTAATATTTCGCATAAAGCTTTCTTTCTGTCATAATGGCAGTTTTTCTCGTTGTCTTCCGCTCTTTCCTTTCCCATTCATATTCGTGTACAAATTCCGCACTCGATTCTACTTTCTTAAAAATTTGTTTTATTCTTTTCATTTTTTGTGGCAACTTTCTTAACAATACCAAATAAGAAGAATCTTCAATATCGCTAAGTGCTGAGAAAGTTTTCTTGTAATAACCTCTATCTAAAATTAACTCGTTTAAAATTGACTTCACATAATCTTGAATCATTTCAAATTGGTCATCAAAAAAGTTTTTAGGAACAACTTGAAACGCACCATAATAAGTTTTATCTTCTATACGCACTTCAAAATGATATAAACCACAGCGCCACGGATAAAAAAATTCAGTTTTTCCATGTTCATACACTAATACTCTTTGTTTTTTTTCATTTAATTCATATTGTGACTCTTTTATATTCTTTTGTCCCTCATATACTTTATTCCATATGAATGTAATATCCATTGGATTTTGATAATGGATATGCAATTTCAGTGGTTTTAATTCCTGTACTTTATAAATACATTGAACTAATGCTGTAGTAGACGTACAAAGCCGGTTTAAAAGGATAAAATCGCCTTTCCCCTCAGTACCAATAATTAGCTTCAATACAAACGGGAGCGTTTCTTTCGTATCGACGATTGCTGTTTCATAACGCTCCTCATTTTGCATAGCCATACAGCTCCAGTTCTCTACGCTTTTGTCTTATATAAGCTAAAGAATGTTCAAATGTAGATACACGATTTGCAAGCGGAGACTGTAAAAGTGGTATCAATGTCGCTCCCCTTTTTACTTCTTCAGAAAGTAGAGAGCCCACTGTCATTTCTGTCCCCCTTAATTTCGTTAATACACGCTGCTTTATTTGCAAATCAAAACCTTCTTCCCTGCTAATCATATAGGACTGATTATTTTGGAACGGTATATTTTGCAAATACGTAGCGATTGCGCTTGCACATCGGAAAGAAATTCCTTTTGATATATCGTGTGATGATAATACATCATGTAACTTATCCAATAACTCTAATTCCTCTTCAGTAAACACTTCGATCATCTCTTTATTCCTAAACCAATTGAGTCGAAATTCTCCCGTTGTTACTTTCAGCGGGGGCTGCTGAACAGCTTTTTCATGTTCTATATTCATCTCGCAAAACGGGATTTTTTGTAATGTAATCAAATTTGTTCGATCTAATAATCGATCGGAAAGCTCTTTCGTCGTTTCATCAAAATTTACAGTGCCTACGAAAATAATATTCTCACAAATTTCCACTGAAGGTGGAATTGGATTTTCTATTTCTTGTACTTTCTCATACAAACTCAAAATACGATTTTTCTTTTCAAGTTGAAGAACAGATAGAAACGGAGTAAACCAATGCTCAATATGTGACATGTTCATTTCATCGAACACAATTATATACAATTGATTTGGGTTTTCTTTAGCCTTTAACAATGTCCGAACTAACTTCGTTTCACTTTCAATAAAATTACCATTCGGATGAAGGTAACCGAGAATATCATGTGGTTCTTGATACGATGGTGAAATCGGAATCCAAATTAATTCTTCACCATAACGTAATCCAAGTGCTTCTGCATAAGCTTGCACAAAGCGTGATTTCCCAACACCTGGTATACCACTAACAATTGTTAACATATTGGTTTTAACACTAATGTGAAAATTATATATATCTGTATCATCCAAATATAGCCCTTTATTACGAACCATACTTTGTACATACTGTAAAAAAGAGGATTCACGCTCATCCCATTCCCAGTCCTCCTTTTGCATTTTAATATCTTCTACTTCAACTAACTTACCTTCTTCAACAATTCGTTTATTTAATTGGTCATACACATTTTCACTTACAAAATATAAATGATCATCTACTGCTATTTCTACATGTTTCATCCAATCGTTTATTTCAATATATTTGCATTCTTTTCTTTGCTCAAAATATGAAATTGAACTTATTGATGATTTTAACGATAAATTTCCATACAGCCTTCCTTCATGCCACAATAATTCTGGAGGCTCAAAGTCTTTTGGTAATTTAGGCATAAGAAATGATAAGTAACCGTTGCTTAACTTCCGTTCCAAAGACGCTCTCTTATTATAATTTGAGACCTTTGGTGAAGGAATCAATTTATATGAAGATGCTATTTCCTGAGGCTCTTCTGTGCATATTAATTCCAGAAATAAATTTCCACGATCATAATAAAGACGAAACATAACCAGTTGCTTTTCTAATTTACGCTTCTTTAAATCAGTAAAGATTTTTTCATTCTTTTTATTACTGCATAATCCTTCAAACAAATATTTTCCAGTCGGAAATAACTCTTGTAAAGTTAAAGGTATTGGAGAAAGACATTGTACAAAGAAATTTTCCCCATTCTTCTCTCCCTCAGCTTTTGCAAACCTCCCAATAAACCTCATATAATACATTCGCTTTATAAAACTTGGATGAAGAGCTTTATGTAATTTCAACGTAGTCACCTTCTTTTTTTCATACTATTCTTATTGTATGAACTACAATCTAAAACTAGAAATAAAAAACCTGACGTCACCCGTCAGGTTCAAAATTAAAACGTATATTAATGAGAAGGAAATGCTTTTTTTTCTTGTAAAATGGCATTATGAGCGATTTTCATTTTAGCAAGTACGTACCGTAATCGATCTTCGGCATTTTCATCTTTATTTTGCTGCAGACTCGCCAAATTCTCTACAGAACTCGCTAAATTTTCAATCACGCCTCGAAGTTCAGGATGATGATTAAAAAAAGATTCTTGTACTAATACTTTCCTTAAATCACTAGCTAAATCCATAATTCTAGACAACTGTTCTTTTTCTTCCATTTTCATCCCTCCTGAATATCTTATGTATTAAATATTCTCTAGACAAGGAAAAAAGCCCTTTAAATTAAAAGGACTTTTACATTTTTATAGTTCCTGTCAGTAACATATAAAGTGATGTGATAGCTGCAATAACAATTGCCCACATCACATATCTCTCTATACCTACAAAACAACGATTCCCTTTTTCTTTTCTTGCAAACATGTACACGATAATCCCGATTCCATATACAATCGAAACAAGTAATAAATTCTTT
Organism: Bacillus sp. NP247; assembly: GCF_018966865.1. Lineage (NCBI taxonomy): Bacteria > Bacillati > Bacillota > Bacilli > Caryophanales > Bacillaceae > Bacillus > Bacillus sp. NP247. The sequence goes on along the minus strand of NZ_CP076653.1, from coordinate 4,835,624 downwards.
AAACCAGCTGCATAAATTAACCATACAGAGTATAGGGAAGCAATTAATGCTAACAATCCATTTTTTACTCTCGCAACTTTCAGCTCTTTCGTGATGACTAATTTCAATTGAAATAGCGCTGATAATAAATACGGTAATAAAATTGATGTTGACGCAATGAAATACATAATTTGATATGTCGATTGTGAAAACAGAACGATTATAAATATAGTTTGGGCAACGATATTTGAAATCCATAATGCCATATGCGGCGTTTGCTTCTTATTTGTTTTCGTAAAGACTTTCGGAAACACGCCGTCTTTTCCTGCTACGTGAGAAATTTCAGAAACAAGTAAAAACCAGCCAATTAATGTACCTACAAGTGACGCAACTAATCCAATATTAATTGCCATTGCACCCCATGGCCCAACAACATGTTCTAATACATGTCCCATCGAAGGAGTCTCTAATACTGAAAGTTCTTTTCTTGTCATGGCCCCCATTGACAGAACAGAAATTAAAATATAAATAGACATTACTAAAATAAGTCCAAGTACTGTCGCTTTTCCAACGTCTCTGCTATTTTTAGCTCTTCCTGATAATACAACTGCTCCCTCAACCCCAATGAACACCCAAAGGGTTACGAGCATTGTATTTTTCACTTGACCTAGTACAGAGGAAACTGAGATAGTTCCTTCGCCCCAAAAGTCATGTGCAAATGTATCCCAGCGAAACGCTGTTACCATCACGACAATAAATAATACGATCGGAACTAATTTCCCAATTGTTGCGATAACATTCATAATGGAAGCTTCACGAATTCCAAATAATATAAGAAAATGAAGTGACCACAATAAAAGAGAGGCACCAATGATAGACGCAGCATTATTTCCGCCTTTAAAAATCGGGAAGAAATAACCTAATGTACTAAACAGTAACATAATTGTTGCGACATTTCCTAAAATCCCTGCCAACCAGTATCCCCACGCACTGTTAAAACCAATATACTCACCGAATCCAGCTCGTGCATAACTATAAATCCCGCCCTCAAGCTCCGGTTTTTGTCTTGCTAACGTTTGATATACGAGCGCAAGTGGAATCATTCCCATTGCTGTAATACACCAACCAATTATCGTTGCACCACTATTTGCTCCTACTGCTAAATCATGCGGTAAACTAAAAACACCGCCACCAACCATCGTTCCAACTACTAATGCGATTAACGGAAAAAACCCTAATTTCTTTTCTATTTGTACCACCCCATCTGTCATTCTAGGTGTTATGTTCGTTCAACTATTAAAGTCACCTTTTTCTCTAATAGACGTTTCTCTTATATTTTTTCAGGAAAACATTACTTATTCTAAAAGAAAATGAAGAAAAATGGAATACTTTTTTGAAAAAATGTATAAGTATGCACAAAAAAAACGCTCATTTTGTAATGAGCGGTCATTTCAAACATATAAATTTGTATATTTCTTGTAAAATTAACGAAGTAAATTCTCTTTTTGTAAAAATAGTTTCGCTACTTCTTCACTACTTTTACCATTCACATTTACTTCATAATTCATTTTTCGCATTTCTTCATCTGTAATCTTTCCAGATAATTTATTCAGTACTTTTTCAAGTTCAGGATATTTCTGTAACGTCTCTTTTCTTAATAATGGTGCTCCTTGATAAGGCGGGAATAACCCTTTATCATCTTTTAGTACTTTAAGTCCATATTGCTCTAATTCACTATCTGTTGAATATGCATCGATTACGTTAACATCCCCCGATTGAATTGCGCTATAGCGTAGTTTCGGTTCCATCGTTTTAACATTTAAAAACTTATAGTTATATAATTTTTGCATACCTTTATAACCATCTTCACGATCAGCAAATTCTAATGTAAATCCAGCCTTAGCCTCCTGTGCAATATTTCTCAAATCAGAAATTGTATTTATATTATATTGATTTGCTATATTTTTCGGCATGGCTAGTGCATATGTATTGTTATACTCCATTGGTTGTAACATTATCATATTATATTTCTTTTCCATTCCGATTCGGGCCTGCTCGTATACTTCATCACGATTTGTACTCTTCGGTTCTTCTTTCACGAAAGTAGATAAAGCTGTTCCCGAAAATTCTGGGTATATATCTATTTCTCCTGATTTTAATGCTTCAAATACAAATGCTGTTTTCCCAAGACCTGGTTTTAATTCTACGTGTAAATCTGTATCCTGTTCAATAAGCTGCTTGTACATTTGAATTAAAATTTCTGGTTCAGATCCTAGTTTACCAGCAATAACAATATCTTTCTTTTGTGTATTCCAAAGAAATGGTGAAACGACAACTACGATGACAATACATATCGTCAATACAACGCGCTTAGGAGCGCGTTTTGGACGTTCAAGCATGCGAAGTACTATATCAAAGAATAAAGCGAGTAACGCAGCTGGTACGGCCCCTAAAATGATAAGCGCATGATCATTCCGATCGATACCGAGTAGTATGAGCTTACCGAGTCCACCAGCGCCTATTAAAGCAGCTAATGTAGCCGTTCCAACAATTAATACCATCGCTGTCCGAATACCAGCCATTATAATTGGCAATGCAAGTGGAAGCTCTACCTTCCATAATCTTCTCCAGCTATTCATTCCCATAGCTCTCGCCGCTTCTATAAGTGATTCATCTAATTCCCGTATTCCTGTATACGTATTTCGCAAAATAGGTAATAGTGCATACACAACTAATGCGATAATAGCCGGAAGCTTTCCAATTCCTACTAATGGAATTAAAAGTCCAAGTAAAGCAAGCGATGGTACTGTCTGCATAACAGCAGAAGTCCCTATTATAAATTCAGCCATTCGTTCTTTTCTCGTTAATAAAATGCCAAGCGGCACCGCAATGATTACTGCAAAAAATAATGAAATAAGCGATATTTGTAAATGCTCACTTAACGCACTTAACAATTCTACTTTTCGTTCTTGAAACGTTTGAATAAAATCAGTCACTGTTTAGCCTCTCTCCTTCATTTGTTCAACAATGTAATTGACAATATGACGACTTGTTAACGCCCCAACATATTGACCATTTTCTTCAACCGGCACTGACTCTTCAGTTTGTAAGCGGACTAGTGCTTCTTGTAAAGTTGAATGTAAAGATAGAGCATTCCCTTCTACTCGTATACGATTGTCTAGCGGCAATACCTCTTCTATACTCTTCCCCTCATACCAAGGTCGTCCACGATTTCCAATGAACTCCTCTACAAACTCATTTTTCGGATTATGTATAATACCTTCTGGTGTATCTAATTGAACAACTTTCCCTTCTTTCATTACACAAATGCGATCACCAAGTGATAAAGCCTCTTGCATATCATGCGTTACAAATACTATCGTTTTTTGAATCTTTTTTTGTAATTGCACTATATCCTGCTGAAGTTGTTCCCTGCTTAATGGATCTAACGCACTAAATGGTTCATCCATAAGAACGATTTTCGGGTTTGCAGCTAATGCCCTAACGACACCTACACGTTGCTTCTGTCCTCCCGACAATTCATCTGGCATACGATCACGATATACATCTGGTTCTAACCCAACCATATGTAACAGTTCATCAACACGCGTTTTTATTTTCTCCTTACTCCACTTTCTCATTTCAGGGACAACTGCAATATTTTCAGCAATTGTCATATGTGGAAACAAAGCAATCTGCTGCAACACGTACCCTATATTCCAACGCAGTTCGTTTATGTTATATTCTTGAATATCTTTTCCATCGATTAAAATTGATCCTTCCGTCGTTTCAATTAAACGATTAATCATCTTCATTGTCGTTGTTTTCCCGCAACCACTCGGACCAATTAGAACAAAAAATTCTCCTTTTTTAATCTCTAAATGCAGTGAATCCACTGCTTTTGTGCCATCTTCATACGATTTTGACACATGATTAAATTGAATCACAGACACAACTCCTTTATTGTTGTTTCCTTTATTTTGATGGAATATGGACTTCATTACAAATGATACGCATTATTCTATAAAGTGAAACTTGAATCAGAGGGGGGTTTGTCCATCCCTCTCTAGTTATTAGCCCATACAAATCGAGCTTATACTTGATAAAAAAGAGCTCACATCTGAGCCCTAACGGTCGAACAATATTGTTTTCATAATAGCAGCATATTCACGCACATACATTTTTTTCTTAGAACGCATTGGTGTTTCTGCAGCTAATGCCTCCATCTTCATTCCTAAGCGCTTTGCAATTATTTTCGTTCGATATAAATGATACGTATTACTGACAACTACCGCATGTTTTACATTAAATAAATCCATACTAAACTTTAAATTTTCATATGTATTTGTAGAACGGTCTTCCATTAAAATACGATTCTCATCTATACCGTGTACCATTAAATAGTTTCTCATACTGTGAGCTTCCGGTATATCTTCATCTTCCCCTTGACCACCTGAAACAATTACTTTTACTTCAGGATGAGAATATAAATATTCCAACGCTACATCCAAACGGTTTTGAAGTGATAAAGACGGTCTATCTCCAAATAGCTTTGCACCTAATATAAGAACATGTGGAGAGTGATTACTCAATTTTTCACGAGCAACTTTATTCATTCGAAACGTCATATAAATAATGTATAGTGGCGGTAGTAATAAGATTATAAGTAATATCCATTTGTTCATAAATAAGTTAACACTCCCTTTCTTTTTATTATATAGAAAAAGAAAGGGAGGCAGAAGTATTTTTTAAACGAGTGATTTATTCGGAACATCCGTCCCGATTTTACGTTGTGATATCACATAATAAAGAGCGATTCCTAATGATAGGATCAATATACAGCTTAATAGGTAAAATGGGAGCATTACCCCTACTTTAGATACACCTACTGTAAATAACATTAATAATACTATTCGTATTCCTGTACCAATTAAGCGAAATAAGCTGTCCACACGGCCCATTACTTCGTTTGGGATTTCCTCCATCATCAATACATTTCTCGCCACTCTTGTCCCAGCGTTTCCAATCGCATGAAAAATCGCTAGTCCATATAACAGCATTACGGACGGTTCAATGATCATTACGGTAATTGAAATTACATAAATGAACATCGTCATAACAATTGAAACTTCTGTTTTGACATATTTCATCAAAATTGGAATACTGATTCCCGCAATAACAGCCCCAACACCATACATCATACCTTCTATCGCGTATACAGAGGCACTAGATTTGAGGATATCTGAAATATAAACTGGTATTAAATAATTTGCCATCATAACACCGATAAACGGCATATAAGTGGCAAGTAAAAACCAAAAGAACTTAGGGCGCTTTTTCATAAAGTAAATTCCTTCGAACAATTGCTTCTTAAATGTTACTTTCCGTTTCACTTCTTTTTTCTTTACATACGGTATACATAAAAAAAGAAAAAATGCTCCTGCAAAGGTTAACATATCTACTAATAAAATCCATTTCAAAGATACAATTTCAATTAAGAAACTTGCTGCCGCTCCTGAAATAACTTGTGTTAACTGTCCTTGTATTTCCATCGTGCCACTTAAACTTTTATAATGGTCTGCTTGAAAGATTTCTTGGTTAAATGCAAAAATTGTAGGATAGAATAATAGATAATAGAAAGAACCTGCTATATAAATAATAATGTAATGAATAGAATTGTATGATTCCCCAGTAAATCCCCATATAGCCATCATTCCTATAATCGCTATCCCAATACCTTCGTTACATAACAATAAAGATTTTCTTGAAAAATGATCAATGCTTTGCCCGATAAACGGCGTTAATAAAAACATAATGAGGGTTGCAACGATAGAAACATACCCAAAGGTTGTCTCTCCCCCACTTTCCTTGATTAGCAACCACGGAATCGTTATCATTACAATCCCGGAACCAATAGCAGATAAACTATTGGCTCCTAGAATGTAATACAAGCGAGAATCATGATAAAGAGAAGACATATCACTCAACTCCTAATTGTTTTTTCACCTCTTTATATACGCTCATATATGCTTTTAATTCTTTAACTAAATCATGAATTAATGGTTTTGCATCTTCTCCAAGTTCACCATCTTGCACATGTAATCCATCAAGTACTACTTGTTTTGGGATTGCATTTGCGTAAACGCCTCTAGCGACAGTGCGCATACTATTTAATGCGTTTATTCCCCCTTTACCTCCTCCAGCAACTGCTAGCAATGCGACAGGTTTATGGATGAATTCACTGCTACTTAAGTAGTCTAACGAATTTTTCAGCGCTCCGCTCATCGCATTATGATATTCTGGTGTACATAGTACTACACCGTCTGCTGCTTTCACTAAAGCTTTTAATTTTTTTACTGCCTCTAATTCACGTTGTGATTCTTCTCCATTATATAAAGGCAATTCTGCTACTGCTAAATCGTATAACTCCCCTTCAAATTGCTCTGCAATATATTTTGCCACAACGCGAGTTCTACCGAATTTTCTTGGTGTACCGTTAATAACGACTAGTTTCATAATTATTTCTCCCCTTTGTTTTCAAGTTATATTTATATATTATCAGAAATTTCTATACAAAATACAATAAAAAGAGGGAACTTCCTTGATAAAATAGTATGATAAACGAAAAAAAGAACTCATACTTCCGTATGAGTTTGACATAATTACTTTGTTTCACCTTTATGATCCAGTGTATCTATGCTTTCATTAGCTTCAAAATGGTTATACGCTTTTTCTGCTAATTCTTTTCGTTCTTTTGGTAATTCTATATATTTCATTACCTTTTCCATTATTCTTTCGTACGGAGTGAATACAATCCCTGGCCACTCTATCTCGTCTTCCGGATTACTATTTTCCGAAATAATAAATTTCTTATTTGCCACTGCATAAGAAACTCGAGGTGTTTCCAGAATTCCTGATAAATAAAAGTGAATATTTAATATAATTTTAGACCTAGCAATCAACTCATTTCTAACAATTCCCCATGCATTATTTTTAAAAACAATATTTAAATTCGGTGCAACTGCTTTTAATTGATCAAAAATAGCCTGCCGTCTCGGATTAAGAGCACCTATAAACAGGATATCAATATCTTCAGAAATTTCATCTTCAAATGCATCTTTTTTTATTTCCAAAGTTGGAGCATAGTTCATTCCTACATGTTTTATTTCTTTTCCTACCCCTTTTTGTTTTAACCATTCTATATTTTGTTTACTATAATCCCAAATCACTCTATCTTTTAATAATATTAAATAAAGCGGGTGCGCATATGGACTTCCTTCGTATAGCTGTTCTAAATTATAAATAATTGCATCTTTCGGAAGAAGATTCGGGTTATATGCATATGTATGTGCTCCAAAAACTATTGTATTTTTCACATTTTCTAGTATTGTTTCTGATATAATTACTGTATTTCCTTCCTGCTCCAACCGCCATTTCAAAGCTCGCGCAACATCTATGAAACTACCGTACGTCTTCGGGCATATAAAAAGACAATAATCATATTCTTTATTCAAATAAGCTTCCATTAATCTTAAATTATTTTTATATAAATCTACATCCGGATGTTTAAGTACCAATTCATTTGCACATTTTCTTGCTACTTTATATAATCCAGCATAATAAGCAGCAATGCATCTTCTTAATTCGATTCTTTCCCGATGCTCCTCCGATACATCCATATCTAAAAGAAGATTTGCGATACAATACGCTTTTAAATGATCACGATCATAATAATAATCTAGTAGTGGCATCAATTCTTCATACGTATTTCCATGCACCGATTCCCCTAGTTCAATCGCCCATCGTATTAATTCCATGATTCCTCCACTACTCCTTTAACCGAAAATATATTTAATAAAATTTCGCATTATTTTCTACTATATTTGCTATATGCAACGGTATCTCTTCTTTTTTCGATTCCAAATACTTTTGTGACCTTGCACCTAAATGTTTTTTGTGAGGTATATAGAAAGCACTTATAGAAATTTCATAGTCAAATAAGTAATCATACACATGATAATCTACAAATAGAAGATCATCTTTTGGGAAAGGAACTTCCTTCCCTTGCAGGGCATACATTAAAGCAATATTATTTTGAGATTTTAATCGATACATTCTTGCAAGTTGATATAATGGTTCAGCCCGAGTTGGTCTATATTCCCACGCTTTTTGAAAATAATAAACCGCTAAAGCTACATATTGCTCTTCTTCCTTCATAACTTGTTCTTTTTCATCCACATCGGTTACTTCATGTTGTTTATTGGCTGAACGATTTGCTAATTGTTCATAACAAAATCCTATTCGTAATAACGAATAGAATACCTCTTCAACCCATCCCCCTGCTTCCACTCGTTTTTTATACCATTTAATCGAATCTTCAAATTGACTTAAATGAAAATAAGTTTGGGCTAAATAAAATAAATATCTTATATGCAAATCGGGCGTTGTTTCTGGATCGTTTATCCCCTGTAACAACAACCTCTCATCTCGTTCAAATTTATCACCTTTACTTCCACCATCCCCAGGATCATTCACGACAAGAGTCTCTAACCTAGCTACTCTCGTATTGTAATTCGCTCCAACTTTGGAACGATCAATATCCCAATACTCATGAGTAACACCGACTGATTTCCATGGTAAAGAAGCTTTTAAAAGGCGTGTAAGCCAATATTTAATATGAATATCATATTGCAATGTAAGGTAATGATCTTCAGTTAAACTACTTTTATCAAAATCTGGCTCAACTTCTAAAATCATGTCCGCATCAAGTATTAATAAATAATCTGCTTCTGGATATGTTTTTTGCGCTAATGACACAGCTAAACTTCTGTTATAACCAAAGTTTTTAAATGGCTCATGATGAACTGTTCCCGGTATTTCATTTTCTTCACACCATTTTCCAATAATCTCTGGTGTATTATCTGTCGATCCGGTATCACAAATAGAAACAAAGTCTACAATTGATTTTGTTGCATTTAAACACCTTTCCATAATTCTAGATTCGTTTTTTACAATCATACAAAGACATAACTTTTTTTCTTCTTTTACATTCTTCACCTGCTCATTTCCCATTTAACCACCTCATATTTTATTAACACGCTCTTCTCATATGTAACACCATTTCATAGCTACACTGATGACATAAGCACCCTCTTACTATTTATGAAAACTTCATTTTATTTATTCTTATTTTTATGTGGAGACATCCTTCATGCTTCGTTTTATATTTGATACAATCAGTACAAAATGAACATATAGAATACATTGTTCAATCGATGAACGTTGAAGCTGTCATTTGTAATAAAAAAACGATGGTTGATTGGTATTTTTAAAATAGGAGTTTCTTACACTATATAAAAAAAGAAACTTGCGCTTATGCACAAGTTTCTTTTCAAAAACATTACTTATTTCTTTACAACTTCATGTCCACCGAACTGATTACGTAGTGCTGAAACTACTTTTCCGTGGAATGTATCATCTTCTTGAGAACGGTAGCGCATAAATAATGACATTGCGATAACAGGTGCCGCTGCTTGTAGCTCAAGCGCAGTTTCAACAGTCCATTTCCCTTCTCCTGAAGAGTTCATTACACCTTTAATGCCATCAAGCTTTGGATCATCTGCAAATGCTTTTTCAGTTAAGTCCATTAACCAGCCGCGGATAACTGATCCATTTGCCCATACTTTTGCAACATCTTCATAATTGAAATCAAAATCACTTTTATCTAACACTTCAAATCCTTCAGCGATTGCTTGCATCATTCCATATTCAATACCGTTATGAACCATTTTTAAGAAATGACCACTTCCAACGCGCCCTGCATAAGAATAACCGTTTTCTACTGCTAAGTCTTTAAATAAAGGTTCTAATTGATCATAGATCTCTTTTTCTCCACCAACCATTAAGCAAGCGCCGTATCTAGCTCCTTCTACACCGCCTGATGTACCGATATCTACGTAATGTAAGCCAAAGCTTTTCGCTTCTTCAGCACGACGCAACGTATCCTTATAGAATGAATTTCCACCTTCGATAACGATATCGCCTTCCTCTAATAATGGATATACATCTTTTAATACTGACTCAACAACTTCTCCTGCAGGTACCATTACCCAAATTGTTCGAGGTGCTTCTAGTTCAGCGATCATTTCTTTTAATGTATGACGTGCAGCAATCCCTAAGTCCCCTGCCTTTTCAACAAGCTCATTATTTACATCGTATACAACTACTTCATGCTTATCTTCATGTAAGTGTTCAGCTAATGGGAATCCCATTTTTCCTAATCCAATTAAACCTAGTTTCATATTAATCAATCTCCCATTCTATACAAATATATTTAATAACGAAATTAGTCCAAGTGCTACAACTGATAGTATCGTCTCCATTGCGGTCCATGTTAATAATGTTTCTTTCACAGTCATTCCGAAATACTCTTTAATCATCCAAAATCCAGAATCGTTCACATGTGATAAAATTAATGACCCTGCTCCTGTTGCAAGTGCTAGTAGTTCAACATTTACCCCAGGTGTACTTGCTGCAATCGGTGCTACAATTCCAGCTGCTGTCATCATAGAAACAGTAGCCGATCCAGTTGCAACTCGGATAAGTGCAGCAATTCCCCATCCAAGTAATATTGGTGAAATATGTGATTCTTTCGCCATTTCAGCAATTGTAGTACCAATTCCAGAATCTAATAACACCTTATTAAACGCACCACCAGCACCAATTACTAACAGTATGTTTGCAATCGGCCCTAAGCAATCATTTGTAAATTGTAATACTTTATCTTTAGAAAATCCTTTTGCATAACCAAGACTAAAGAAAGAATAAATCGTTGCAATTAATAAAGCGACTATTGGATCTCCAATAAAGTGTAACACTTGTGCAAGTTGACTCGTTTTATGTAAAGCTACTTCAGCAATGGATGCACCAAGCATAAGAAATACTGGAAGTAAAATAGTAAACAATGTATTTCCGAAGCTAGGAAGTTCTTTCTTCTTATCTCTTTCAATAAATTGCTCCGCTATATCTAATGGTACTTCTTTATGTATACGAGCACCGATCCATTTCCCGTAAAGCGGACCTGAAATTATTGCAGTTGGAAGTCCGACAATTAATGCATATAAAATTGTCTTCCCTACATCTGCTTTAAATATACCTACCGCTGCCATAGCCGCTGGGTGCGGTGGAACAAGTCCGTGTACAACCGAAAGACCTGCTACTAGCGGAATACCGATTGTAATAAGTGATACCCCTGTTTCTAACGCAATTGTAAATACTAACGGAATTAATAGTACAAATCCTACTTGGAAAAATACCGGAATCCCTACTATAAATGCAACGAACATCATTGCCCAGTGAACACGTTTTTTCCCAAAACGCCCAATTAATGTGTTAGCAATTCGTTCAGCACCGCCAGACTCAGCCATCATTTTTCCAAGCATTGTTCCTAAAGCTAAAACAATCGCTAAAAACCCTAACGTATTACCAAGACCTAATTTAATAGAATCGATAATCCCTGGATGTTGCGGTGAAGTTGCAACCAAGGGCATCCCCATTGCTAGCCCAACTCCGATTGCTGTTAAAATTAATGCGACAAATGGATGCCATTTCACTACTGTAATAAGTAGAAGTAGTATGACAACTGCCGCTAGTACGATTCCAACTACCATTTCTCCCAATCCCCCTATTGTTTACGTTGGAAAGCAGCTATACAATCAAATTCTTCTTTCAAGCGATTGTAAAGTCGTTCATACATATAAAACATTTCTAAATAAATAGCCGTATTTTCTTTATTTGGTACATGGTGATGGACAATATCAATCCAATCCTTCACCTCGTCAAGAGAATCAATTTTCCCTACCGCATATAAAGCAAGTGCCGCTGCCCCAAGCGCAGATGCTTCATGACTTTCAGGAACAAGCAATTCTTTTCCCATCATATCGGAGAGCATTTGTCTCCAAAATGCAGATTTCGCAAATCCTCCTGAAACACGTATTTCAGTAAGTGGCCCTGTACAATCACGGATTGCAAGTGCAACTGAATATACACTCATACAGACACCTTCCATAACTGCACGTATAAAATGTTCTCGTTTATGCTGAAGATTTATCCCGAAGAATGTACCTCGAGCATTTGCATTCCAGTAGGGTGCACGTTCTCCAGATAGAAACGGCAAAAATAGTAATCCATCTGCACCAGCTGGTACACTTTCCGCATACTTAATTAATAAATCATAAGGATCAATCCCAAGCTTCCTCGCTACCTCTTGTTCCGGGCTACCAAATTCATCACGTAACCACCTAAGTAATATTCCACCGTTATTCGTTGGCCCACCGATAACCCAGTGCTCATCTGTTAATGCGTAACAAAAAGTTCTTCCTTTTTCATCTGTATTAACACTCGATGAAATTGTTCGAACCGCACCACTTGTCCCGATCGTAATTGCAGCTGAGCCAGGTGATATTGCACCAACACCTACATTTGCAAGAACACCGTCACTCGCACCAATAACAACTGGAGTATCTTCATGAATGCCCATCTTTTGTGCTAATTCCGGCTTCATTCCCGATAAAATATATGTAGTTGGTACAGGTGTTGATAATTGTTCTGGTGACATATTTAACATAGCTAAAACATCTTCATCCCAGTTTAATGTTTCTAAATTAAATAACCCAGTAGCTGATGCGATTGAATGATCAACTACATAGCGTGAGAATAATTGATAAATGACATACTCTTTAATGGAAATAAATTTATAAGCAGTTCTGAATAACTCCGTTTCTTCTTCCTTCATCCACAGTAATTTAGAAAGTGGTGACATAGGATGAATAGGTGTACCAGTTCTTCTATAAATGTCATGACCATTCATTTGTTGTAATAGTTTTTCTGATTGCTTTGTGCTTCTATTATCTGCCCAAATAATAGAGCGCGTTAACGGCGCACCGTTTTCATCTACTGCAATTAATGCATGCATCGCTGTACTAATACCGATTGAAATAATATCCTCTGGTAACACATTACCTTTTTTAATGGCAACGCTTACAGTTTTGTATACAGCGGCACATATTACATCAGGATCTTGCTCAGCCCATCCGACGTTCGGTTGAATAATTGGATAATCAATTGCATGTGACGCAACGACTTTTCCTTTTTCTGTGAACACAACCGTCTTCGTACTTGTGGTACCGATGTCAATCCCGATTACTCTCCCCCTTGTTTCCATGCGAATCTTCCCTTCGTTTCTAGCAAAATACGATCTAGTAAACCGTTTACATAAATCAGTATATAAAATATTTTTTCTTAAATCAAGTTTTAGAAAGAAAATTTTTTTCATTACAAAAAAATAAACCCCTTCATTCCATTTCATTTACATACTAAAATTAGCTTTTCCGTGCGGTAAAGTCGCACTATATTCGTTTCGTAACACACTCTTTTCCTCTCATTAACAACACATACATTGTCCTTCCATACTTTCTACTCATTTGCATGAAAAAGGAGTTGAAAAGCAATTACCACCAATACGGAAATTTTGTGCATTTTGCTCTTTTTATTGCTTTAGGTTCACTAGTCCTTTTATCTTGATGGACATAGAGCACGGCTCCCTACTATCACTTTTTACCTTGTAAATATATGTTCCATACTATAAAATCTAATAGTATTTATATTTTTCAGAAAAATCAAAACAAAATATGAACTTTATTGTATAATGTTGTAAAAAGATGTCGGAGGGATTTAATGTTAAATACAATATCTCAATTCACAATTAAGCTTTCATCAATTCTTTTATCACTCTTACTATTACTAAATTTACCTTATTTATTTATCACTCAACAAGGATTTACCTTTCAACCAATTTATTTTTTTAATCAGATCGTTACTATGTTAAAACAGGTTTTCTCCCCTGAATCATTAGTAGTTATCGGATCAGACCCGAAATTTGGTAGTTTCAAAAAGACACCATTATTTCCAACTGTTTTAGAACCTTACCTATATTCATTTACTGTATTATTTATAGCCTTTTTTCTTGCGCTCTTTCTATCATCTAGTATGGCATTTTTTTATTTTTTAGCAAAAGATTATATAAAAAAATGGATAAACCGAATTGTGTTCATATTAGAAGCTGTCCCTGATATGATGATGATGATTTGTTTGCAAATATTTTTCATATGGGTACTTCAGAAATTCGGGGAATCTCCTGTCACCATTATTTCTTTTAATGAAAATCGAGCTTATTTACTCCCCATTTTATCTTTAGCAGTCTTACCCACATTACAAATGTTTCGGATGATGGTGTTATACATAAAAGAAGAACATGGAAAACATTACGTAGAGGTTGCATATGGAAAAGGACTTTCATCAAGTTATATACTATGCATTCATTTATTCAAAAATATATCTATCCATTTCTTTCACCATTTAAAAACGATTTTTGTTTTCTTACTTTCTAACTTATTCATTTTAGAATTTGTTTTTAATATGGAAGGCATTATTCAATTTTTATTTAGGAAGGCGTTTGTTTCACCTCCTGCTGCATTTATCATACTCGTCATGATTATTTTACCGTTTTATTCTATTTTTCAAATAATCACTTTTATGATGAATAGATGGCAAAAACAATTGAAAGGAGCTGCTCTATGAAATCTATTTGGAAATCAAAACGCTTTTTAATCGGCTTTACTTATCTTTTCATACTTATTTCAGCTAGTTTTATTTATAGTTGGTTCTTTAAAGATAACATCCCAAAACCTCCTCAGTTACTTTACAATGACAATAACGAATTACTTGGAAAGGCCCCCTTTCCACCATCGTTAATGCCGCCTTTTGGAACTGATCGTTTTGGAGAGTCTGTTTTCTTACAAATTGTAGAAGGAGCAAAATTCACCATTTTATTAGCCGTGGCAATTAGCTTCTTTCGAATTTTATGCGGAACATGTATAGGAATCCTCTTAAGTTTATATGCTCCAAAATTCAAGAAATTTTTCCAGGCGTGCTCAGAAGTTTTTTATTATATTCCAACTCTATTTATCGCATTCATACTCATCACGCCCGTTAATATTGTAATCACATCAAATGCTGATAGATTAGATCCAAATATTTCATTTACGTTTTATCAAGTACTCGTACTTATTTTCGTCGCTCTGCCTACACTTTCTTTATATATATCCTCAGAGGTTGATGAATTTATGAAACGAGATTACATTTTAAGTTCACAATTACTGGGTGCTAGCCGTTTTCATATTATCAAAAAACACTTACGAGTCTTATTACTTGACCGCTTATTTGTATTATTTATGGAACATATCGTCCAAACGCTCATCCTCGTTATCCATTTAGCATTGCTTAATATTGTAATTGGCGGGATACAAATGCGTGAACTCTATGACGGAGTGCCCAAACCTGTTTCTCTATCTAATGATTGGGCAGGCCTTATTGGATTAAATCGTTATGAAATGAATCTTTCATGGTGGATTATTTTTTATACTCTCGCTTCATTCTTTATTACGATTCTATTTATTAAGCTTATGACAATCGGGATTCAAGATGCACTGAAAGCAAGAGATTCGCAAGTTGTAGCAATTAAAACCGTTCCAGATCATAAAAAATTTGTAAAAAATAAAGATTCTTTTTCGTTTGCAAATAAATTGAACCTTTAATCATTTCTCATTAATCAGCATTAATATTAAAAAAAAGCTGATCCCTGTTGAATGCAGGGATCAGCTTTTTTATGCCGTCTAACTTTTTTAATGTCCTTTGCTAGACACATATTTTTTATATTTAGAGTGACTTATTTACAATCACAATTATGCTGTTTAAAATCGATTACCATACGTCCTTGAATTCTACCTTCTTCCATTTCTTCAAATACATTTTGTACTTTATCTAGAGAACAAGTTTGAACAACCGGCACAACTTTTCCTTCGGCACCGAACATAAATGCCTCTTCTAAATCTTTACGAGTACCGACTAGAGAACCAACTACTTCAATTCCGTCTAGTACAAGTCGTGGAATGTTTAAATCCATAGTTTCTACTGGTAAACCTACCGCAACTACTTTACCGCAGGCACGTACTGCATCAACCGCTGAGTTGAATGCTACTTTAGAAACGGCTGTTACTACAGCAGCATATGCCCCACCAAACTCCTCTTGAACAATCTTATCAGCTGTACCTTGAGTAATTGGGTTGATAGTCATATCGGCACCAACCTCTTTTGCCAAGGCTAATTTGTCGTCATTAATATCTACTGCAATTACCTTTGCACCAAATACATTTTTTGCATATTGGATAGCTAAGTTACCTAATCCACCACAACCATAGATTACAATAGGTTGACCAGGTTTAATATCTGATACTTTAATAGCTTTATATGTAGTTACGCCTGCACATGTAATTGATGATGCTTGAGCAGGATCTAATCCTTCTGGTACTTTCACCGCATAATCAGCTGTAACAATACATTGTTCAGCCATACCACCATCTACTGAATAACCAGCATTTTTCACTTCACGGCAGAATGTTTCTCTACCCGTTACACAATATTCACAACGTCCACAAGATTGGAACATCCATGCAATACTTACACGGTCACCTATCTTTAGTGAAGTAACATCATCAGCAATTTTAGTAACAATACCTACACCTTCATGACCAAGGATGCGGCCATCTGTGTTTCCAAAATCATGATTCGCAACGTGTAAATCAGTGTGGCAAACTCCACAATACTCTACATCTACTAGCGCTTCACCCGAGTGTAACGGCCGTAATTCCTTTTCAATAACTTCAATGTTTGCTTTGCTGTTTTTATTAACTACTACTGCTTTCATATGTGATCTCCCCTTTAGTGTTTTAGAGTTTTAATGAGTTTATCTCACAACTACTGTCCTCACTATTTTGGCTAATTATTGTACCAAATTTAAGTGTTCAATCATCATTACAGGTTCATCATAACATGGAATTTCATAAGAGAATTGTGAATTTATGAACAATATTTGAATTATTGCATAAATTGGTTTATTTTATATATGTGAATTATATAGAGTATTTTTAACTGA
Organism: Bacillus sp. NP247; assembly: GCF_018966865.1. Lineage (NCBI taxonomy): Bacteria > Bacillati > Bacillota > Bacilli > Caryophanales > Bacillaceae > Bacillus > Bacillus sp. NP247. The sequence goes on along the minus strand of NZ_CP076653.1, from coordinate 4,818,595 downwards.
ATGCTTTTAAAGATGAGCGCTTATGAATATAAGTAGGTCGCATTTTTCTACAGGAAAATAAATCAACTACATTTAGAGATTATATAATCAAACTATCCACCAATATAAAAAGCTCTTCATTTGAAGAGCTTTTTATATTCGCTTCATTGAAATTGTTTCACGTATGCTTTGTAAATTTTGCAGTGTTTCCTCCTGTCGTTGCAACGACAATCCTACATACAAAGTATCTAATAAACTTAGCTGCGCTAAGCGTGATGAACTTGCTTCCGTACGAAATTCTGTTTCACGTGTTGAAGTATAAAGTGTTATATTAGCAAGTTGACTTAGTGCTGATTTCTGATAGCTCGTAATTGCAATAATGCAAGCTCCCCTTGCTTTTGCTACTTCTAACGCTTCCAGTAATCCTTTATTACTACCAGAATGAGAAATTGCAATGACTACTGCTTCTTTTGTAAGTAAACCAGCACCCATAATTTGAAAATGAGAATCTGTATGAGCAATACAAGAAATACCCGTTCTCATAAATTTATGATATGCATCCATCGCAATAATTCCAGAGCCACCATTTCCGTAAAACTCAATTCGGTTCGCTTCTTGCAAAGCTCGTACAGCTTGCTCAAGTGCGGTGTCATTTAACAAATGTAATGTATCTTGCAGCCCTGTAATATGCGAATGAAAAACTTTTTTAGCAACAGTTACCATACTATCTTCTGCTGATACTTCTTCATGAATATTTTGCATCGGTGTATGTACAATTTCACGAGCTAATGTAATTTTCAAATCTTGAAACCCTTGAAAACCAAGGTGTTTACATAAGCGGAATATCGTAGCTTCGGAACTATTCGTAACTTCTGCTAATTCCGTAATCGATTTATGTACAACATCTTGTGGATGTTTCAAAATATGTTCGGCAATACTTCGTAATTTCGGTGATAAACCATTTAACGAAGCCTGAAGCTTTCCAATCCCACTTCTTGTACCAGGCATAGCATATCTTCTCCTTCTATAGTAGCTTTATCCCGTATTAACGGGCAAGTAAGACTCCCACCTCAAAATCCGATGAATGCAAGGGAGTTAGCTGGGAGATCAACTACCCGTAAAAACCCGATTGGTTCAACTAATAATCAGTGAGGATGGACCCCCCCACTGATTAAAGTTTCACTTTATTGTACCTAATTATTGAAAGAAGAAAAACCTTTATTCGGCATCTCTATACATTTTAATTTCTCATATGTATTCTGGCGTAACATGTAACACAATTATTCATATTTATTATTAGTTTCCCCCGTGTTTCACTGCGTATAATGCTGCTTGTGTACGATCATCTACTTCCAATTTAGCCAATACGTTAGAAACGTGTGTTTTCACAGTTTGTTCTGTAATGTGAAGCTCTGCTGCAATTTCCTTATTACTTCTTCCTTTCGCAATTTCACGAAGTACTTCTTTCTCCCTTTTCGTTAACTGAGAAAAAGGATTTTCTTTTTCCTTCTTAACAACTGAGCGACCGAATAATGCAGGAGTTACTTTCGGATGGAAATTTGCATTTCCTTGATGTACTGCAATGATAGAAGCGACAAGTTGCTCCGGTTGTACTTCTTTTAATTGATAGCCATCTGCCCCAGCTTGGAGTGCTGGTAAAACATAATCTTGTTCTGAAAAACTGCTTAACATAAGTATCTTTATCGCCTCATCGTATTGTTTTATACGTTTCGTCGCTTCAATACCGTCCATTTTCGGCATTGATAAATCCATTAATACTACATCTGGTTTTTCTTTTTGAACGAAAGTTAATGCTTCTTCACCATTTTCTGCTTCCCCAATAATTTCAAATTCTTCTCTCGTTTTCAAAAAGAATACGAGTCCCCTTCGAACGATATGATGATCTTCTACAAGTAGTAATTTAATTTTCATAGACGTTCTCCCTTTCAAACCGGTAATTGAATTTCTATTTTCGTTCCCTTTTCCAGTTCTGTTTTTATTCGAAAATTCCCCTTCATTAATTCGATTCGTTCCTTCATACTTTTCAAACCAAACGCTGACTCTCTTACTTGATTCTGTATAAACCCTATGCCGTTATCTTCTACGTGAAAATGTAACTGGCTATTTTCCATTCTTAAACGAACATTTACCTTTTCACACGAAGCATGTTTTTTACAATTATGTAGTGCTTCTTGACTAATACGCCATAAAACATCTTCTATTTCATCTCCAATTGAAACCATTCCATCAATACGAACTTCTACTTGGATCCCTAATAACTTTCCGTAATTTTGAATTGCTTCTGCCAAACCTTTTTCTAATCCTTCAGGTCTTAATTGCCAAATCAATAGCGTCATCTCTTGTAATGCTTCTTGCGATAATTCCCCAATATAACTTAACATCTCTTGCAAATCTCTATTTTGCGTCATATTCAGAGTACCTTTCGCTGTTAGCATAATAGAAAATAACAATTGTTTAACTGAATCATGTAAATCACGAGCCAATCGATTTCTTTCAGCTACAACTACGTATTTACGTTCTTTCTCCACTAATTGAATACGTTGTATTGTCGTTCCAATTTGAAATGCAATCGATTCTAATAACGCTAACTCTTCCTCAGAAAAATAAGTCTTATGAGGTGCGGCCACATTTAATAGACCAAATTTTTCTGATCCGGACCTAAGTGGAATTGTCGCATGATGTGTAACATCTTCTGTTTCACCCCAATTACATTCGATCGCATCTTCTATTCGCTTACATTCAATAATATTTGTCGCTTTTTCTAATCTGCCATTCACAAAACGCTCTACACACCAACATTCTCCTTCACACATCGGCTTCTTCTCTTGCCACGTAAGAGCTGGTGGTAAGTTTTCGTCTACAAGCATACGGTGCTTTCCACTTTCATCAATAAAGAATATCCACCCTGTTTGTAAATTCATAACTTGTAACAATGTATGTAAAACTTTTTCTAACATGTCCTGTAAATTCGTTGCTTCATTTAGCAATTCCGCAATTTCTTTTAATGCTTCTAAACGATGCATCTCTTTTTCTTCAAAGTTCATTCTCATCACCAACTATCATTATAACATTAAGAAATTTCTAAATTCTACAAACAAAAAAAGAACCGAATTCCTTCAGCTCCCTTTTCGGAGATATCCCATACATTTCATTCAAATCTGCTGATTTGCAAATCTAAATTCTAAACCAAAACAGAAATTAGCTAGTTTTCATTAACTGTCTGATAAAGATTGTCCCACATGGATATTCTGTAAACTTTCAGTGTTAACGAACATATTCGCTGCTGGCATTTGTACTTGATTTTTATGGAACATAGACATTAATTCAAATCTTACTTGTCTAGAAGTTTCAAAATAATCTTCTGGCCTAATCAAACCTGTAATACAAAATTCATATCCAACATATTTAAGGTTAGGATTTAAGTCTGTAACCCCAACATATTTAAATGGTTCAACAGCTTCATCATCTACTCTATAAAGACTTTCATCCAATTTCCCATTACAAATAACACATACTTCTTCTAACAATTCCTTAACTCTTGTAGGATCTTCCTGATAACTTACCGTGATACGTTCAATTACTCGCATCCATCCTTTATTAAAATTTTGTATCGTTCTAATCTCTCCGTGTGGTATGGTAAGTAGCTTTCCTGACCATTCACGTATTTGCATAAAACGAATACTAATTTCCTCAATAGTTCCTGAATTTGTTCCGTTAAAAGTAACAAAATCGCCAACACGAAACTCTTTGTCCGCTAATCTCGCAAAGCCTAATATGACATCTTTTAGCATCTGTTGCGCAGCAAAACCAATGACAACTCCCGCTATCCCTGCACCTGCAATAATGCTTTTTATATCTACAAATTGACTAATTAAATATATGATTAGACTGATGATAATGATATATCTAAAAATAGATCGAATGACACTTTGAATCGTCTGCTCTACTTCTTCATCAAAAAAGCTGGACTTTCTAAAAAGCCAATCAATAATACGATTTATTACAAACGAAATAATGATAAGAACTAAAGCAAATAGTAAAAACCTTAATAGTAAAAACTCCCTTACATAATTAAAAAACTCCTCAGTATACGCTAATAAACTCATCTATTCACTTCCTTATTTATGAAAATTTCATGCAAAGCTAATCTATTGTAATTACTTATTGATTATCTCAAAATTTGCTTTCGTAACTTTTTTCCCTGACCTTTCATTTTACTTTCTTAACTATGTATTTGTATCCCTAGTTCATCTTCAGCGATATAACCCTTTCATCAATCTTTCCACTTCAGATGTTCTTTTCTATTTACTATAAATATACCCTTTTTAATAATCTAAAGGGAGATTACAATAGAAATTTTTATAAACAACTTTGTAATACTCACCTCGTTCAAAGGAATACATTCACATAACACCGAATAGTTCATTTGATATTTTTTTCACGGAGGTTACAATTAACGGGATATATCGAGGAACTAAGAGAGGTTGTTGGATCAAGGCCACTCAATTTAGCAGGAGTTGCTGTAGCTGTTTTAAATGATCAAGGACAAATATTACTACAACAAAGACGAAATGGCATGTGGGGTGTTCCTGGAGGCTTTGTGGAACTTGGTGAATCCACAGAAGAAGCCGGAAGAAGAGAAGTGCTTGAAGAAACAGGTATTGAAATTGGTACACTTCAGTTAGTAAGTGTATTTTCAGGTAAAGAGTTTTTTGTGAAATTAGCGAACGGAGATGAATTTTATCCTATAACAATCGCTTACCTTTGCAAAGACATTAAAGGTAGCTTGCTAAAAGCTGATGGAGTTGAATCATTACATGTACAATTTTTTGATTTAAATCGGCTACCAGAAAACATTAGCCCGTTCATTAAAAAGTTAATTCAACAGCAAGTCGTTTCTATTTAAATGTGAAAAAGAGACCTTTTTAAAGGCCTCTTTTTCACTTCACTTCTGCATGTAAACAAGATTTAAAATGTCCAAGTGCATATTCATGTCCTTGCGCATTAAAAGATGCAACTGCCTTTTCATATACAACAATTTTAAATCCTTTATTATAAGCATCTACTGCTGTATGAAGAACACAAATATCAGTGCAAACCCCTACAAGATGAACTTCTTCTATTCCTCTTTCTCTTAACTTCATCTCTAGATCCGTTCCAGCAAATGCACTGTATCGCGTTTTGTCCATATAATATACATTCGCAGCATTTCTATATTTTTCGTATACATCTTGTAATTCACCGAATAAGTCTCTTCCATTTGTACCTGCTATATTATGAGGAGGGAATAACTTTGCTTCTGGATGATATTCATCATTTTCTTCGTGTTTATCAATTGCAAACACTACATAATCTCCATTTTCAATATATTGCTTCGTTATCTGTACAAGTTCCTTCTCAATTTCTTGACCTGGTTTCCCGCAAGTTAAAGCACCTTTTTCAGCTACAAAATCATATGTATAATCGATATTAATAAGAGCTCGTTTCATAACTACTATCTCTCCTTCTCCTGTTTCACAATAAACAATAGAAAATTTGTTATTACGACATCGTATGTACTATTCGACATTTCAAATGAAATACCTACATTTCCCTTGCAAAACTTGCCTTAATCTAAGTTTATCATAAAACAGATACACAATGACAAAACATACTGTTCCTATTAGCATGTCATGGATTTGATAATTGAGCGTAACTTCAACCACCTCTTGTAAAGTAAACCAGATTATCGAAATTATCATACTAAGCAAGATGATACGAACAAATCGCTGCACACCTTCAACCTCTTTCACTTTCGTAGTAGTAAAGAGGCATTTCTTACTATTCATACGTACTAGAAAGTGAAACAAATTATTCTCAATGACCCAATTATATCCAAATTAAAAAGTACACTACTACTTGAAGTAATGTACTTTTTATCCATAATTAAGACGCTGGCTTCGTTTCAAACGTCGCTTGATTAAAGCTAATGACTTTTCCTTTTGGGTCATTATTTTCAAACTGAGCTGCAGTAATCGTATGACTACCTGTCTCAAGTGTCTTTTCTTTTAATTGTACTGTTGTCTGTGTTGTACTAGTTACTTGATGTTTATCTGCAAATATTTGATCTACAAATACGAATGTTTCTTTATCGTTTTGAAAATTAGAAAGTTCTAATTCAACTTGCTGAATTAAAGTATCTTTTTTGATAAATACAGTCGGTATATTGCCGTTTTCAGAAGTACCATCTGGTGTAATGACTTTTACTTTCCCTTCTCCAACTGGTACTGTCCCTTCAGGAAATACAACCATACTCTCATCACTCGCATTTACAACTCGTTCTTCCTGATTTGACTGTGCATCCTCTTTTTCCTTTGGAGCACCACAGCCTACTAATAGCAATACAGACAATCCAGCGATTATGAATTTCTTCAAAATTCATCCCCCCTGTAGTTTCATTATTATTTATTATACAAAAATAACTTTGTAATTTTAAAACTATTTTTAACACTTTCATGAACAAATACTAGTAACTTGCTCACGATTACTCTACCATACTTTCCTTAATAGAACATTAATTTTTTTAATGAAATAAATAGTAATTTCATCTTATTTATCATTTTAGCCCAACAGATTAATAAAATACCTGTCCAAAATAAAAAGACATTGTCTTTTCAATGTCTTTTCTACATAACATTTAGAAAATAAATGTTGTAATCTCATCAACTTCTTTTCGAGAAAGTTTCTTCGGCTTATCTTTCGGAAACCCGAGTGAGATTACCATATTAATTTGTTTTTGAGGCTCAATTTGTAAATATTGTCGCAGTTCATCTTGAGCTAATAATACAGGTCCTGTCATTGGACAAGTGCCAAGTCCTCTCGCATGTGCAGCCAACATTAAGTTTTGTGCAGCTAAACAGCTACTCTTAATTCCTTCCTCTTCCCATACTGAATCAGGAACGAAGGCAATTGGGTCAAATATCTTTTCACGAAATTTCGACTCGTAAGGCGTTGCTAAACATACAATTAACACTGGCGCCTCCGAAAAAGCAGTTGCATAAGGTCCAAATGAACGTGTTAATAACTTACCTGCTTTTTCTTCTCCATTTTCTGCCGCCCTTGCCGCAAGTTTATGTAATGCATCCCATGTCATTTGTTCAATTTCTTTAATTTTCTCTCGATTCATAATGACCAAGAACTCCCACGTTTGTGAGTTCGTATCACTCGGTGCATAACGAGCACAATCAATAATTTCTTTTATATCACTAGTGGATACTTCTTGTTCTGTAAACTTTCTAACACTTCGTCTACCGTGAATTACTTCTTTAAAATCTTCATAACTCATACATTAAATCCCCTTTTTACAGCGTTTTCAAAATTTGTCCTACGGTTGAATTATATCATGAAAAAAAGCTGGGGGAATACCAGCTTTTTTCCTCATTATTAATTTGTCACTTTAAACAAACTAATACTTTCTTCATATGCAGCTTGTAGTTTTTTCGTAATTGGTCCTCTTTCGCCGCTTCCAAACTTCTCATCACCAATTTGAACAACAGGGAATATTTCAAGTGGTGTCGCTGTAAAGAAACATTCATCAGCCTCGTATACTTCTTGCAATGAAAATTCACGCTCTTCTACTTCAATATGTAAAGCTTCCGCTAATGTAATTACGTAGTGGCGAGTAATGCCGTGTAGAATGAAATTATCGGCCGGATGTGTAATTAATTTATTATTTTTCACCATGAAGAAATTCGAATGACACCCTTCTGTTACAGCTCCATCTCGTACTAATATCGCTTCTTGATACCCTTGCTCGTTTATTTTATTTTTAATCATGATATTAGGTAGAAGGTTTAAAGATTTTATATGACAGTACTTCCAGCGTATATCCTCTTCTATAGTAACCTTTATTCCTTGTTCCATAGTAGCGGTAGGTCTTGGAAACGAAACAATATTCGCAAAATATGTTGGTTGTAAATCTTTTTCATACACATGATTTCGAGCTTGAGCTCCACGCGATATTTGAAGATACACATTCCCATCCTCTTGAAATTGATTTCTTTCAATCATTTGATGAAGTTCTTCAACTAACTCTTCCTTTGTAAACGGCGGAACAATATTTATTTCCCTCATAGATTTAAAAAAGCGTTCCAAATGTAAGTCTAATAAATGAGGCTTCCCATCGTATAGCCTAAATACTTCATATATGCCGTCACCAAATTGGAGTCCTCGCTCTTCTAACGCAACCATCGGCTGTTCTTCTTTCGTATTTACAATTCTTCCGTTAAACAAAATCCAATCTTTATGAGTAGCTTTCATTCCTTCCCACTCCTTTATTCCATGATTGGTTTTATTGTACAACTTATCCACATTTAAAAGAAGGAATTTTCTGTATTTAACTAAACAAAAAAGTACATCACCTATTTAAAGTGATGCACTCAACCATTCATTTATTTCAAAAAATATTTTTCAATATCATCTAGCATTAAGTTTGCAGCTTTAATACCACCTGCTGTATTCCAAATTACTTCATCCACTTGGAATACTTTATTGTCTTTAGAAGCCTGTAGCTGCTTAAAGAGTGGATCTTCTGTCCATTCTTTTGCTAACGTGGTTCCTTCGTTATTCTTATCTGCATCTTTATCAGATGTGAAGTAAAATAAGTAATCCCCATCCATATTCGGAATTTGCTCTTTTGTAATTCCTTTTATCGCAAATTCATCTTTATCTTGTAGTGGTGGTCGCTTAAGTCCAATATCATTTAAAACAGCACCTGAGAATGAGTTTTTCTGATAAATCCGAACATCACCTGGTACAAAGCGAATGATAGAGACTTTAGAATTCAATTTATCTCCCAACTTCTCTTGCATCCCCTCAATACGTTTTTTATAATCGCCAAGAGCCTTTTGCCCTTCTTTTTCATTATTTACAGCTTTTGTATAGAGCGTAAAGTTTTCTTTCCAATCCCCGCGCAACGTTTCAGCATAAACAGTTGGTGCTATTTCTTTTAACTGCTCATATATTTTTTCATGACGCATTTTATTCCCGATTATTAAATCCGGTTTAAGCTTCATAACTGCCTCTAAATTAATATCACGCTCAGTTCCTACAACTTTCGTATCTTTTAACTCTTTTGCTAAATGAGGATACCATTCATCACCAGCACGTGGTTTTGTAGTTCCAACTGGTGTTACTCCGACAGCTAGAAGAGCCTCCGCACCCTCATTTGTTAAAACGACAACTTTTTTCGGTGTACCATTTACTGTCGTTTCACCCATTGCATGCTTTACAGTATACGAATCTTTTGCTTTAGCGGATGTATCATTTTCTTTTTTCTCTTCTTTGCTACACCCTGCGATTATTACCATAAGTATCATAATGCAGAACATAAATATTTTTTTACTATGTACCATATGTCCTCCCTAGATGAAATTGATTATCATTAACAATTAAAGGTTAATGTATATTACATACATTGTCAATGTATATCAGAAAACTTTTTTAATATATACAATTTAAATTCTATCCGCTATTCAAATGTTTATTTTTAAAATAAACTATATAAGTATGAAAATAATAAACGTTCTTAAAATGCGTATCTACGTTATACATAAATACGCATTCATATTACATTATAAATTCATTTTCTAATATTGATTATATTTAATATATGATGGATCATTATACACCCACTGATTTCCACCAAGGTTCAACCAACTGTTTTGATTAATAAATACTAAATAAGATTCTGGTTTATTTAATTTACGAATTACTGACGAAGATGTTGATGGACCACTTCTTAAATTCACATTCGTTCCTTGTATATATGCGACACCGATTGCGCTTCCATCACTATTGCTCGTCTTTACAAAATTAATGTACGATGGGTCATTATACACCCATTGTCCATTTCCTAAGTCTAACCATCCGTTACTTTCTTGATATACGGCATACGATTCTGGAGAGTTTAGTTGACGAATTACTGACGAAGATGTTGATGGACCACTTCTTAAATTCACATTTTTCCCAAGAATATAAGCAATCCCCTTCGTTTGTGGTGTTGGCTGAGGGTTTGGAGGTTGTGGATTTGGAGGATTCGGAGCTACTCCAAAAACAGCTGCTATTCCGTTTGCATATGCTTGACATAGATCTTCAATAAATTGTGGGTTTTTCAATAAATTCGCATCAAATGTTGTATCAATAAAAGCAGTCTCAGTTAAAATTGCATCCATTGCAGTCTCTCTTAGTACCGCATAATTTGCTTTTTTGGCTCCTCGGTCACGAAGACCATATTTTATTAATACAGGATTGACTGCTACATGCATTTTTTGTTGCTTTTCATATGCGGAACTACTATTAGATAGCCCGTTGTAAATATAACTTTCAAACCCAGTGCCACCGCCACTATTAATGTGAAATGAGATAAAATAATCTGCACCAAATGAATTAGCAATATTCGCACGTTCTGATAAAGAGATAAACACATCACTATCACGTGTCATTTTAATATTGATTGGATAATTTGCAGATAAAATATCTCTTACACGTCTAGCAATTTGAAGTGTTAACTCTTTTTCCACTAACCCATTACCAACAGCACCGGAATCGTATCCACCATGCCCTGCGTCTATAACAAGTTTCATATATCTTTTTCGTTCCTTTCTTTTTTGTAATACGCTTTCATTTCTACTCGTCCTATTTTATGTTAATTGTACAAGTTCCGTTACAAGTACAAATAAAAAAACCCCTTATGTAAGGGGATTTCTATCACTTTTTTTTAACCAATTTAAAATGAATATGTATGATTGATAGTGGATGTAACGTACGCAAAATAAAAGAAATAAAAGAAATATTCCAACACCGCTATATAGCAAACCAAACTTCAAAAAGATGTTCAAAAGAGGCGGGAAATGAGATGTGTTTTGTAATACAAATAACATGCAAAACAAAATTACAAACACAGGTATATATTGTAATTCATATGGTCTTCTCTTCTTATACATTCTTTTTCGAATGAAAATCTGGCATAATTCTGCTACAATAAAGCAACTTCCAACTAATGCAAGACCAACAGTCATTGTCATACGTTCACCTACCCCATATTCATTTCATTAAGCAATCAATATTCACTATATTTTCTTTACATACATTCCATTTTCCTCACTAAAACCAGATCCCTCTATGAACGATTTAGCTTGTTCCGTAAACATCTCCTGCAATACTTTTATTTCTTTCACATTTCTCTGTTTCATCATTTCTTCAAATGTAAAATACGTATTTGTCCCGTATCCATAACCTTGATAATCAAAATGAATAAGTAACTGTGACAAAATAGCACTCTCTTCTTGAACGCTATAATCTATTACACCAATATATGTATCATCAACTTTCACACAATACTGAACCTTTTTCTCATCTAAGCTGTGTGAATGAAACATTTCTTTTACAGCGCTTTCATTTTCTATATTTACTTTCTCAAACGTAATCATATGTTGTCCATCCTTTTACTATTATTGTATCAATAATAAATGCAATTTATGAAAAAAACCTTAAGATCGAATGCGACCTTAAGGTTTTTTATTAAACTAAGCTATACGCACGCTTTGTTTCTTCATGGAACTTATTCGTATCGTATTTATGCTCAACATAAATTTGATGCCATACCATAAACGCAAGTACAGTCCAAATTTTACGGCTATAATCACCTTTATCTGCACAATGTGCTTCCAGTAAGTTTAATACATACTGTTTTTCGATTAAATGCTCAGTTTTGCTTTCTTTAATAATATTTACAGCCCAATCGTGCATTTCATCTTTTAACCAGTGACGAATCGGTACTGGGAATCCAAGTTTTTTACGATCTAACACGTGATCCGGAACAATTCCACGAGCAGCTTCACGTAATATAGCTTTCGTTGTTCCGTTTGCAATTTTAAATTCTGTCGGAATTTTAGATGCAACGTCAAATACTTCTTTATCTAAGAACGGTACACGAAGTTCTAATGAATTTGCCATCGTCATTTTATCAGCTTTTAATAAAATATCGCCGCGTAACCATGTGAACATATCAATGTACTGCATTTTACTTACATCATCATAATCTTTAATTTCGTTATACAATGGTTTCGTGATATCCATATAGTTAACACTTTCATCGTAATACTTCATTAATTCAGCTTTTTCTTCTTCACGGAAGATTTTCGCATTTCCATAGTAACGCTCTTCGATTGGCGTGCATCCACGCTCTAAGAAGCTTTTTCCTTTAAACCCTTCTTTAAGAGCACCACTTAATGCCTTTAGAACACTCTTTCCTGGGCTAGGAATGTAAGAGAACATTTTTAAAGAGTTTGGCTCACGATAAATGTTATATCCACCAAATAGCTCGTCTGCACCTTCACCAGAAAGAACAACCGTTACATGTTTACGCGCTTCTTTCGCAACGAAATACAATGGTACAGCTGCTGGATCCGCTAAAGGATCATCCATATGCCAAATGATTTTTGGGAACTCATCCATAAATTCTTGCGCTGTAATGAATACGTTATGGTTTTTAACTCCTAATTTCTCAGCAGTTTCTTTCGCAACATCAACTTCACTGAAACCGCGTTGTTCGAAACCAATAGAGAATGTTAATAGATTTGGATTCATCTCTCTTGCGATAGAAGCAATAATAGATGAATCGATACCACCAGAAAGGAATGAACCTACTGGTACATCACTACGCATATGTACTTTTACAGAATCGTATAATACATCACGAATTGCTTGGATATGCTCCTCTTTCGTTGCGCTTGAAGCGTTGAAATAAGGATTCCAGTAGCGATGGATTTCCATCTCTTTACCGATTTCTTTTACGAAGTAATGACCAGGCTCAATTTTGTTAACATCAATTGTTAATGTTTCTGGCTCTGGACCATATTGGTACGTAAAGTAGTGTTGTAGTGACTTTGGGTTTACCCCTTTGTCTTCCATTACATGCATAATACTTTTCTTCTCAGATGCGAAGAATGTAGTATCACCTTGTTGTGCAATGTATAAAGGTTTAATACCGAAGTGGTCACGTGCACCGAAAAGTTTCTTTTCTTCACGATCCCAAATCATAAATGCGAACATACCACGAAGGTAGTCTACACATTTTTCTTTCATATGTGCATACAATGCAATAATAACTTCTGTATCCGATTGTGTAGCAAAAGTTGCACCTTTTTCAAGTAACATTTCTCGTAGTTCTACATAATTGTAAATTTCACCATTAAAAATAATTACATATCGATCATTTTCATAAGTTAGCGGCTGATGTCCTGCCTCTAAGTCAATGATACTTAAACGGCGGAAGCCAAATTGTACATGTTCATCACGAAAATATCCTTCGTCATCTGGACCGCGGTGGAAAATCATCGTGTTCATATTTTCAAATTGATGTTTTTCTGTTTCTGAAAACCCTCTAGGGTTTTCACATAAACATCCTACAAAACCACACATACTTCTTACCCTCTTTCGGTTTTCATTCTGTTTCTATACTATATATCAACCCTATTTATACTAGCATAATCAACTGAATATGGCGACCAAAAACTATAAAAAAATCACTCCATTTCACATTTTTAACAATTTTTTATGAAAACATGAAAATTAGGCAATCACCTTTCTCCGCTTTTGTCATATGATATTGCAAATTGATTTCTAGGAGGGAATACCATGAGTGAAGAAAAAAAAGATACTTCTCGCCCACCGGTTCGTAATTACTTAAAACAAATTGATGATTTTTTCGAACAAACACCTCTTCGTGGCGTAATTGCTGATTTAAATCATTTTTTCCAAAAAGGAAACCGTTTATTAACATTCCCAGTAGATTTATACGAAGTTGGTGACGAACTCGTCGTTACAGCGGAACTACCAGGTATACAAAAAGAACAAATTCAAATTGAAATACAAAGCGAATACTTAAAAGTCTCTGTAAAAGAAGATATATTTGAAGAGACAGAAGAAGAATCTTCTCACAATTATTATCGTCGAGAACGTTCCATTTCAGAAGCGTCAAGAATTATTAAGTTACCATATTTAATTAATAAAAAAACAGCGAAAGCTTCTTATCAAAACGGTGTGTTAGAAATTCGCGCACCGAAACTGCCACAACAGCATGATATATTATCCATAGACTAAATACTAATAAAAGAAGGGTGCTAAGCACCCTTCTTTTTAATCAGCTAATCGCTTCATATCACGTATAATATCTTCATATGGTGTATTGCTAATACCACTATATTTTTTCATTACTTTTCCATTTTGATCGACTAAGAAAAATGATGTTCCGTGAATAACTTGCCCATTCTCTGGTTTATCTACAAGCGATTGGAAGTTATCTTTTGAAAACTTTGTAATATCCTCTAGTGAATAACCTGTTAACAAGTTCCAGTTACTTGTATCTTCTGTAAACTTTTGAATGAAAGCTTTCAAATTTTCTGGTTTATCAAGATCAGGATCTACACTAAACGAAACAAACTGAACATCCAATTTCTCTTCCTTAGCCATTTTTTGTAATTTAGCCATGTTAGCAGTCATTGGCGGACAAACCGTTTGACAGCTTGTAAACATGAAATCAGCTACCCAGACTTTCCCTTTTAAATCTTTTGTACCAAACGGCTTTCCTTCTTGATTTGTAAATTGGAAAGTTTCTAAATCCCAGTTTAACGGTTTACGTAATTTTGACCCTGAACTGCTACAACCTGCAAGTACAAAGAGACAAAATACAACCATAAGACCAATTAGCTTTTGATAACGCTTCATTATTAAACCTCTTTTCTCTATCCTTAATTTATGTAAGTTATGTATATCATAACAAAAGTAAACACTATGAGAAAATTGTTTACATCATTTGTTCACGAAATCGTACGAATTTACGTATGTTACTTCTTTATTTCAAGCGAATTACTAGACAAAATATATTTTACTACTATTATTTCTCTAACCATTATTGGCGAAACAAAGTTCATTGTTAAATTTGTAAATCAATCCCCCCTATTTTTTTACAATTACTTAAACATTAATCCATGTTAAACACTGTATTCCTTAACAACATTTCGGTACAATACAACTACAACGATTTTAAATGAGGTGATGTTCATGGCAAAGCGCTATGAAAATATGGATAATGCAAGTACAAAAAAATCAATTCGCTCCTTCTTACGCTGGCGTAAAGAGAAAAAGCAAAACAAAAAAGATTTTTCTTTTCTAGTAGAACAATCACCTGTTAAACAAAGTAAATTTCTACTAAATAACTTTAAAAAAACGACTGTCACATGGATTGGTCATTCAACTTTTCTCATTCAAACGAACGGCTTAAATATTTTAACAGATCCAGTATGGGCTAATAAATTAAAGTTAGTTCCACGACTTACTGAGCCCGGGCTCACTATAAAAGAACTACCTAAAATCGATATTGTTCTTATTTCACACGGTCATTATGATCATTTAGACTTTTCATCTCTTCGTCAACTAAATGATGATGCCTTATACCTTGTTCCTATTGGGCTAAAAAAATTGTTTACTCGTAAAAAATTCACCAATGTAGAAGAATACAACTGGTGGGAAAGTACAATAATTGATGAAGTCTCTTTTCACTTCGTACCTGCCCAGCACTGGACGAGAAGAACATTATTTGATATGAACACCTCTCACTGGGGAGGATGGATTATTGATAATATGACTTCTTCAGAAACCATTTATTTTTGTGGTGATAGTGGTTATTTCCAAGGATTTAAAGAGATCGGCAAACGTTTTTCAATCGATATTGCACTTATGCCAATTGGTGCCTACGAACCAGAATGGTTTATGAAAGTGTCTCACGTTTCACCAGAAGAAGCTGTGCAAGCCTATCTAGATATAAACGCTACACACTTTATTCCAATGCACTATGGTACTTTTGCGCTAGCAGATGAAACGCCGAGGGAAGCTGTAACACGGCTTCGTAATAACTGGAATTTACGAATGCTACCGTGGGAACAACTTCATGTTCTCTTTTTGGGCCAAACTTTCACTTATAGTCCTACTGTTCCAGATAAAGAACTAAAAAAAATCACAGAAATCTCTCATGTATAACAGAACTACTTTTTTGAATAATTTATCATATACTATAGAAAATCGAAAAGGGTGTTTTCCATGAACGATTATTTACAGACTCGCTATATCATTAGCGGAAGCGCCTGTATTGCCCTTCTCATTTCTTACTTCATATACACATAAAAAAGCTACTTGAAAATTCATTTCAAGTAGCTTTTTTATTACTCTGCTAAATACATAAAACCAATTGCTCCTGGTCCTGTATGAGTACTGATAACTGGTGTTGTATAGAAAATCTCTGATTGGGTGAATCCATTCACTTTTTCAACAGCAGTTTTTACACTTTCTGCTAAAGGAATTGCTTTAGCATGTGGAATCGCAACAGCTTTCACCACTTTTCCAGCAGTATCTTCCTCGAATAGTTTAGCCAACGTTTTTACAATCTGCCCTTGGCTACGTACTTTCGTTACCGGATTATATACGCCGCCTTCTAAACTTGCAATAGGTTTAATATTAAGTAATGAACCGATAAAAGCTTTCCCTTTACCGATACGTCCACCCTTCACTAAGTTCTCTAATGTATCTACGACAACATATAAACGAGTATTCTTTCTTACTTCATCAATACGTTTTAAAATATCTTCTAGTGAGCATTCTTCTTTTGCCATTTTTGCAGCTTCAATTACTTGATATGCTAAAGCATGTGTAATAAATTGAGAATCAACAACTGTTACTTTTGTATCTGTCATTGATGCAGCGCTATTCGCTGTTGCGACAGTACCGCTCATTCCACCTGTCATATGAATAGAAAGCACTTGGCTTCCGTCTTCGCCTAGCTTGTCATACATTTCTACAAATGTACCCATAGCCGGTTGTGATGTTTTTGGTAATTCTTCTGATTTAATCATTTCTTCAATAAATTCATCCGGTTGCAAATCAATGCGATCTAAGTATGTTTGTCCATTTACAGAAATAGATAATGGTAAAACATGAACATCATACTTCTCAATCATATCTTTTGATAAATCTGCCGTTGAATCTGTTACAATTTTAATTTTTTGCATATTATATTCTTCCCTTTCCAATACGCTCTCCCTGTTATTATACTAGTATTCCCCATGCTTTCAACAATTTCGAATAAATTTCACCAAATTAATTATATTTTTATACCTAAAATGAAAAAGACAGAGCCTACCTAACTCTGTCCCTGCTGTGTATTATGCATTCTTTTCAAGAGTATTTGTCTTGTATACATTTGAATAATCATTCCACTTCAAACAACTTTGTAAATATTCACGGAAAGAGTACGAGAATCTTGGGTTTTTATGTTTTTGAATTTTTGCAATAAACAATTGAAGACGAGACTGAATTAGAAACGCTAATGGATGCTGTGTTTGTAGGACAGGGATTTCAAATATTTTAATACAATTCCCTGTTGCATGAGTGAAATAAAAACTTTTCGTAATCACAATATCAATCCTCTTTTTCGTTGGATTTTTGAACTTCCTCCACTTTATTCTTTAACACGTTTTTTAGTGTAGGTTTCCTATGAATACTAAAACATCCTTAAGCTGCCCCATTTAGAAGTTAATACTTCATTTATATCCACCTAATTCGAACCCTGTCCTATATATCCTTTGAGACGGGAGTCTTATTACCCTTATATAGCTTGATAACTTCAGTATAAACTTATAAAAATGAAAAGTTTGTCTAAATTTTGGAGATTCTATAATTTTTTCCTTCTATATATTGTATACAATTATAGCTAGAGTATAACAAATAAATTAAAAAGTGCCTTTATAACGAGGCACTTTTCGACTGTATTTCTTCTTCTCTTTTCTGTTTTCGTTTACTAACTATCTTTGATAAAACGATACTAATTTCATAAATACAAATAAGCGGTACCGCTACTAAACTATGTGATAAAAAATCTGGCGGCGATATACATGATGCAATTATAATCAACACGACATAAGCATATCTTCTTATTTTCTGAAGAAATTCTGCCGTTAGAAGACCTATACTCGTTAAAAACATAACAACTACAGGTAATTCAAATATAACAGCAAACGGAACTGTTAAATTTAATACGAAATGAAAATATTTTTCCGTTGTAAACATCGTATTAAACATCTCATTACCAATTGTAGTTAAGAAATGAAATAAAAATGGCATGACGATAAAATAACCGAAAGATAGGCCTGCTATAAATAATATAGACAATACCGGTATATACATTAATGTCATTTTTTGTTCATTGGGATGTAAACCTGGCTTTACAAATAACCAAATTTGTATCGCAGCAAAAGGAATTGTACAAACGATAGCAAATACTGTAGCAATCGAGAAAAAAATCCACAACACATCACTTGGACCGAGAACAGTTAATTTCATTGGTAAATCTTTTACAAGCCAAAAATAAATATCCTTCGTAAAAGTAAATCCAATAATTAAAAATAATACAAAGGATAATACTGTATATATTACTCGTTTGCGAAGCTCAACAATATGTTCTACTACGCTCATTTCCCGATCTTCCATCTCGTTCACCACACTTTATTTATCCATTCATAGAAAAACTTCATCATATTCTTTTATTTATTTTTTTCCTTCTCTTGAAATGCCTCATCAGTCAATTCTTTTGTTGATTTTTTAAATTCTTTTAACGTTTCCCCTAAAGCCTTCCCAATTTCCGGTAACTTTTTTGGGCCGAATAAAATTAACACTGCTACTAAAATTAAAATTAACCCTGGAAAGCCAATATTTGAAAACATTTCCCCATCCCCTTCATAAGTAGATTCCTTGTCCTACTATTCCATAATTTCATTTTGTCAAAAAATTCCGTAAACGTCAATGTATCCGTTGTCTTTTATCGAAAAAATTCAAAAATAAAATCAATTATACAAATATCATTTTCTATTCCTTTTGTATATGATATGGTTAAGGAAAATATAACTTATCTCAATACAGTGAAAGGGATTAACATTATGACGCAAAAAATTACAAGAATGACCCAATTTGTAAAAGAAGAAATTGCTAATGCAATTACCCATGGTATCGGTGCCATTTTAAGCATCCCTGCCTTAATCATATTAATTATTCATGCTTCTAAACATGGTACAGCATCTGCTGTTGTTGGCTTTACCGTTTATGGCGTAAGCATGTTCCTACTATACTTATTTTCTACACTGTTACATAGTATTCATCATCCAAAAGTAGAAAAGTTATTTACCATTTTGGATCACTCCGCCATATATTTATTAATTGCCGGCACGTATACACCATTTCTACTCATTACACTGCGCGGTCCGCTCGGTTGGACTTTACTCGCAATTATTTGGACCCTTGCGATTGGTGGAATTATTTTCAAAATCTTCTTTGTTCGTCGCTTTATTAAAACATCAACCTTATGTTATATCATTATGGGTTGGCTCATCATCGTTGCCATTAAACCCCTTTATGAAAATTTAACCGGTCACGGCTTCTCACTGCTATTAATAGGTGGCATTTTGTATTCTGTCGGAGCTATATTCTTCCTTTGGGAAAAACTTCCGTTCAATCATGCCATTTGGCATCTCTTCGTGCTAGGCGGTAGTACAATGATGTTTTTCTGCGTACTATTTTATGTCTTACCCGCAGCATAAAAAAAGTTTCAGCTTGTTTTTAAGCTGAAACTTTTTTTATTACTTATGTAATTGAGATGTAATAATATCCTTTGTATGCTGGGTTAACTCTTTAGCATCCATACTTGCATATTCTTCAGGTGTAATTGGCTTAGAAATTGTTAATGTTGCATGAGCTGGTTTCATACGATTTCCATTAGCCTCAAACATCTTATATGTACCATCTAAAGTTACTGGTAATATAGATACGCCAGATTTTACAGCAAGGTGAAAACTCCCTGCTTTAAACTCACCGATTTCGCCACCCTTACTTCTCGTTCCCTCTGGAAAAATTACGATAGAATGTCCGTTTTTTAACAGTTCAATTCCATCTTTAATTGCCTTAAGAGATTGACGGCGATCGCTACGGTCCATGAACACACAATTCATTAGTTCCATCCACGTTGGTACAACCGGAAACTTTTTAATTTCTGCTTTTGAAACGAACCCAATTGGCTTATTTAAGTAACCTAGTAAAACAGGAATATCCATATTACTTTGATGATTACTTACAACTAGCACAGGCTTGTCTTTCGGAACATTTTCAAGTCCCTTTACTTCTACAGTCGATCCAGTTACACGCACCATTTTCTTGCCAAACCAGTTTGTTGTTTTATACACAACACTATCTTTTTCTTGCGGTGACATCGTATTTTCTTTTCTTTTTATACGCCACAACCTTGGTGTAATCGCAATTACGATTAAAATTAAATAAAAGATTTTAAAAAACGTTTGAATCATACAGAACCCCCACCCATTATCATTCCGACCTTCATTATACTAGACAAACGAAGGAAAAAGAAGAAAAAATGTCCAAACAACAAGTGTTTGGACATTTTGAAGTTTTCTATATTAGAAACGTTTTGCTAATTCACGTGCATTAGCAATTGCTGCTTCTTTAATTTCTTGTGCTTTTTCAGGATTTGCATTCATTCCCTCAACTGCAATATATTCAGTATCATTTACACCGATGAATCCTAATACTGTTTTTAAGTGATTGCGACCGAAGTCTACAGCTGCGTATGCTCCTTCAGAATAAACGCCACCTGTAGCTTGAATGTGAAGTGCTTTTTTGCCTTCTAATAAGCCAACTGGACCATTTTCAGTATATTTAAATGTTTTACCTGCGATTGCTACGTTATCTAAGTATGCTTTTACTACTGGTGGATAGCTAAAATTCCACATTGGAGTTACGAATACATAACGATCTGCATGCATAAATGTTTCTAGGTTTGTGTTCATTGCTGCAACTTTTTGTTGTTGAACTTCTGTTAAAGTTTCAAAGCCTTCACCTGCTGCAAATTTACCCCAAGCACCAAATACATCTGCATCAATTGCTGGTACAGTAGTATTGAATAAATCAACTGTTACGACTTCGTCTTGTGGATGCTCGTTTTTATAAGCTTCGATGAAAGCTTCTCCTACTGCCATTCCGAAAGAACCTTCTGCTGAATTTGGGTTTGCTGTAATAAATAGTACTTTTGTCATTGTATTCTCTCCCTTTAATTTTATCTTTAATTTGAGATTTATAATTCGAAAGTAAATAACTTACCTTATGTAAGTATGATATAAAAACTTTCAACTAATGTCAATAAAAAATAGCTACTTTTTTTTCGTAAGTTAATAATTTATATCGCTTCATATTGTTTTTGTATATAAATATTAAGATTTTAACCAAAATAAAAAAACTACCTCCATATTTCATGGAGATAGTTTTCATCAATTATTACTTTTGAAAAACATGTTTCACTTTTTCAGCTGGAATGTTACTTCCGCCTCTACCTTTTACATCTTCAATCATCATTGTAATGACCATATCTGGTGAATTTAAATCAAATGCCGCGAACCAGCCTAGTTCTTTTCCTTCGGCCTCTTTAGATACTTTTAATTCCGCTGTACCTGTTTTTCCAGCAAGAGTCATCCCATCAATTTTAGCAATTTTCCCTGTACCATCTGGATCATTAATTACTTTTGTTAAAGCAGTTTTTAATATATCTTGATTTCCTTTAGAAATCACATTTTCCTTCCAAGCTTTTGGTTGTTTATCTGTTTTAATGATATACGGCGTGGGAATCGTTCCATCATTTACAATTGGCGCATACGTTAAAGCTAAATGAAGAGGAGTCATTAACACTTGTCCTTGTCCATAACCTGTGTCTGCCATTTGAATATCATTTTTAATACCATCATTTGCGATTTTAGAAGCCGGGAATCCATATTCAATTGGTAATTTCTCATCGAATCCGAATTTTTTTGCTTCACTCATAAATTTGTCTTTTCCGATTTTCATAGCTTCTTGCGCGAAATAAATATTATCCGAATATTTCATCGCCTCATCAAAATCAATCGGATTCGCATCTTTCACACGCGTTACATAATAATTACCCCAAGAAGAATCTTTTGTCCATTTCAATCCTTCAATTTTCAACTCTTCTTTTGGATCAATTGTTTTCGTTTCAAGACCGATTGCACCTGTAATTGGTTTAAATACAGAACCTGGTACCGATAATTGTGTAAATCGGTTCGTCATTGGCTTTTTCGGATCATTATTCCAAGCCTCGCGTTGTGCTTTTGATGTTCCTCGTGCAATTAAATTAGGATTATAAGCTGGACTACTTACAAGGGCAATTGTTTCTCCACTTTTCGGATTAATTGCCGCACTTGAACCAGCTTCTCCCTTCATTTCATTATACGTTTTTTCTTGAACAACACTATCAATAGTTAAAGTTACATTTTCTCCATCAACAGCATCTGTTTTCGCTAAATTTTTAGTTTCTTTTCCCTGTGCATCTTCCATGAAGACACGGCCACCTTTTTTCCCGCGTAGCTGTTCCTCCAATACTTGCTCTAATCCAGCCTTACCAACTGGTTCATCGGCTTGATAGCCTTTCTTTTGAAGCGTTTTTAAATCTTCTGCATTTACTTTTCCGATATAACCAGTAAGATGCGCTGCTGCTTCCCCTAACGGATATGTACGAACATTTACAGGTTTTGCTGCAACACCAGGTAAATCGATGTACGTATTTTGCGTTGCTCCCTCAGGCAAAATTCCAATTGGTACGAGATACCCTGGTTTTACCCATTTCGCAGCTAGTTTTTGATCAATCTCTTCTACAGACATATTTAACAACTTCGCTACTGCTTCTTTCGTTTGCGGAGCAGTTTCATCTAATTTTTCTGGAATAATTCCAATCTCAGAAGCTTTCCCATTCGTCGCAAGACCTTTTCCATTACGATCGTATATTTCACCACGTTTTGGTTGTGTTGTTTGCATACGCACTTTACTATCTTTTGTCATGCCAGGGAAAATGAAATCAGGTGTCCAATCTATTTTCCAAGATTCTTTATCTCCATCTTTTTCTTTCACCATTTTTGCTTCATGACCAAATGTGATTTTACCACCAACTGTATCCATGCTTACTTTAAAAGGAACAGGGCCTTCATCTTTTTTATCTTCTTTTACTTCCCCTGTTTCTACCTTTAAGTCTTTCACTTCAATGCCAGAATAAATCTTTTCATATTTCTCAGTAAACTCTTGCTTTGAAATATCTTTTTTTGCATTTTCTGATAATTGATCATACATATCTGCAAATTTTTGTTTATTCCACGCTTTTACATATGTATCAAACGCTTCTTGTGGTTTTTCTTCTTTACCACATCCAACTAACATGAATGTTAAGCAAAGAAAAAGAATCCCCCATATCTTTCTCAATCGATTCTCCTCCTCTTTCTATATTAGTACTTTTGAAAATTTTAGCATTTTTCACATGCTACCTATCATTATAGCACTATCGAATCTCATCTATAAACTTATATTAGTGAATACAAATAAAAAGATTGATGCGAATTCTCACACCAATCTTTTTTATTATTGTTGCTTCTCATATACATGGTAATAATACGTATACGGGTTTTTTTCATCCGTTAAACCTTTTTCTACAAAAGTCTCTTTCCAATTTGTCATATCCATTTCTGGGAAGAATGTATCTCCTTCAAATACATGATGGATTTTTGTTATATACAACTTGTCTACATAAGGTAAAAAGAGATCGTAAATTTGCGCTCCACCAAAAATAAAAATCTCTTCTTCATTTTTACATAGTTCGAATACTTCTTCCACAGAATGAACAACTTCACATCCTTCAACGTGATACCCTTCATTGCGAGTTACAATGATATTACGTCTGCCAGGAAGCGGTCTACCAATCGCTTCATAGTTCTTTCTTCCCATAATAAGTGGATGACCCATCGTCGTTTTCTTCACGTATTGTAATTCACTCGGTAAACGCCAAGGTAAGTTATTATCTTTACCAATTACTCTATTTTCGTCCATTGCGACCATAAATGAAACAATCATCTTTTCATCTCCTCTACAATTATACTGCAACCGGTGCTTTAATTGCTGGATGTGGATCATATCCTTCAATCGTTAAATCTTCCATTTCAAAATCGAAAACAGATTTCACATCTGGATTTAATGTAAGTTTCGGGAACGGACGTGGTTCACGTGCCAATTGTTTTTCTATTTGTTCAAAATGATTTGTATAAATGTGTGCATCTCCAATTGTATGTACAAATTCTCCTACTTCAAGACCACATTCATGTGCAATTAAATGTGTTAGAAGTGAGTAACTTGCAATGTTAAATGGAATGCCAAGGAAAATATCACCGCTTCTTTGATATAACTGACAAGAAAGCTTTCCATCTGCTACATAAAATTGGAATAGTGTATGACAAGGCGGTAATGCCATACTTGGTACATCTTCAGGATTCCAAGCAGAAACGATTAGGCGACGTGAATCTGGCGTTTTTTTAATCATTTCAATTACATCTTTTAGTTGATCTAGTGTTTCACCAGCTGTCGTTTTCCAAGCACGCCACTGCTTGCCATATACGTCTCCTAAGTAGCCATATTTATTCGAAAAATCATCATCTTCTAAAACATTCTTTTTAAATAGGTCCATTTGCTCATCGTATTGCTTCTTAAATTCCTCATCTTGTTGAGAGCGAAGACCGAAATCTGTCATATCAGGACCATTATACTCATCACTTTCTACCCAGCTCTTAAACGCCCATTCATTCCAAATATTATTATTATGTTGCAATAAATAACGAATATTTGTATCACCTTTCATAAACCAAAGCAGTTCACTTGCTACAAGGCGAAATGGGACTCTCTTTGTCGTTAATAAAGGAAATCCTTTACTTAGATCAAAACGCATTTGGTATCCAAATACAGATACAGTACCTGTCCCCGTACGATCTTCTTTCTTCGTACCGTGCTCCATTACATGACGGCATAAATTTAAGTATTCATATTCAGCGTGTTTCATATGTAGGAAAACCTTCTTTCAATCTTATATGAGATTTATCATAACATGAAAAACAGCGAATTTAATAATCCAAATTAATAAAAATTCTTTCAATATTTCTTACAAAATTATTAACTTTCAATATTAAAAAAGGTTTTCACTTTTCTATTACAGAAAGTATAATGCGGAACATAAAATTTATATGTGGAGGTTGGAAGCATGTCTAAAATCAAAACTCCTGTTTTAAGTACGTTACAACATAAGGTTGAGAAGATGATGAGGGATTTACACGTTCCTGGCGCTGCTGTAGCTGTTATAAAAGATGGTGAGGTAATTATTTCAGAAGGTTTCGGCTATCGAAACATAGAGAAAAAAGAGGCTGTTACTCCACAGACACGATTCGCAATCGGTTCCGCAACGAAAGCATTCGGAACACTTTCATTAAGTTTATTAGCACAGCAAAAAAAGTTTAATTGGGATACTCCTGTACAGTCTTATATACCTAACTTCTCTTTATCTGAACTACTCGCTAGCTCACAAACTACAGGACGAGATTTAGCTTCTCATCGCACTGGGGTAAGTCGACACGATGCTCTTTGGTACAGTTCTTCTTTAACTAGAAAAGATATAGTAGAAAAAATAAAACATTTATCACTTGATGCTCCGTTCCGTACAGCATTTCTTTATAACAATTTAATGTATGCGACACTTAGCTATATTGTGGAAAACATTACAAATCAAACATGGGAACAATATGTTACAGAACATATTTTAGAGCCTTTAAATATGGATCAAACAAACTTCTCTGTTACAGACTCACAAAATACAGATAATCACGCTTTACCTTACGTTGAAAATGACGGTGAAATAAAAGAAGTTCCATTCCGTAACATTGATACAGTTGGCGCTGCTGGGTGTATTAATTCTACAATTGAAGATATGGCAAATTGGGTACTTCTTCACTTAAACGAAGGAAAGTTTGGAGATCATGAATTAATCTCCTCTGAATTATTACAACAAATGTATACACCACACAATTCCATTCCAGATCAACCAGTTCTATCACTCCCTGAATCTCCATTAAATAGTTACGGCCTTGGTTGGTTTATTAGCGCTTATCGTGGTAATAAAGTGATTCATCATGGCGGTAATATTGATGGATTTTCGGCACTTGTTTCATTCATGCCAAAAGAAAATGTAGGCCTTGTCATTTTAACGAATGCTGGAAGCACATTACTCCCTACTTATCTTGCTAACCAAATTTATGACGATCTACTTGAATTAGAAGGCATCGATTGGCATAAACGTGCTGTAGAAGATAGTGAAAAAATGAAGGAAATGATGAAAGAAGCAACTGAATCCCTTCCTGAACAAATTAAAGGGACTGCACCTTCTCACAAATTAGAGGACTACACTGGTACTTTTGAGCATCCTGCTTATGGAGCATTACAAGTATATAAACGAGATGATTCATTACACGTACAATTTATGGAGATGGAGATTCAATTACAGCATCATCATTACGACATTTTCTCCGCACCAGTTGACTTGTTCCAAGCAAAAATGAATCTATTATTTGCATATGAAATGAATGTGAATGGTGAATTCCCATCACTTCAGTTACATGTTCCTGCAACTTTAAGTACTCAACCCCTTACATTCACTAAAATTGAATAGTAAATTTAATAGAGGGAAGCTTTCGCTTCCCTCTATTTTTTCACAATTAAAAATCCCATCAAAAATTGATATTCTCCCTACCTCCCACTATGTTTTAATATAAAATTCCCCATTTCAATTGCTAAATCTTCACTTTGAGGGTAGACACCTACATTATCTCCATAAGCGTGCCCTAAACCACGATAAAGAACTGTTTCAGTATCCACTCCTTTTTTAGTTAATTTAGCTGCATACGCTAAACATTCTATCATTAAAAAATCATGCTCTCCTACCGTAATAAATGTACTTGGATAGTCTGAGGATACATCAATATATGGACTTAAATACTTAGAATTAATTTCTTTCGTACCAAGTACTTCTGACATACCTCCAACCATTGAATGCATAATAGTAAGCATTTTTTCTAATCCTTTTTTATACTTTGGAGCAATTTCATATTTATCTATACTCCAAGAATAAAATTCATCTTCATAATCACACATATTAATTGTAGGATACAGTAGCAACTGTCCCTTCACGTACTTCCTACCATCTTCCAAATCTCTAGTTGTACAATACTGTGTTAAGTTCCCTCCTGCACTATCACCTGCCACAAAAATATTATTTTTATCACCGCCTAATGTACCAGCATTCTCATAAATCCACTTTAAAGTTGTGTAACAGTCTGTATGCCCAGTTGGAAAAGGATTTTCTGGAGCTAAGCGATAATCTACAGAAACGGCTAGTATTTCTGTTTTCTCTACAATTAATTTCACAAGTTCTTCAACCACATCTGGTGATCCCGCCATGAATCCGCCACCATGAATGAAGTATAGAATTGGTGCATTCTCTCGTTTAGAACTACTATTATAAATTCTGATTGGAATATCAAATCCATCTTCTGCTTTCACAGTTTTATGCATAATATTAATGTCTTTAGTGACAATGGGGACACTTTTAATCGTATTAAATTGCTTCCTCATATTCTTTACTGATTTTTCAGAAGCATCCATTTTCATCATATTTTTAGGCATAAACCTCATTACATTCATTTGAACCTTCATGTCCTTATAAAGACGTGGATCCATCGCACCTTTTTCATCACAATCTGGTATGTTTTTTACTAAGACTTTTGCCCCCTGCACATTGATGGTTTCTTGTTTTTCTTGAATTTCTTCTAATAAGTCTAAGTCATATTTTCTAGGCATCTAATATTTCTCCCCTCTAAATTCAAACGCTTTCATCATTCGGGATTATATAACTTCCCGTTTACTAAATAAAAATACGTTCCATGTACAAAATGTACCATGGAACGTATTTTTATTGTTGTTTATATTTGATTCGATTATTGTCATTTTTTGATATGATGTTTTTCCTATACTGTAATGGTGTATATCCATATTTGTCTTTAAACTGTGAAATAAATGATTTTACATTTGGAAATCCATGTTTTACTGCTATATCTTGTATAGAATTTGTACTTCTAATAATATCTTCATAAGCTTTATAGAGCCTGTATCTCGTTAAAAAAGTGGTGAAATTTGATCCGAATGATTTTTTGAACATACGTGAAAAATGTTCTTCACTTACAAAAAAATGTTTGGCCACATCTTTCAGTTTTAGTTCCTCATCATAATGTTTGTAAATATACGTAATCATTTCTTTCTGTCTATTTCCAAGTTGAAAATCATTGTCTATATTCTCCCCATCTTTGCAATATCGCAATAGAATATAAACAATTTCATAAATTAAACTATTAATTTTTATGTAAGTTAAATCATCAGAATTTGTGACTAACCCCTTTAATTCATTAAACATTTGCTGGAGATTAGTTTTCTGAACAACTGATTCTTTTATATTAAATCTATATTTATCAAAACCTTCATTTAGCTCTTTAAGAAATTCATAAGAAATAATTAACATCATTACTGCACAACTTGTATTTTCAACTTTTTCGAATTCATGAACATCGCCACTATTTACAAAAATAAATTCGCCAGCGGATACTTTCTTTTTTTGCCCATTCACATACAAGAAAACTTCTCCATATACGACTAGGCTAATTTCAATACTTCTATGCCAGTGAGGGGGAATATAATAGTGAAAACCAGCAGATAACATTGTTTCATCTATATATTCAACCATCCCTGGAATTCTATCGCGTAATTTTATTTCTTCATATTTGCCTTGCCTGATTTTCAATCGTCCACCCCCTTTTTATATTATAAAGTAGACGTCAAGGTTTTCATTCCTTCATAAAAAAACTACATATATAGTATGTAAAGAGACCATCTCATGAGTTATTTACAAATAGCAGGTGTGAGATTTCCCACCTACTATCCTTATTTTCTATTCATCATTTCACTATCAAACCAAATCGGCTTCGATAATTCAAAGTTTTTATGATCCTCTAAAACAATAGTAAGGCGTTCTAACGTATCCTCCAACATATGCGGCGCTGCTCGTAAACACCAAACAACTGAAGAGAAAACCGTCATGCCAACGTACACCGCATATAATTTCCAAAACTCCTCTGGTACTCTACCATTAAAGTATCCTTCTATTTGTCCGATTGAATACGGGATACTAATGTCCCTTGCAAATAGTGCAATTTTTACGAAATCATGAAGTGGGTCGCCCCAATCATAACCATTAAAATCAATAACACCTACATATTTCCCATCCCGCACAATTATATTTTCTAAATGAAAATCATCGTGTTGAAATCGATTTGGGCGATTTTGTACATACATTTCATTTTCATCTATAAACTTAATAATTTTATCATCATTTTTTATTTTTATTCCACATGTTTTATATGCCTCTAAATATTTTCTATGTTTTTTCATTGATCTTTCATACCATGGAAGTATCTCCTTAGGAGCTTCATATGTATGCATTTTTGCTAAATCTTTTCCTGCCTCTATACCAATATCATATTGTTCTTTTGGCGTATATGTCGGCAACAACTTCTTCGCATCTTCTCCTTCTATATACGAAAAAACACCGTAGCATAAACCTTCTTCTTCCAACAAACCCATTTCAATTGGTTTTTGCGCTCGCACACTACGGTTTTGCATCTCATTTAAAATTTGAAACTCTATTTTCTTTCTTTCATACTCTTTTATATCGCCTGTCCGTAACAAATACTTTTCATCTTCAATAGTCGTAATGATATATTTTTTATCAGGAGAGAAACCTTTAGAGATTTCTTCAATATTTGCTGCATCTTTTACTATTTGTATATTGTTTTGCCGTGCTGTAATTGTCTTCACGTTTATTCCCCTTACATTTCTACATTTGGTGTATACGCTACTTCTATAATAAATCCATTCGGATCGTAAAAAGTAATAGACTCATCTAAATTCGCTATCCAAAATTCAATATGATGAATACCTTATCGAAGTATATTCATATTAAAAATGTGCGCCCTGTACAATTTGTACAATTTCCATCGGCGTATTGACCATAAAATCTGGTTCATCTTTTTCTACTGTTTCAATGACATCATATCCCCAAGATACCCAAATTACGTTCACACCAGCCTTTTTACACGCTGCTACGTCTCGCTGTTCATCACCGACATATAACATATCTTGCTCTGTTATTTTTTTTGATTTTAAAAATCTTTTTATCATTTTATCTTTACCAAACAAATTTTTAGAACAATACACTTCTTGAATATTTTCGATACCATTATTGTGTAAAAACGCCCGAATATGCTCTTCTGAGTTCGATGATATGACGGCAATCCCGTAGCCTTTTTTATGTAATTCATCTAATACATCCTTCATCCCATGGAACAAAACGAGATCTTTTATAGCGGGTTGATATAATTTATAAAACTCTAACGCTAATATCGGTAGTTTATACAGTGGTACATCGAGTCGTTTACATCTCTCTGGCATCGTTAATTTACGTAAATCCTCAATTTCTTCTTCCCTTACTGTTTTATAACCATGCTTTTCAGCAATTTGATTATAGATCGGTACAAATATATTTTGTGAATCTACTAATGTGCCATCAAAGTCAAAAACAATATATTTTTGCATCCCCATACTCCCTTTTCTTCTTTTTCTTAAACATATGGTATTCAACAGCATAGTTGTCTTACCCTTTTATCAATAAAAAAAGAACAAGATTTTCTCTTGTTCTTTTTAAGAAAGCCATTTTGGCGGTACATTCGTATTCCAATAAATATTTCCTAATTCATGATGTCCAGAGTATCCATCATCAAAACGATGATAGTGGAAATTGAAATAATAACCTTCTTGTGGTGGATGATCTCTTCTTACATGAAATCGTAGTAAGTCATTTCCAGATTTCGTATCGTAAACGTGAAAAATCTTTTCATTATTTCCACCAGCTGGTTTCTGAGAAATCGATAATGATTGTAACGACTCCTCCGGTACATCATTGGCAAGCTCAGCAATTGCCTCTTCAATTTTCGGTAATATTACATCTTTAAACTCATCTTCAATTACTGGACCAATTTTAGTTCCAAACTTTTGCATCGACTGCTTCTCTGCTTCTTGCATTGCATAAGTAATAAAAGTATCGGTGGTTAACCTGTCATTCGCTTCTTCATATGTATAGGACGTACTCTCCAAATTTTGTTGCCCAGCTGTGCTCGTAGGCTTGTCCGCAGCTTTGGCATTATCAAGCAATATGGAAGGAGGCGTCACTAAACCAAATGTAAATACGGTAATTAATGCGACTAAGGTTTTTCTAAACCAATTTGGCATTTATGTTCCCTCCCCTTTCACTCATTATATTTTATATAACGGTTGTTTCTTCTATTATACAAAATGATTGTAATTTTTGCACTTTACAATTTTGTTAACGTTCACATATTTTTC
Organism: Bacillus sp. NP247; assembly: GCF_018966865.1. NCBI lineage: Bacteria > Bacillati > Bacillota > Bacilli > Caryophanales > Bacillaceae > Bacillus > Bacillus sp. NP247. The sequence goes on along the minus strand of NZ_CP076653.1, from coordinate 4,787,068 downwards.
ACTTGAATATGAAATTGTAAGATTTCATACACTATAAATACAACATCAATGAGGAGGCAACCAGATGACTTTAGATGTCGTGTACTCCGCCGCAAGCATACTCGTTTTAGTATATTTTATTTATCAGTGTGTTACAGACTAGAAAAAGAGCCATTTTCCGGCTCTTTTTTTATGGTGAAAATACAATCCAACCAATCAATAATATAAAAATAACTGCTGCGATTACAGCTAGTAATAAATAAAAGTGAGAAAGTATAACTATTCCATACAAAAGTATTACTGGAAGTAATAAATAACGATCCGCCTTCCATCTTAACAATAGTAATTTCCCTTCAGCACAATATAAATGAAGAAACATTCTTTTCGTAAATTCATTCCAATAATCACGCGCATAACGAGAAATTGCAACTAAAGCAAATACAAGAATAATAGCTGCAATCCACCTTGGACTCATAATAATACCTACAGCGCTTATACATACAATTTGAATATAAAATATTCGTGCACTACTTGTACGGAAAAATTCTTTCAAAAAAGATTCAACGATACGCGAATCAGCTTTTTTCCCTAATATTTTTTTAGAACGTGGAAACATCCATGGTTTTTTATTTGAACTACTCGGCTTAGCAGCATGGCCACCGACTTGCATAATACCACTCGTCCAACGCATACTTTCTTCCTTTTCTTTCTCAACTTCTTTAAAAAAGTAATTTTTATAATTCATCTTTTCTTTTACTAATACTATAATTAGGAAAACTGCTAGACCGATAAATAGTATTGAATAAAATGGATTTTTATAAGTAAAAAATAGACTCATTCCAAAAAAGGATAAGTTCATAGAAAATATTACATTTTTTATAATCCATAAAACCCATCGCTTCCCGACACGTATATGTATAAATCTCGTCAACAACGACAACATAAATCGAAATACAGTAAAAAATGTCCAAAATAATATGATTTGTATCTTTGTCGCTCCGATACTTTTCATTAACACCGGTAACATAACTACTACTACCATTACATTCGTTATCGCTATTCGAATAAATGTATATATCATGCCATACTGAATTAATTTTCGCATATGAGTTGGATACGAAATTAAAAATAGACTATCTGCTTGTTCAAAAAACGAGCGTACACCTCTCGAATATGTTACAAAATAAAATGCAAGTAAACCTAATCCGAAATAAATGGTCTCTTCCATCGATAATGTTTCCATCCATAGTGATCGATAATAGATTCCCATAAATATAAGTGCTGGAATAATAATATATAACGCAACTGTCCAATCTGTTACCGAACGTATGGACTTCCATTTCCGCTGGAGTTCATGGCGTAATCTTTTATAAAATTGTTTTTTAATCATGCTGTTCACGCCTTACGATTACATCAAAACAGTCTAATAATGAACTCCCCGGCATTTCCGCTAACGTTTGAATAGACTCTAAATGTCCATCTGCGACTAATGTACCTTGTGAAATGAGTAAAAATCTTTCGCAAATTCTTTCGGCAGTATCCAATACGTGCGTACAAAGTAAAATTCCTGCCCCGCGCTCTTTTTCTTTATATAAATAACTTAAAAACTCTTTCGTAGCTACTGGATCTAATCCGATAAAAGGTTCGTCGATTATATAAAAATCTGGCTTAGTTAAAAACGCCAATATAAGCATCGATTTTTGTTTCATACCTTTTGAAAACTTTGATAAATACTCATGCTTATGCTTATCCATTCGAAACATATGTAATAATTCTTCAGCTTCCCTTTCCCAGCTTCCTACTTCATTCTCACGAGCAGCCATTAATAATTCAATATGTTCCCAGAGCGTCAAATAATCATAATATGTTGGATGTTCCGGCACATATGCATACGGGTTTTTCTTTTCACCAAATGATATTTCACCATTCATATTTACAAGTAAGCCTAGCATCGTTTTAATCGTCGTACTTTTCCCGGCGCCATTTGCGCCAATAAGAGCAACTAATTCACCTTTTTCAATTGAAAAAGCAATATCGTGAATTGTTTTTTCACCTATTTCATATCCAGCTGAGCGGATATTCACCTTCAACATACATTCCCCTTCTTTCCATTCCCAATACAATCAAGGAAAATACTAACATATAACTATCTATATATCATTATAAAATATTTATTTTCATAGCAGGAAAAAACATTTTTTAACAGAATATTAAATGTTTGATTACATTTTATTGGAGTGAATACTATGCCTTTTCAAATTCGTGAAGCGACGATAGATGATATAGATGCACTTTGTTCTTTAACGAAAGAATTAAAAGGTTCCTCTATTTCCTATGAAGATATGAACAACCGATTGCAATTCGTACAAATGAGTCCTTTTGATTTTTTATATGTTTATGAGGAAGAAGAAACTATATTTGGATTACTTGGGTTTCGTATACGCGAAAATTTAGAAGATGTAACTCGTTATGGAGAAATTTCAATTATTAGCGTCGATTCTACAATACGGCGGAAAGGCATTGGACAAGTGTTAATGGATTATGCAGAACAATTAGCAAAGAAGCATCATTGCATTGGAACATGGCTAGTTAGCGGAACAAAAAGAGTGGAAGCACATCCTTTTTACAAAAAATTAGGTTATGAAATAAATGGATATCGATTTGTAAAACATTTTTAAACTACTTTTTAATTGAAGGGACTATAACTATGACAAACATTAAAGCAATTTTCATTGATCGTGACGGTACAATTGGCGGCGACACTACAATACATTACCCTGGATCTTTTACATTATTCCCCTTTACAAAAGCAGCTCTGCAAAAACTAAAAGCTCAAAATATAAAAATTATCTCTTTCACAAATCAACCAGGTATCGCGGATGGAATAGCGACTGTAGCTGATTTTGTACAAGAATTAAAAGGTTTCGGTTTTGATGATATTTACGTTTGTCCACATAAACATGGTGATGGTTGTGAATGCCGTAAACCAAGTACAGGCATGCTTCTTAAAGCAGCGGAAAAACATGGGCTTGATTTAACAGAATGTGCTGTAGTTGGTGATCGCTGGACTGATATTGTGGCAGGAGCAAAAGTGAATGCCACAACGATATTAGTACGAACAGGCGCTGGATACGATGCTTTACATACGTACCGAGACAAGTGGGCACATATTGAGCCAAACTACATTGCAGAAAACTTTGAAGATGCAACAAACTGGGTTTTAAATCAACTATAATACAATTTAAAAGAGACGTTTTCATTTTGAAAACGTCTCTTTTAATCTTACATTTTTTAAAATGTTAATTCATAATGGAAATAACGATTATCCCTTAAATAACCATTTTCAGCGTATAATCGCTGTGCTGATAAATTATCAATCTCTGTTTGTAATTTTACACCTTTTGCGCCATTTTCTAATGCGAATTTTTTAGCAGCTTCTAATAATTTTTTACCTGTGCCAGATCCGCGCTTCGCGGCTTGTACAAACAGATCATTTAAAATCCATAATTCTTTCATTGAAATGGAAGAAAATGATGGATATAGTTGCGTGAATCCAATATATTCACCGTCTTCCACTGCTACGAAAATAACGGATTCCTTTCTCTCGATACGATTTCGTAAAAATACTTTTGCACTTTCTAAATCGGAATCTTGTCGGTAAAACATACGATAGTTATTAAAAACTGATGCTAGTCCATCTAAATCTGCAATTGTTGCCTCATATATTCTCATTTTACTCCATTCCCCTTCCAATACTTTCTCATTATATCCGTTACCCATTTAGGCTGTTGTATTTCTTCTTTCGGCATAAACTCTTTCATTATTGGCTTTATATCCAATATAGGGGTGCCATCAATAGCATCTAACCCCTCAACAATAATTGATTTACCTTCTCTTTTTATCACTTTTACAATTGTTACACCTATGCGATTCGGGCGATTTTTCCCGCGCTGTGCAAAAATACCTACTTTAGGATAATCATTATTATTTCTAGGATGTCTAGCAAAATATTGAATTTGTTCATCCGTTACTTTATGAAAATAAAAAACAACTTCAATATGAGAAAAATCTTCAATCCCTTGTATACTTTCCTCTGTATACAATTCAGTTAAAGTAATACAGGATCTTACTTCTCCCCATTCATCATCTTTTATTTCCTTTCTTTCATTATGTACAAATGCGATTGGTTGAACTGAAAACATACGCATTCCTCCTTGAATGTAACCACTTACATTATAAAATATTTTCTGAATGTTTTCCACACACACGAACTAAGTTTACATAATATAATTACAACCTACTTTCTAAAGCCACATTTACTGCTTCAATTGCATGTATAAAAGTTGTATCGAATATCGGAACTACTACGTCTTCCTGCTTTATTAATAATCCTATTTCTGTACAACCTAAAATTATTCCCTGGGCTCCTTTTTGCACTAGCTCTTCTATGACTCTTTTATAATATTCTCTAGATTGCGATGTTATTTTTCCTAAACATAATTCTGTATAAATTATTTCATTTATTTTTTCTCTATTTTTTTCTACTGGCACTATTACTTTTATATTATTCTCTTCTATACGTGACTTATAGAAATCTTGCTCCATTGTATATTTTGTTCCAAGTAGACCAATCGTTTGAATACCTTTTCTTTTAATTTCTTTTACAGTAGTATCAGCAATATGTAATACGGGGATGTTAATATTCTCCTTTATTTTCTCCACTACTTTATGCATTGTATTTGTGCAAATGATTATAAAGTCTGCTCCTCCCTTCTGCAATGAATACGCCGCATTCCCTAATACTTCTCCTGCTCCATCCCAATCCCCGTTAGACTGGAATCGTTCAATCTCTTCAAAATCTACACTATTAATCAAACATTTTGCTGAGTGTAATCCTCCTAATCTACTTTTTATCTCTTCATTTAAAATTCGATAATATTCCGAAGTCGATTCCCAACTCATACCACCTATAAGTCCTATCGTTTTCATACATCAAACACCTACCTAAAATTTTTTCTAGACTAATAACAATGTTTTATCATGTATATTATACATAATAAAACAAGACTTTAAATTTATAATATAAAGTCTTGTTTTAACTATTTCCAAGGAAATTTTATAAGAATATTCTGAAATTAATTACCTGATGTTTTTATAGAATCTTCATATTGATAATTAAAACATTCTCGATACAACTGTTTAATTTCATTATAAGAAGGAACTCGCGGATTATTTCCTGGGCTACCACTTTCAATTGCATCCGAGGCCATTTTAAAAATAGCATTTTCAAACTCAATTTCATCAATTCCATATTCTTTTAAATTTGGAATACAAAGATCAAAACAAAGTTTCTTTATTTCAGCAAGCGTGTAATTCGCTACTTCTTCCTCAGAATATGAGTAGAGATCTTTGTTTAAATTGCGTCCAATCTCGGCTAACCTTTTCACTGCACTTGTTTTTGTGAACTCTAAAACTGTAGGTAATAGTATGGCGTTCGATATACCATGCGGTACATGAAATAGTGCACCTACTGGCCTTGACATACCATGAACTAACGTAACTGATGCATTTGAGAATGCAATTCCAGCTTGTAATGAAGCGATCATCATTGCTTCCCTTGCTTCCATATTATCTCCATCTTCATATGCAATACGTAAATATTTCATAATACTTTCAATAGCTGAAAGAGCAAGAACATCTGTAAGAGGTTGTGAAACTTTAGAAATATAAGCTTCAATTGCATGGCATAATGCATCTATACCTGTCGCTGCCGTAATATGAGGTGGTACCGAACTTGTAAAAATTGGGTCTATTATCGCAACATGAGGGGTAAAGCTTGGATGTTTTATCATCATTTTTACATCTGTTTTTTTATTCGTAATTACTGCTACACTTGTTACTTCTGATCCAGTACCTGAAGTTGTTGGAATTGCAATGAGTGGTAGTGGATCATTTTCTATTTCAATATCTTTTTGAACATAATATTCAATTGCTCCACCATTAGTATGTAACACCGCTACTGCTTTTGCAGCATCAATACAGCTTCCTCCGCCAATACCTATGATAAAATCGCATTTTCCTTCTTTACAAATAGCTAGCGCTTCTAATACGTGTAAATTTGTAGGCTCAGTGTTTACTTCATTGTACGTAATAACAGTAATCCCTTTCGCATTTAAGTGATCTACACATCTTTCAACATAACCCAGACTCTCCATCATTGTATCACTTACAATAAAAGCCCTTTTCCCTAACTTTCTTGATTGATCCCCTAGTTTTTCAAACGAATTTCTCCCATATAATACAGACTTCGGCATCCGAAACTCAGCAACTTCTTGCAAGTACTCCACCCCTTCTTACCCTAATTAATGTTTTAGTTTAAAAAATATCAACTTAATAAATCTTTACAATCCATATAGTATCTATTTTTAATAAATTCCTGTAAGAGTATAGAATGCGATAACTAAAAATACAGCAACCGTTTTCAAAACTGTAATAGCGAATATATCTTTATATGACTGTTTATGTGTTAAACCTGTTACTGTAAGAATAGTAATAATAGCCCCGTTATGTGGTAATGTATCCATTCCTCCTGATGCCATTGATACGATACGGTGCATAACTTCTAACGGAATATCAAATTGATTGGCCGCTGCAATAAATTTATCCCCCATCGCACTTAAAACAATCCCCATTCCTCCTGATGCAGAACCTGTAATACCGGCTAAAATATTTGTTGTTACCGCTCCATTCACTAAAGGATTTGTGAACGTTGCAGAGATGCTATCTCTCATAATTGCAAAACCTGGAAGTGCTGCAATAACACCACCAAATCCAAACTCAGCTCCTGTATTCATTGTTGCAAGTAGCGCTCCACCAATACTTGTATTCAATCCAGCTTGAAATCCAGTTACTACTCGTTTCCAATATAATAAAAGGGTTGATAAAATCCCTATAATAAGTGCCAATTCTACAGACCAAATCCCAACTACCGCACTTAATTCCACTTTTCCAAATGCTTTCATACCAATAGCTGAGAAATCAAACCCATTCGGATACCACTTTGGTATCATGATTGTGAAAACTTTATTCATTACACCTACTAAAATAAGTGGTACAAATGCAATTACTTGCTGTACTCTTGTAATTTCAATACTGCTTAATATCGGCATATCTTTTTGTTCTAATTGCAAAGATGCTGCCATTTCAGTATTCCCATCGTTAAAACCAAAATACCCTTCACCTGCTGCTTTTGCCTTCTTACGCCTACTCTCTAAATATAATAAACCTAACGTGAGAACAAAAATCGCCCCTACAATACCAAGTATCGGTGCAGCATAAATATCCGTTTTAAAAAATGTTGTAGGTATTACATTTTGAATTTGTGGTGATCCAGGGAGCGCATCCATTGTAAACGTCACTGCTCCAAGAACAATCGTTCCGGGAATTAAGCGCTTTGGAATATTCGCTTGTCGAAACAATTTAGCTGCAAAAGGAAATATAGCGAATACCACTACATATACACTAACGCCACTATACGTTAAAATAGCCCCCATTAAAACAATCGCTAAAATTGTACGTTTTTCCCCAACTAACTCTACAATCGTCTTTGCAATAGAGTCCGCAATTCCTGACATTTCAACTACTTTCCCAAAAATTGCTCCTAGTAAAAACACAGGGAAGTATAGCTTTATAAACCCTACCATTTTCTCCATAAAAATATTAGAAAAGAAAGGTAATACATAACTAGGTTCTGTCAAAAATACAGCAAATAATGCAAATATCGGTGCGAATAAAATAACAGAAAAACCTCTATATGCTACAAACATAAGTAAACTCAGTGCTAATAATATAATAACTAGCTCCAATTATACCCCTCCTTTAAACAGAAAATTCAAACTTTTACCGATAAACTTCTACTAATCTTTTGATTCTGACACCCCTCCTCTTATTCATACAAATTTTTCATGCTAAAAATGTCTAATTATACATATTCGATTACATATGAAAAATCCCTTTAAACAAAAACGATTTCATCGTCATACGTTATAAAGGGATTGCTAGTCTATATTTTTATTTTTTTATTAAACTATTTTCTATACAAAAATGGTGTAGTTCTTCTATATCCTTCGCTATATGAGTCGCACTAACTTCAATCAACTCATTTTCACTACCATAGCCATATAAAACACCAATTGAAGTAATTCCATTATGATTTGCACCTATTATATCGTGCTTTCTATCTCCAATCATGACAATTTCTTCTTTTTTGAGATTTTCATTCGTTTGTAAAATATGAGCAATTATTTCTTCTTTTTTTATTCTTGTACCATCTAAATTACTTCCAATGATACCCTCAAAATATCTTGTTAATTGAAAATGCTCTATAACTTGTTTTGCAAATACAGTTGGCTTTGAAGTTGCTACAAACAAACGATTACCAGCATCCTTTAATTTTTGCAATAGGGCTCCAATTCCATCGTATACTTTATTCTCTAATAAACCATTTTGCTTTAAATATTCCCGAAAGTAAAACACAGCTCGTTCCACTTCTATTTCATTCATATTATATCTTTCTGCAAACGATTGTTGGATTGGTGGGCCGATAAATGAATCTAACTCACTTATATTCCCTTCTTCAATCCCCATCTTATTTAACGCATATAAAGCAGAATTAATAATTCCTTCTTTCGGATCAGTTAATGTTCCGTCTAAATCAAAGAGATATGTAGTGTACATATTATATTCCTCCAGTCATTGTTTACTTTATATGCAATTCACATCTTATCTATATTATCATAATTTATTTTGTCAGAAAATTACTTTTTTTACTTTCTTCTTTCATAATTTCAGTTACAAAATATATAAGAATATGATAAAGTGAACAAGTTACAATTAATTTAATAGAAACTGGTGAAACACATGTCAATTACGTTAATTTTTATAATGGCTTTCACAATTGTTATCCACGCAGTTGAAACAAGCTCTTATAGTATTCGATTAGCTGGTGTTCGTTTAAAAAAGATAGCTGTTGCCTTATCTGTCGTAGGAATGGTACTGCTTATTTCAAGAACATCTAACTTACTACAAGCCTTCTTAATTGGTGGTATTGTCGATGAAGCAAAACTAGATTCTTCTATTAATTTAGAGCATGTTATACGGCTCGTTCTTTTATCTGCTTCTGTCGGTACATTACTTGCGATTATTCTGTATCCAACTTTGACAAAACTATTTGGATATGTCATTCGAAACTTTGAAACAGATGGTTCTTTCATTCGAATGATGAAAACAAATAACATTCAAAAATTAAAGTACACAAAAAAATATATACGCTTCCCTAAATTCGAAATGATTCATCGAATGAGGATCGGTGGTATCCCAAAACGTATTATGCTTATCAACATGTTTGCTACTGCAATTTATACAGCGGGTGTCCTTTCAGCCCTTTACGCTTCCTTTTTAAACCCAGATTACGCAACAAATGCAAGTACAGCTTCCGGCCTAGTTAATGGTTTTGCTACCATTTTATTAACAGTGTTACTCGATCCACGTATTGCACTTTTAACTGAACGAGCTTTACAATCAGAACAGGGTGCTGAAGCAATGAGTAAAATGTATGGTTGGCTAATGATATCTAGACTTTTCGGCACATTATTGGCACAACTACTATTTGTACCAGGTGCTTACTGGATTTTATGGATTATTGAGCTTATGCATTAATTCACTCTCTAAAAAAAGTAGGTGTACTATCAAATGACTATTAAAACCGAACAAGATATTATTCAATTGATCCAAAATGATCCGTGGATGATGAATGTATTACAAATGGCAAAATCACTAGCGCTACCTGATTGGTGGATTTGCGCTGGGTTTGTTCGTTCTAAAATTTGGGATACTTTACATAACTACGCAGTAAGAACGGCTACGCCAGATGTCGATGTCATTTATTATGATCCATTACATAAAGATGAGACGTACGAACAATCATTAGAACAGAAGCTGGCGAATATGGATGCCGCTATCCCTTGGTCAGTAAAAAATCAAACTCGCATGCATGTAGTGAATGGAATGCCACCATACTCTTCTTCTGTTGATGCTATTTCTAAATTTCCCGAAACAGCAACCGCTCTTGGTGTTTCTTTGGACGAACAAAACAAAGTCATATTAACATCTCCATGCGGAATTGGAGATGTGCTTTCATTACAAGTGAAACCTACACTTCATTTTCTTGAAACGAAAGAACGAATACATATGTACAAAAAAAGAGTTATGAAAAAGAATTGGCAAAGCAAATGGCCTAGCATTACAATTACTTATCCTGAAATAAAATAGAAAGGGCGCTTCGTATAATAACGAAGCGCCCTTTCTATTTTATTTCAAAAACTGAATAATTGTTTCAGCAAATCGTTCTGCTTCCTCATAGTGTGGTGTATGACCACTCTCTTCAAACACGATATACTTACCATTTCGAGCATCTTTATTAAATGTTTCAATTTGTTTTTCACACGTTACTACATCATATTTTCCTACAATTAATAACATTGGATTTTCTACTTCTTTTATTTTAGATAATAATGATGTATGACAGGCTCCCTCTAATTTTAATCTATCAAAATGGATGTTGGAACGATTTGAAAATACATCCCACTCTTCGTCACTATATAAACTATCATCAGTTTCATCTTCTTTATAATTGTATATCTCCATTCTTTTTTCTTCTAATTCAGCGCTTAGTCTTATATAAGCTTCTAACAACTCTTTTGAACTAGCATTGCCAGATGAATAAGCAAGAGACTCTTCTGCTACTTCTTCTTTTCCATACTTTTTTAATAAATGCCCTGTCTTTTGTAATAAAGCTCTACTTGTTAATGCAAAATCGAAAGTCGGACCTTCAAATATGATTCTCTCTATTGAGTTTGGATATGTCGCTGCATATAACAATGCTAAATATCCACCGAAAGAATGTCCAATTATAGACCACTTCTCAATTTGTAATACTTTTTTTAGTTCCTCACAGTCTTCAATCAAATCATTTAATCCAAAAGCTTCGTCTTCAGTAATTTCTTCTGAGCGACAAACACCTCTTTGATCTATCATAATTACAAATAAAGAATCTTTTAAACGTTCCGCTTGATGATATGAAAAATCATAGCAACTTTCTCCTGGTCCACCATGCAAGTATAAGACTGGATTATTTTTAGGATTTCCATGCGTTTCAACGTATATCTTCTTCCCTCTAATATGCATGTATTTCCCAGTTTCTATCAAATTCGCCTTTATAATCATCACCTTCTTTTTCACTGAATATTATAACATTTAATATTAAATAATTCCTATTACATTTAAAAAGACGATGATTATTGCAAGTGGCGCTATAAATCGAAGTAAAAATGCCCAACAAGTAAATACTTTCTTTCCATAATTTCCACCTACAAAAAACTCTGCTTCTAGCACCTTTTTTTCCATTTTGAATGAAACGAAAATACTAATAAATAGTGCTCCGAGTGGCATTAATATATTGCTAGATAAGAAATCTACTGCATCAAAAATATTTTTACCGAAGATCGTAATATCACTCCATATGCCAAATGAAAGTACTGATGGAATACCTACTAGGAAAATACAAAAACCGATAATCCATGATAGTTTGTTTCTTTTTTCTTGCTCACCATTTGCTAATGCTGAAACGACCGTTTCTAGTAGAGAAAATGCCGATGTTAATGTCGCAAATGTAAATAGTGCAAGAAATACTGTTACGAAAAATCCACCAAATGGAATTTGACTAAATACAGATGGTAATACGATAAATAGTAATCCAGGCCCCTCCGTCGGCTCCATTCCTAATGAAAATACTGCCGGGAAAATAGCAAGACCCGCAAATAAAGAAACAAATAAATTTAACCCAACAATCGTAACTGCTGATTTTGGTAAACTTTCTTTTTTATTTAAATAGGAACTATACGTAACCATAATCGAAATCCCTATACTAATCGCAAAGAATGATTGGCCCATTGCGAATAAAATACTTTCTGAAGTGATTTTCGAAAAATCTGGTTGTAAGAAAAACTTCACGCCTTGCATCGCATTATCCAGTGTTAATGAACGAATAATAAGGGCGACAAATAAAACGAACAATGCTGGTAGCATATATTTACTTGCTTTTTCAATCCCATTTTGTACACCTTTTGATACAACCCATATCGTAATGAACATAAAAGCAAAATGACCGATAATGGCCCAAGTGGGATTTCCAATTGTCTCTGTGAATAATGCACTATAATTTTGCCCTGGAGTAATAAGTTGGCCTGTTATTCCCCGGAATAAATAAATTAAAACCCAGCCACCTACAACACTATAAAATGATAGCAATATAAAACAAGTTCCAACCCCAAGACGTCCAATCCAGTGCCATCCTGTATTTGGCGCGATACTTTTAAATGCTCCAACTGCTTGTTTTTGTGTACTGCGTCCAATCATAAATTCAGCTATTAGTAGCGGTAGTCCAATTAATACAGTAAATAATATAAAGATTAAAAAGAATGCCCCTCCCCCGCTCTTTCCAGCGATATAAGGAAACTTCCATATTGCACCTAGTCCAATTGCTGATCCTGCTGCTGCCATTATAAAACCTAATTTCGAAGTCCATTGCTCCGTCTGTTTCATCTTATTTTCCTCCTAATTAAATCTTTTTATATAAATAAATAAATTTTATAAACCTATCCAAATAAACCCTCCATTTCTTTTTCTATAAAATAAAAAATGGCCCAGCGTCTCTTTATATAAAGAGACGCTAAGCCATTTACTTAACGCGGTACCACCCTTATTGATTCCATTATGAATCCACCTTAGTAGTAATCGTTTGATTACAAACCTAATATCGAAGGTTAACCGTTAAGATTTACTAAGAATGTGATTCCGTTCCACCTTACTGCTCCTAGGCGAGTTCAGGATGTCATTTGACTATGTCGCACCAACCCATAGCTCTCTGCACAAATACATGACCTTACTACTCCTATTCAATGCATTTTAATATTTAGAATATATTTTCTTTTGAAATTACTATGAAGTATATCGGTTATATTTATAACTGTCAAGGGATATATTATTTTTTTGTCGAAAAGAATTTTTATAAACTTTCAATGTAAAAATGAAAGAACAGTAAAAAAGCATCTTCGCGATAATCGCGAAGATGCTTTTTTATGGTATAAGACGTGTACAATCTCTCGGAAAAGCACTCGCCTCTCGGACGTTTGTTAATTCTAAAAATTTATATACAATCCTTTCTAACCCTATCCCAAAACCACCATGTGGTGGACAACCGTATCGGAATGTATCTAAATAAGATTGAAATTTCTCTGGATGTAATCCTTTTTCTTTAAAAGAAGCAAGTAACATGTCATAGTTATGAATTCGCTGTGCCCCTGATGTTATTTCCAACCCTTTATATAATAAGTCGAATGAATCAGTAATGGCGGAGTTCTCTTTATTTTGCATCGTATACATTGGTCTCGCTTCTTTCGGATAATGTGTAATGAAAACAAATTCACTATTATATGTTTCCTTCACATATTTCCCTAGTAACTTTTCACCTTCTGTATCTAAATCCCCAATCGGTGATTCTTTACGATACTTACTTTTCAAGATCTCTTGTGCCTCTGACAATGTGATTTTCGGTATTTCAGTAATGACGGGTACTTTTATTTGTAATAGTTGTAGTTCTTTCTCGCATGTTTCTCCTACTTGTTGAAACATATATCGTAAAACATGCGTTTCTAATTGCATCACTTCATAAAAATCATTTATAAATCCAAGCTCTACATCTAACGATATATATTCATTTAAATGTCGTGAAGAGTTATGATGTTCAGCCCGGTACACAGGAGCAATTTCAAAAACACGTTCGAGTCCTCCCGCTACCATCATTTGTTTATAAAATTGTGGTGATTGAGCTAAATACGCTTCTTTTTGGAAATATGGAAGCTTAAAAACATTTGCTCCTCCTTCTGCCCCTTGTGAGACAATTTTCGGCGTAAATATACGTGTGAAATCGTTCTCTATTAGTAATTCACTAAAGCTTTGAACGAGTGTCGATTTCACTTTAAAAATCGCCGCGATTCGCTCATGTCTTAACGATAATACCCGCTCATTCAACAGTTGATCTAAGCCAACTTGTAGCTTCTTTTTATTTATTTCAAATGGAAGTGGCTCTGCACCATTTAATACTTTCACTTCACGCGCAAGTACTTCAATACCTAATTCTGTTTTCGGTGTCTCTACTATTTCACCAATTACTTCGACGACACTTTCAACATCTACTTTGTATCCAGCTAACTCGTTTTCTAATACACATTGAATAACTCCCGTTCGGTCCCGTAATAATAAAAAACTAACATTACCTAGATGACGAATCTTTTTTACCCACCCTTGTAGTAATACAATCTTTCCGCTATGCTCCGTACATTCTCGTGTGAGTGAACGCTTCATTATTTGATCCATTATATTTCCCTCCAATAATTTTATATTTATTTACATTATTGTTGTCATCGTCATCATCCACGGTCACTCACCTCCTTTCAAAGAATACAAAAATCCGCCCCTAAAAATAGGGACGGATTTTTTCCGCGGTACCACCCAAATTGTCATAATGACCATCTTAGTCCTGATAACGGTAGGTACCGTTTGCTTTTACTAATTATCACGTTCAAAGCAACACTCACAGGTGTCTTTCCATCATGCGGTATCGCAATCTTCCCAGCAACCGATTGCTCTCTGTAGACCCTTGCATCATGTACTTTTCCTAATCATCACTTTTTATATTTACAGAGTATTCTATCTCTTTGTTTTGTAAAACGCAAGCCCTTTTAGAAAAATATTGCGATTTTTCACTAAACAGACCCCTTCTAAAGATATGTAATATGAACATTGAACTCTATACAATTATCATTTGACAGCTTAGAAATATTTCATCCTTCTCAAATTCTTTCAACTGTATTTTTCCATTTTATTACATAAAATCATCATTTCCCACGCATATTATTATTAAAGTTTTATCGGAGGTGTACATATGAAAAAAACAATTAGCTTCTTTCTCCTATTATTGTGCTTAGTTGTAGTTAAAGAAACGTATGCTTATTCCCCAAAATCTTTACCAATCTCTCAAAACTCTGATCAATGGCAAGTGAATATTGATGAAGTGAAAAAAACGAGTGAAAAATTGTTGCAACCTAAAAAAGGTGTATTTCAAACATATCATTTCTCTGTAAAAAATCTTGGGAAAAGTGAAGTGTATAACGTACAAGTTGAAGTCTTCCGCAACGAGCCAAACACAAAAACGAAATATGAACTCTTTTCCCTAAAGGAAAGTCGTTTAGCAAGCGGAAAAACTGGATTTGAACACGCTAATTTCCCTGTTGCTACAAAAGCAGATGAGATTGCCGTGATTATTACGTGGCAAGAACACCCTTTCCGCTCTATGCGAAACGGTCAAAAAGTTGAATCTAGAAAATTTAAAGAGCATTTTGTTTTTAAAGAAGCAGTAAAGTGAACTTATCGGTATATGTACATTATTACCGCTACCAATAAATTTTCCAGTACCAGTTCTTAAGCAAATAAAAACGTCGTGGCTTATAAATGCCACGACGTTTTATATTAATTCGTACTAATTCCTCTCGCTGTCCAAATTCGATCAATTTCAGCTGCGTGTTGTCCGCCGTATAAAAGAGCATCCGCTTGCTTAATTGCTTTCGCTCCATCACGGAATTTAGCATTTGGCGTTAATGACCAATGTGATTGTAAAATAATTTTTGTTGCTACATCACGGCCAAAAGCCTCTGCCATTTCGTATTGGCCTTGAGCCCAAATTTCCCCATCATCATGTACTTCATTCGTAATATCTTTCGGATATACTTTATTATTATCTAATCGGCGTAAGCATGTTGGATCTGAACTAGAGTAAGCAGTCGCATCCCATTCTCCAACACATGCTTTTCCGTAACCTGTTGTCGACACTGCATCTTCATAAGTAGCACCTAAGAAGTCTCCAAACCCTTCTCCCATCGCTCCACCTTCTGGTGAACTTCCGAATCCAGGCACTTGATTATCTTGAATTGAATGTCCGTATTCATGCGCGATAATGCCTGCATCTTCCGCATCATCTACTCCACCAGTACCGAAAGTTAAAGCTTTCGTTGATGGTGAATAGAATGAATTATCATCAGTTGTACCATTTACATTCACTTTAATCGAACGATTATTAATATTTTTAAAGCCTAATCCTTGAATGTACCTTTGTAATGTATCAATATGATAATACGACATAACATCTTCAAAACTATCATTTGCACGTGTAAAGTTAAATTGTAAGTTTGTAGATTTCGTCTTCGCTTTTGAAGAAATTGTTACGTACTCCCCAATTAAAAATCCTGTACCATCTAGACCCTTTAAAGTAACTGTTTTTAGTTGATTATTTAAAGCTGTAGAATCTGCATCGTTATTATCCTTTAACCCTGCTAAACTACCACTTGATACAACAGGATTAGGCAAAAATACTTTCCCTGTTCCTTCTGCTTTTCGGTTTATATCGACCTTTTTAATTAACTTTCCGTTTTCCGCATCAATAAATGTTTCCCATGCACCGAATGGATTATTAGAATGGACTACAACTTTATATACTGGAATAGCGACTCCTTCTTCAACAATATATCCGAATTCTTTCTCTGTAGGAGCCCATAGATTTTGCTCGCTTTCTCCTCCAACATACGCCATTGATTTTTGTTCAGCATCTTTTTCACTAATCTTTTTTGCTACTTCTTTCACACTTTGAACCGCCTGGTAATCAGAAACAGCCAGTACTCCTTGCCCCTGTCCATTAAGAGTAACTGTAATTTGTTTTGAAAATACAGGAGCACCATTAACTACTTGTTGGAACCTAACATATGAAGCTGCTGATGTTTCTGTTGTAGAAATATATTGTAAGTCTGAAAGGTCCGCCTTCAATCCATATTCCGTAGCATGTCCTTTTAAATATTCAATTGCTTTTTTCTGTGGTGAATAAGCTTCTAGCTTTACTTGCTGTTGTTTTTCCAATGCCGAAACCGTAGAAATCGTCCCCATTACTAATGGCACAGTCATTGCCATTGCCACCATTTTTTTATTTAACATAAAACCACTCCCCCTAATAAATTGAAACCTTTACCCCATTCCTATAAGGCTATTACTGTCCACAAGTAACGAAATAAAGTGAATCTAGGAGTAATTCTATACAAACAATTCTATTACCTTTACATTTTGGGTAAGTGAAATTTTCTCAATATTTATGTGTAAAACGAGAAAAATACTGTAGAAATATATTTCTTTTGTAAATTCCTTTACCTTATACTTTTCAAATTTATGTGTAAAAAAATAGGTTATTTTTTACCTAACGGTAGGTTGAAAATATTGTTAATGAATGATACGATTTATGTAACCTTTTTTAGGAGGCTTTATTATGAGCAAAAGTGAAGAAACACTCTCTTCCATAGTGGAAGCAAGCTATCGACTGTTTGCTATGCATGGTATTGCCAAAACGACCTATTCAATGATTGCTGAGGAAGTTGGTATCGCCAAGCCGTCTATTTATTATTACTTTAAATCTAAAGATGCATTAATCGAAAGTATTTTTAATGAATTATGCGAAGCGATGCAGTTCTCCTCTTTCTTCCATACAGAAGAGTTTACGAAAGAGAATTTCATTGAAAAATGTATTGAAATTGGCTTTAAAATGATAGACGAACAACAGAAAGATCCTTATTTTAATCGTGTATTACAAGAATATGTATTACTATCTTCAAGAAACGATATGTACAAAGATCGATTACTAACTGTACAAACAGAATATTTAAACGGATTTGAATCACTCCTAAAAAAAGCAAATGAACTTCAACTCATCCAAAATAAAAATCTAGTTTCAAAAGCTCATATGTTGGCATTAGTACTTGATAATATCGGAAACTTCATGATGCTTGATGTAAATATGAATTATAAACAAATATGGATTGAAGCTGTCCACAGCATATTCGAAAGAAGTGATTCTTATGAAAACTAAAAAACGAATTATCGGCTTAGATTTTGCTAGAGCGTGGGCGATGTTTGGAATGTTACTAGTTAATTTCATGGTGATCACAGGGGCGGAAGGAAATGGGCCTCCTCTGTTAAAAACCTTTATGTCACTTTTGGAAGGTAGAGCTTCTGCCTTGTTTGTTATACTTGCGGGGATTGGCATAACTTTAATGACTAAATCATCTGTTGCTAGCCAAGAGAAAATAAAAATCAATACCAGCCGAATATTGATTTGGAAACGATCACTATTCTTATTTATTTTAGGATTAATATTGTATGTAATGGAATGGACGGGAGATATCTTACACTACTACGGCGTTTACCTTTTCATCGCTGCATTACTAATTACTGTACGAAGAACTATACTAATATGGCTTTCTATCATTATTTTACTTGCTGCACAATATCTCCAACTTACTTTCAACGCCTTCGAAGGATGGGGAGGCACAATCCCATTTATAAACTATATAGACTTTTGGACCTTAACAGGTTTTCTTCGCAACTTATTTTTTAATGGCTATCACCCTATTTTCCCATGGTTTTCTTTCTTCTTAATCGGTATGATAATTGGCAGGTTAGATCTTCATAATAGGAAAATTAGACATTGGTTGCTCTTACTTGGTTTAACAGTAACCGTAATTATAGAGCTATTATCAAAAGGGTTAACACACCTTTTTATCCCATACATTGGTGAAGCAGCCTCTACATTTTTGTTTAACACAGGACCCATTTTACCCAATATATTATACGTCGCATCCGCTACAGGATCCGCTATTGCTATATTAATAATTTGCCTCCATCTTACTGAAAAATATGAAAATAATTGGTTTATTACATCCATTGTACAAACCGGTCAATTAACATTAACTCATTATGTAAGTCATGTATTTATCGGTATTGGGCTATTGATTCTATTAAATAGGATGGAACATCAAACACTATTATTCGTTTTACTATTTGCTACTGGATTTTTCATTTTCAGTGTTTTATTTAGCGTGTTATGGAGAAAGAAATTTTCTAAAGGCCCCATCGAATGGATTATGAGGAAATTAGCCGGATAAAGTGAACCTTTAATCAGTGGGGGTTTTGTCCATCCCCCACTGATTATTAGCCCACACCAATCGTGCTTTTACGGGCAGCCCGACTCCCACAAATAGCAGGATAATCTCCTAGCATGCAAAAAGGAAGTTGGAATGATTCCAACTTCCTTTTTTCTTTAATTAGCCGCTTTTAATTTAATTCGGACTTTTGTCTCACCTAAAGAAAGTTCATCGTCCTCATTCGTTAAGTGACCAAATGTAAATTGCTTGACGAGTAAGTTTTCTTCCAATAGATTTTTATAATTCGTTAACGTTTGCTGTAGTTCTTCTTCTGTATCAAGAATTACATCCACTCGTAAATTAACCGGTAAATTCAACTGTTTACGATATTCTTGAACCGCACGAATAAATTCACGTGCTACCCCTTCTTGTAACAATTCCTCCGTTACATTCGTATCTAACATAACCGTATATTGTCCGTTAGTCGTATTGGAGAATCCTGATTTTGCAACTTTCTCTACCAATACATCTTCAGCCGTTACAACTACTTCCTCTCCTGATGCTGCTTCGTAAACTGCTCTTTCTGTAGATACAAAGTTTTGTACTTCTTCTTGTGATAATTGTTTTAACCAGCTGTTTACTGCATTCACATTTTTACCAAACTTCGGTCCCGCTGTTTTAAAATTCAGCTTTAATTGATATGATGTGTATTTCGATTCATCGAGTTCAACATGGAACGCTTTAACATTTAGCTCATCCATTACGATATCACGATAAGATTCCCAATCGATATCATTCTCGTTATGCTCAAGTAATACAAGCTCTGCTAACGGCTGTTTTACTTTTAATGAATGTTGATTACGATTACTTCTTCCAAGTTCAACAACTTGTAAAACAGCATCCATTTCCGCTTCTAACTGGGGCTGAATAAGTGATTCGTTTACAACTGGATAATCGGCTAAATGAACGCTGCTTCCTTCTAAATTCAGATGAATATCTTCAGCGACAAATGGTGTAAATGGTGCAATTAATTTACTAATTGTTACAAGCACTTCATGAAGCGTTTCATACGCAGCTGCTTTTTCAGGATTCATACCAGATTCCCAAAAACGATTGCGTGAACGTCTTACATACCAGTTACTTACTTCATCTACAAGCGCTGCAATTTCACGGGCTGCATTCGTGAACTGATAATCATCAAGTGCCGTTCTTACCTTTTTCGTTGTGCTATGCAATCTTGATAATACCCATTCATCTAATTTCGTCCGCTTTACATCATACGTTTCTTTCGAATTATACTCATCTAAATTTGCATATAAAACGTAAAAACTATACACATTGACTAATGTATCTACAAATTTAGATTTTGCTTCCAGTACGGTTCTTTCAGAAAAACGCTTCGCATTCCACGGAGCACTGTCAACGAGTAGAGCCCATCTTAGTGCATCCGCACCAAACTTCTCTACTAAATCAACAGGATCTAGTGCATTGCCTTTACTTTTAGACATTTTCTGTCCTTCTTCATCTAAAACATGCCCTAGTGATAACACTCGTTTATATGGTACTTTCCCTGTATATAGTGCTGATACCGCTAATAAACTATAAAACCAGCCGCGTGTTTGATCAATTCCTTCTGCGATAACATCTGCTGGAAACTGTTCTTCAAACAACTCTTTATTTTCAAACGGGTAATGATATTGTGCAAACGGCATGGAACCACTATCAAACCAAACATCAATTACTTCTGGTGTACGATTCATTGTACTTCCGCATTTTTCACAACAAACTTGCACTTCATCTACATATGGCTTATGCAATTCTAAATCTTCAGGCGTTTCTTTTGTACTATGCTTTCTTAATTCAGCAATACTTTTCGGTGAAAATTGATGCTCACAGTTTTCACATTCCCATACGTTTAACGGTGTTCCCCAATATCTATTTCGGCTAATGTTCCAATCCACCATATTTTCTAAAAACTTACCAAAGCGTCCATGTTTCATATGATCTGGATACCACGTGACAGAATTATTATTTTGTAAAAATGTTTCTTTAATTTCAGTAGTGCGGATTAACCAGCTTTCTCCTGCATAATAAAGTAACGGAGAATCACAGCGCCAACAGTGTGGATAGCTATGCTCATATTTTTCTTTATGATATAACAAGTCCTCTTTCGCTAAATAGCGAACGATATCAACGTCACATTCTTTTACAAACTTACCTTTAAGAAATGGTACTGCATCTGTATACTCACCTTTTTCATCTACAACATGTAAGAACGATAACCCTTCACTTTGAACGACTTTATAATCGTCCTCCCCATATGCTGGAGCGATATGAACGAGTCCTGTTCCACTATCTGCAGTTACAAAATCTGCCGCAATAACACGGTATCCATTTGTAACTTCTTTCATCGGAAACGGTGCTGTATATGAAATATTTAATAATTCTTCTCCTTTATGAACAGAGACTACTTCATAATCATCTTTTAGCACTTCTTGCACACGATCTTTTGCAACAATATACACTGATTCTTCTTGTTTTGCTTTCACGTATTCCATATTCGGATGTACGGCAAGTGCAACATTCGCTGGAAGCGTCCACGGTGTTGTTGTCCATCCAAGGAAATATTCATTTTCACTATCTTTCACTTTAAACTTAACCGTTGCGCTTAAATCTTTAACCACTTTGTACCCTTGTGCAACTTCATGTGAACTAAGCGATGTTTGACAGCTTGGGCAGTACGGTGAAACTCTATGCCCTTTATATAACAAGCCTTTTTCATGAATCGTCCCTAAAATATTCCATACACTTTCGATATATGGATTCTCTAAAGTAACGTACGGATCATCCATATCCACCCAATATCCAATACTCTCCGTAAATTCACGCCACTGCTTCTCATATGTGAATACACTCTCTTTACACTTTTGAATAAATGGTTCAATGCCATACTCTTCGATTTCATGTTTACCTGAAATACCAAGTTGCTTTTCAACACCTAATTCTACAGGTAATCCATGTGTATCCCATCCGGCTTTTCTTAACACTTTATATCCAGCCATCGTTTTATATCTCGCTACTAAATCTTTAATCGCCCGCCCAAGTGCATGGCCAACGTGTGGTAATCCATTCGCCGTTGGTGGCCCTTCATAAAACACAAAAGATTGTGCACCTTCTCGATTCTGAATTGATTGCTCGAAAATACGTTGTTCGTTCCACTGCTTACGAATACGTGTTTCTCTCCCTACAGCTGACTCTTTTACATCTACTTTCTTCATGTACAATCACTCCTTTGAATGTTTTAAAAGCACACAAAAAACCCGTCCCTATGAAGTAGGGACGGGTTTACCCGCGTTACCACCCTAATTCTATTAGCTTTTCACTAATAGCACTTAGCAACGTACTAACATACGCGTTCTTTGTAACGGTAGACATCCGTCCGAGCTTACTTTATTCAGCCACGGCTCCTCGGAGATGATTTTCAAATAACGTCTGCACACCGGCTTTCAGCAATACACCGGCTCTCTGGAGAACAGCTCACTATTTTACTCTTTCTCGTCTTCAGATTTGTATACTTTATTAAAAGTTATTTTATGCCATCGGGCAATTAATTGTCAACCAATTCAAAACATATTTTTATTTATACCCTTTTTCTCTATTCCTATACAATTACTTTTCAAACTCTCGCAATCCTGCTAAATCTTCATCTTTCTCTGCAAGTTCAGCGAAAAATCCTGTTTCATCTTCACGAAGCACAATTTCAAGTTCATCTCTTGCCTCTTCATTTCTGTTTAATGATGTTAAATAACAAGCATGATCGTATCTTGCTAACAAGTCAGTAGCATCAATTGCTAATATTTCACTAGTTATTTTTTCTGCCTTTGTCGTTTGCCCAGCTTTATGATACGAAGATGCTAAAGCAAGAAGAATTGCCGTTTCATTTGGATGATGCACAGAAGCATCTTCTAATAAATAAATCGCATCCTCATACCTCTCTTGACTTTGATATACTTCTGCTAAGGCAAGGAATCCTCTACTTACAAATGGTGTTTTCTCAATTAATTGCAAGTGAATTTTTTCGGCTTTTCTTTCTTCGCCTAGCTTGCATAATACATTCGCTTGTAAAAGAAGAGTATCATAATCATCCGGTAGCTCTCGAACCATTTGTTTCGTTAATTCAAAAGCATCTCGTAACATATCCTCTTCCTCACAATCAATGAAAAGATTTACAAGTTGCTTCGCTACATCATAATCCCACTTATTTTCTAACGATGTTTGTAATACCTCTATCGCTTCTTTATTCATCGCTGCATTCTCATAAAATATTGCGAAACGCTGCGCTGCCATACTATTTTTGGGATTTAACTTTAAGGAGATTTCAAATAAATCGATAACAACTGTAATCATTGAAATTTCCTTCGCACGATTTTTCATACGATAAAATACTCTTGTAAATATAGATTTTTTCGGTTGCTCATTTTGCTGCCTTTCTACTAATCTTTCGGCAACCGCAGTAGCTGCATACATAAACGCTGTACTTCTTTCTGCTTTTTTCACTTTTAGCGTATGAAGTGCGTCTCGTGTTTGGGATAATTTTTTATGTTGTTCCATTGCTTTTACGTACACACCAAATATACGTTCACTTTCCAAATCTTTATGCATTACTTTCAGCGCAACTTGAATGGCTTCTACATTCTGCTTTTTAACAAGTATTTTCGCATAATGATATAGTACTTCCACATGCTCTTCATCTATTTTTATTGCATTTTCGATATATTATTTTTCTTTATCTATGTCATTCATCGCACCAAACACGTATGCAATCGCATCTAAACGCCATGTCTCAGGAACTTCTTCCGCTAATTTTTCTAATTCAACTAGTAATTCTTCCTGAAGATTCATTTCTACTGAAAGCTGTGCCAAATATTCCATGTTAATATGCATTGGTTCTTCTTTCATCGCCTGGACCATATGACTTTGTTCTTTGGCACGATTCTCTTCTTTTTCGTATATTTCAGCAAGCTGCAAATGTACACCTAAGAAATTCTTATTCATTTCTAAACATGTTTCATATGCATGCTTCGCTTCTTGAAATTGCCCTAACGCCATGAATGTTTCACCGATACGGAAATACGGCAATGAATCTTGTTTTTTCTTAAGTGCATCATTATACCGTTTTATCGCCTGATCATACTGTCCAATAGATTCATATAAGACACCAGCGTAACAACCGTATTCAATTACATCCGCTTTTTCTTTTTCTAACGTTCTTAAAAACGCTATGCCTCGTTGCACAAAAGCTGTGTCTTTTATCCGATCTACATACTCATCCAACACGCTCGCTATATTAGCGTATACTCTTCGTATACCGTTCTCTAATTTAGAAAGTGCAAGTTTTAACTCTTTTTCATCCCCACCTAATGCAATTTCAGCATCCCATAGCACCATGCCAGCATTCATAAGGAAATCTTGATTGTCTTCAAATTGCTTATTGATACTAACAATATAGTTTTTTGCATCCTCATATTGTTCCTTTGCCATATAAACTTGAGTTAAACCAAAATGAGAATATACATCTTCATTATTTTCTTCTAAAGAACGCTTATATATAGTTTCCGCTTCTTCAAGTTCATCATTTTGAAAATGAAAATCTCCTAAACGAACATATAAAGATGCCTGATCTTCACAATTTTGAATTCCTTGTAATAGAATTTCCTTCGTACTTTGCTCATCATCCAAATCTGATTCATAGATTTCCGAAAGCTTCGTATATAAATATGCTGCCGTTTTATCTAATTGAATCGCCACTTTAATTCCTTTTACCGCCAAATACACTTTCCCTAAATGCTGAGCACATCTTGCACGTTCATACCATATGTGCGCTTCATACTTATATTCTTTTAATAAATCATTAAAGAATCCATATGCTTCTTCATATCGTTCTAAATCTATTAAAATTAAACCGTGGTTTACAAGCGTAAACCTTTCAGGGCTACGTTCTATAGCTGTTAGAGAATACTCTAGCCCCTTTTCAGATTGATCCATATACATGTATGATAATGCTAAGAAACTCCACGCAACTGGTTGATCTGCATCCAATTGTAATGATGAACGAAAACTAGCAATCGCTTCTGTATAATTATCTTGCTCAAAAGAATAACGTCCATTTATAAAATGATATAACGCTTGATTGTTTTTCTTCTCCACACTTTGAAGCATATGCCCTGCTTTTTCCATTTCTTGCAGACGAATAAAACACTGTGCACTATGCAATTTCACAAAGTCAGAGCTCGGAAACTTTTCCATTAACTTTTCTATACAAAACTGAATAAACTCTTTATCTACTTCCGCATCTAAATGTTTAATCGTATATAACCAAGTGTTTGGATTTTCACTTGTTTCTTTTAAAAATAGTACTAACTTTTCAATTCCCTCTTTATCTTGCTCAGCTAAATGATCAGTAAGAGAAAAAATTGATTTATAATAATTATGTTCTTCCTCATCTAAAAGTGAAAGTTGTTCTATTCTATCTTTTGGTGTAAACGTAATAGCTAAACAATCTGTATAACGATATTTTTCTTGCAACTTATCATATTCCACAAGAATCGGTTCTAAGAAATTCGGATCTTGAATATAAAAAGCTTGCAGCACGTCGTCATAACCAGAAAGCACTTGTACATGGGAAGCGTGCTCAATATCTATACTTAATAAAACGGGAATACCTTGATCAAGTAATCTCTTATAACTTTCCACATTCCCTTGAAAATAACGATATTCGTAACCTTGCTCTTCTATATATGTAACTGTATCTGAAAACTTAGAACCTGTTACATCAAAAATATGTTGTGCTATTTCATCTTGCGTACGTTTTTCTCCCCATACCCCTAACATCATTTCTAAACTTGTCGGAACGCAATAGTTATCCTTTTGTACAACCGGAATTATTGGTAAACGAACCTTTTTTCCATCAGGATTTTTTTCTATATGATGATATAGAGAATTTTTCAAACTCTTTTCACTTTTCAATAGTGCTTGCAAATCATGAATATTATTTATTTTATAAAATGCTTCTGCACGTAAATGTATAAAATAAGTTGTATATGCATGATGCGGAAGCATATGATTAATTTTATCTATTACCACTAACATTTCTTCATAGCGCTCTAAATCTAATAAATATTTTACTTTTTCAAAATAGAAATATGGTACTTGAGGGAACTTTGCAATCGCATCATTTATGAGTTGTAATGCTCGCTGCTGTTCACCTTTATATGCATATAATTGCGCCAATAGGTACGTAGCTAACTCTTCACAATCTTTATGCCGCTGACCGGCTAAAAGTTGTTCCTCTGCCTTCTCCCACTCACCAGTCTGTATATATAAGTAACCCCATTTATCAAAAACTGCACGTGTACTATACTTTTCCGCCTTTTGCATATAGGCATAGGCCTCTTCATTTCGCTTCATATCTAAAAAACATCTAACTAATGTAAAATATGCTTTCGTTAAAACGTCCGCATCAGTTTCCTCTTCATTTACCTCTTCCAAAGAATCTTTTAATAATTGTTCAGCATCAAGGATTTTACGCTCATCAATTAACTCATCACAATATAAAGAGAGCGTTCTCATATTTGGGAATTTTTTATACGTATAACGAATTAAAAAGGAGCTATATTGATGCATCAGACCTTCATCAACAAGGCGAATTAATGTATCAAATTCCGCAAATGATGAAACGTTAGAAAGCCAGTTCTTCACGTATGATAATTTATTCGTTTCTTTTATATGTGCAATTTCATTATTTATCTCCTGTAATCCATCTACAAATCTCTTTTCTTTCAAACAAATCTCTAATTGCTTAAAATCTAGCATGCATTCACCTCAAATTATTATTTATACTGCCATTTACAAGCAGTATTCTAACCTACTTGCTTAGATTTTACACATCATATAGTATGCATTCAACTAAAACCTCATATAATGAACGATATTATTTAATATTATTCAAGTTTATAATTAAATATCTTAAAAGCGATGATTTTTCTCGGTATTTTGTTTAATTCGATGTAATATTGTATGTTCTTAAGAGGTCATTCTCAGTAAATGAAATTATATTAATGATTTTTTAAATATATCTATCTTCTTGAATAGCTAGAATATGAGGAGCAACATTTTGAACTTCCTCACAAATAGCCTCTAATCTCTCTGACCACAAAGTTTGATGATTCCAAATGTTGAAGGTAGCAATTCTCATTATATTCCTACTTTTCTAATATTAGATTTATCTCCTTATTTCACCGTATGTAATTTTCATATTAGGAGCGTACACCAAAGAAGAATGTATATGAAACGCTTCAAAAAATCGCAGTTCTGCTTCGTATTGAGCTAGCGCTTCAATATCTGTTAAACCTCGACTCATTAAACGGTCTATAAATTGTTGTTTTTCACCTGGATTACTAGCAATCCCCTCTTCTTTTAGAGAATTATATAATCCTTGCTTATCATTTTGGGTTATATTAGAATCTAAAAAATTCACTTTATCGCTTACTCTGCATTCAATATTCTTCACACCTAATTCACTTAAAAACATCGGTATTTTCATACCAATATTGCCGTCTTTACCACTTCTATGTGTATCTTCTTCAAATAGCTTCTGCAAAACACCAAGCTGGATAATTTCCGATTGAATTACTCCATCTAGCATGTATGAAGACATATTAGAAATCCAATGTGGTTCAAAACATATTATCTTTCCTCCCTCCTTAATTGAATTTATCATTTTTTGCAACATTGTTTTGGGCGAATTCATATGTAATAAGAAAGCATGACTGACAGCTATATCGTATTTATTTTTCAATTCAATTTCTGTAGCATCCCCCTCAATAAATTCTGCCTCATATGGGAATGTACGAAACAACTCTCTCGCTTCAGCTATTAATGTTTCTCCTCTATCAATCCCTGTGTACTTTGATCCAACGGGAAGTAAAGGTAACAAAATTAAACCTAAATAACCATATCCACAACCATAATCAACAATATGTACGGGTCCAGTAATCTTCCAAACTGAATTGACTAAAAAACGGAAATAATCATCGTTATAATATAAGTCTCTCGTATTTCTTAAATACTCTAGCTTACTATTCCAATCATACTCTTCCAAGTCCAACGCCTCCTTTTATATACACAACTAAAGTTCTCCATTTAATAGTCACATTCCTACACTTCTAATAAAAAAAGCTAGTATACCTTAAACGATACACTAACTTTCCCACTCACATAATTTAACAATTACAATCAGTATAATCGGTACAAGCTAATGTACTGCAATCACAGTTTCTATGTTCGTCATTTCTTTTTAGGTGAAAATAGAGTAACACAATAAATATTGTACAAATAACAAAAGCAATTATTGCTTCTATATTTCTTTCATGAATGAGAAAACCAATCCCGCTTCCTCCTGAAATAAGAATTAGAACTGAGTAGATCCAAAACATGTAAAATTCTCCTTCCGTTAATATATGCTTTTAGATGTTATCCATATAATGCTAGAGGCAATAAATAGCCCCATACCATTACCGCTTAATAAACCGGTCGTTACTCTTAGTAAATTTGTGCTGCTTCTCCATTTCCACTTTTGGGTGAATCCATCAATAAGTAACGGAATTTGAGCAGAAAATGATAGTATTATTGCCAAAAGAAATGAAGGTGTCATATAAAAATAAATTGGAAACATTAAAATACCGATAAGCATGCCTGTACAACGCGCACATAAAGGTATGTGTTTTTGTAGTTTAAGAAAACTTCTTTCCACTTTTCTATGGCAAGGAATTTGTAAAATAAAAGCTCGAATCAATATGAAACATCCTCTCTAAAAATATTTTAATTGATTTTGCAAAAGAATTATATATTAATAAAAAACAACCCAGGTTCATCCTAGACCTGGGTTGTCAGTTCGCTGCTATAATATACTTGGGTTAATAATGATTATATTCTTATTTACATCTCCTCAGGAGCTTCTACCCCAAGTAAACGTAACCCCTCTTTCAATACAACCGTCACAACATAAGCTAATGCGAGTCTACTGTCTTTTTCTTCGTTCTCTTCTAAAATACGAACATTCCCATAATATTTATTAAATGATTGCGCTACATCTAATACGTATTTTGAAATAATAGATGGCTCATTTTTGTTGAAGGCCGCTTCAATTACTTGCGGGAATTTGTTAAGTAATTTTACTACACTCCAGCTGTAATCGTCTTTTAATTCAAAATTACACGTTTCAAATTCAACACGTTCTTTTCTTAAAATTGAACAAGCACGCGCATGTGTGTACTGTACATATGGTCCTGTTTCTCCTTCAAATTTCAACATATTTTCTAATGAGAATTCGATATTATGCATACGCTCATTTTTTAAATCGTGGAAGATAACTGCTCCAACACCGACTTGCTTTGCCACTTCTTCTTTTTGTTTTAAATTAGGATTTTTCTCTTCAATATTTTGTTCCGCAAGTGCAACAGCTTCTTCTAGCACTTCTTCTAATAAAATAATTCTGCCCTTACGTGTCGACATTTTCTTACCGTCTTTTAATATAAATCCAAACGGTACATGTTCCATTCCGTCAACCCAGTTATAACCAAGCTTTTTTAATACAGTGAAAAATTGATTGAAATGTAGGCTTTGTTCTGGGCCTACAACATATAACGCTTTATCAAATTCGTATGTGTTTTGACGATACAAAGCAGCTGTTAAATCACGCGTTGCGTAAATGGTAGCACCATCTGATTTTCTAATTAAGCATGGCGGCATACCTTCTTCTTCTAAATTAACGACTAATGCCCCTTCTGATTCTTCCAGTAAGTCGTGCTCTTCTAAAATCCCAATAAAGTCTTCCATTTTATCGTTATAGAAAGCTTCTCCTTGAAAATTTGTAAATTCCACACCGAGAAGTTCATAAATGCGGGAAAATTCTTTTAAAGATTCATGACGGAACCAATTCCATAGTTCGACTGCTTCTTCATCACCTTCTTCTAATTTTTTAAACCAAGCACGACCTTCTTCTTCTAGTACTTTGTTCTCTTTTACTTCTTCATGAAACTGAACATATAGCTTAAATAACTCACGTATTGGATCCTCTTTAACTATTTCTTCATTTCCCCATTTTTTATATGCGGTAATTAACTTTCCAAACTGTGTTCCCCAATCCCCAATATAATTAATTCCGACAACTTCATACCCACATTTTTCTGCGATATGCTTTAATGAATTACCAATCATTGTAGAACGTAAATGCCCCATTGAAAAAGGTTTCGCGATATTAGGAGAAGAATAATCGATAACTACCGTTTTTTCACATCCAAAGTGATTTTGACCGTACTCTTCTTTTTCAGCTAAAATTGTTTTTAATACTGCATCACTTACAGTTTCACGATTGAAAAATACATTTACATAAGGACCAACGGCCTCTACTTTCGTAAAGAACGGATCCTTTAATTTCTCCGCCACTTCCTTTGCGATAATAGCTGGTGCTTTTTTATATTGCTTCGCTAGTGAAAAGCATGGGAACGCTGCATCTCCGAATTCATCTTGTTTCGGTGTTTCAATTAAATCTAAAATTTGACTTTGTGTTAATTCATTCGCAAGAATATTCGATACACTTTCCGCAAACTTTGTTTTATACTCCATACTACAACCTCCTTATTTTTTGAAACACAAAAAACTCGTCTCTAAAAAAGAGACGAGTTTTAACCCGTGGTACCACCCTTGTTGTTCATTACGAACCACTTTCCCGTTTATAACGAGGACAGGGGGCCTCGGCTTACTCTACTATTCGTTCAAGAAGCGTCTCCGAAGTGCGCTTCATCTTTTTCTTCTGCACTAGGCTCACACCATCCCTAGCTCGCTTTCCTTCTGAAAAAGACTACTCTCTTCATCACAGACAGTATATTTAATTAATTATTGCTTATTATACATCTTTTCAAACAATTAGCAAGGGTCAATTACACCAAAATGAAACTTAGCACTTTTTCTTTTGTATACATAAAAATTGTGTTTTTCAAATCTAGAACTACGGAAATGATCTTTCAGAACGACACCTTTTCTCGCCACACGCTTCGCTTCCGCAATTGTTTCATCAGTAATATCATGATACAAAGCGAAGTGTTTTAATCCTTTAATTCCATCTGATTCGATGACCGTTTCTTCAAACATCGGATCAAGGTAAACAACATCATAACTATTATCTTCACATTGCGTTAAAAATGCGAAATGCTCCGTTTGCTGTACATCGATTCTTCGCATCGCCCCGTCAATTTCAGATACGGATGAAGACCATGTTTGCAGGCCTTTTTCCATTATGTAAGCCATATATTCGTTACCTTCAAGTCCTGTTACTTTTCCATTTTCACCAACAATATAGCTAGCAACAATACTATCTGATGCCATACCGAGCGTACAATCTAATACTGTCATTCCGCTCTCTAATTTAGCTGCTTGTACAAACGGATCGTGTTCTCCGCGCATTAACCTTTTCACACGAAACATCGCTGAGTTTGGATGAAAGAAAAACGACTCTTCCGTTCCTCTCGGATAAATAGCTAATCGGTTTTTCCCTACAACAAGCACATCTTGTTCATACTGCTCATGTAGTTTATGTACTGGTATGTCATTACGTTTAACGAAAGAACGATTTAATTCTGCTGCTACCTTGCTTGCATAATCTGTCATTTCTTTGTTGGTTCTTCCTGCTGTTGTTACAATCATTGTTTCACCTCTATATAAAGAAAAGAGGGAGATATACTCTCCCCCTTCTTTAGCAATTCTTTTCGAAAGCTTGTTCTAAGTTCGTAATAATTTCGTCCATAGTTGCACCTTCAATTTCATGACGGTGAATGAAGTGAACAACTTCTTTTCCTTTTAATAATGCCATAGATGGTGAAGATGGAGGAATTTCTCCGAAGTATTCACGCATTTTTGCAGTAGCATCTTTATCTTGACCTGCGAATACAGTTACAAGATGATCAGGTTGTTTTTCAGCACGAACAACTGCTTGACCTGCTGATGGACGCGCTAAACCAGCTGCACAACCACAAACAGAGTTTATAACAACTAATGTTGTACCTGTTGCATTCTCAATAAATTCTGTTACAGCTTCTTCTGTAGTTAACTCTTCAAATCCAGAACGCACTAACTCTTGGCGCATTGGAATTACCATTTGGCGCATGTATTCTTCATAAGCATTCGACATCTTGTATCTCTCCTTCAACTTTCATTCCAAATTCATCATATCACGCTCTATTAATAGGTGCAAAAGAAAGATAGTGACGTTTTCATTTTTTTGAAGGGATTTCACAAACCCCTTCGCGGCAATGTCCGACTGGGACAAGTTTTCTATTGTTAGCGATATAATCGTATACTTTACTTCCAAATCCAAGTACGATAGATAGTTTTATAAAAGGCACTACAAACCAATAAGATGGAACGGCCTTCGCTAATACGTTTATGCTATGAATTCCGTCATACCATTTATTATTTTTTAAAATATACATTCTTTGTTCCATCTTACTTTGTAGTTCTTGAGAAAGATCATACTTCTTAACTACATCATCATCTCGAAATGAAACAAATGTCATTTTACCCTTTTTATCTAATTTCTTCGTACGCTCTGCCACTGCAGTACACATCGGACACCAACTATCATAGAAAACAATCATATATTATTCCCCTTTACGAGACTCCGTCATTTGCTTCCATACAGAACCTTTTGCTTCTTCGCCGCCTTCAATACGTTCTAAAGCTAAACGTGCTTGCATTGCTACTTCAAACTCTGGATCATCTTCTGCTACTTTTAATGCCGGAATTGCACTTTCATCACCAAGTTCAAATAAGAACATTGCTGCACGCCAACGTACTAATTTACTTGAATCTTTCAGAGATTTAATCATAACGAACATCGCTGCTGGGTCACCTACATCCGATAAGCAATCTCCCGCTGTACGGCGAACACTTACAGAACGATCTAATAACGCTTTATATAATAACGGCAATACGCCTTCACTTTTTACCATACCTAAATAAGCTGTTGCTATGCGGCGGATAGATACTTTTTCATCGTCTAACGCCATTTTCAACACTAGAATATCCTCTTCAGTAGGATCCATTTGCTCTAAAGCTGCAAAACGGTTTTTCCAGTCAGAATCTTTCATCATCTCTTCTGTTACTTTATATGGCTCACGCTTTTGAATCGTTACTTCAACTGCCCCAGCCTGATCTAATAATTCTTTAACCGTTTCATTTACACGTTCTTCTGAATAAGCAGCAACAATTTCTTCTACTACTTCTTTCCCGATTTCTTCAAAATTACCGTAACGTGTACTTTGCTCTACCCACTTACGTTCTTTCACAACGTTAGGTGCAGACATTTGCACTTTCATAATGGATTCTTTAAAACGATCAGGTAAGCCTACACGCTCTTCTGTCGTTCCATCTGTTAACTTCACTTGCATCGGAATAGTAAAGAACATTTGAACAAACACTTTCACTTCTCCAAAATGAGAAATTTGCTGTTCTTCACTTTCTTCCACTATTTCTTCACCGAAAACAGCACGAACTTGTTGTAATAAAACTTTCCAGTCATACTTCGCATTTCGCTCCACTGCTAAAAAGTCTGCAACATGATACACACCTTTAATGCCCTCAATCTTCAAAATTTCTTGCACTTGCACTGGTGCTTGTTCTGCATTTTCATTCGTATAATTATTACGCGCTCCTGATGGTAGTACTTCATTCAAAATAACTTTCATTGTATTTGGACTTGGCGTCGGTTCAATTGCTTTAATTTTCACGTAAAATAACTCTCCTTTATTGCTTGTTCTTAGATTTATTGTAACATGTTATCACTCTATACTCCTACTCGGGTGCTTAATTTTACTAATTCCTTTTCTACATTTTATAGAAGTTTAATTATTTCTATTTTCACCTATTCGTTCCGAAACTATAGTTAAAAGTCTAATTGACAATAACCAAAAAAAGTATTAACCTTAACTCATAAAATGACCATGGTCATTTTATGAGTTAAGTCACTTAAGTGTGGAGGGATAACAAATGAATAATGTCATAATTATTGGTGGTGGTATTGCTGGTCTTTGCGCAGCAATCTCCTTACAAAAAATAGGATTAAATGTAAAAGTGTATGACAAAAATATTGAACCTACTGTTGCTGGTGCAGGTATTATCATTGCCCCAAATGCAATGCAGGCACTTGAACCATACGGAATTTCTAAGCAAATAAAAAAATTTGGGAACGAAAGTGACGGTTTTAACCTTGTGTCAGAAAAAGGATCTATATTAAGTAAATTGACCATTCCAACTTGTTATCCAAAAATGTACTCCATTCATAGAAAAAATTTACATCAATTGCTTCTTTCAGAACTACAAAAAGGTACTGTCGAATGGGGAAAAGAATGCGTAAAAATAGAACAAAATGAAGAAAATGCCTTAAAAATATTATTTCAAGATGGTAGTGAAGCACTCGGTAATATACTCATTGCTGCTGATGGTATTCATTCTGTCGTTCGAAAACAAGTAATACAAAGCGATGGTTATCGTTATGCCGGATATACGTGTTGGCGCGGCGTAACTCCAGCTCATAATCTTTCTTTTAAAAATGATTTTATTGAAACTTGGGGAACAAACGGTAGATTTGGTATCGTTCCTCTTCCAAACAACGAAGTATATTGGTATGCGCTCATAAATGCTAAAGCTAGGGACCGAAAATACACAGCATACACAACAGCAGATTTATATAATCATTTCAAAAGTTACCATAGTCCTATCCCAGATATTTTAAACAATGCATCGGACGTTACTATGATTCATCGTGATATTGTAGACATCACTCCAATGAAACAATTTTTTGAAAAACGCATCGTCTTTATTGGGGATGCTGCCCATGCACTTACACCTAATTTAGGTCAAGGAGCTTGTCAGGCAATTGAAGATGCTATTATTCTTGCTGAATGTATCAAAAATAACGCCCACTATCGTCAAGCATTTATAGAATACGAACAAAAAAGACGAGATAGAATTATAAAAATCTCAAACACTGCCTGGAAAGTTGGAAAAATGGCGCAAATGGAAAGTAAACCTTTAACTATACTAAGAAACCAAGTAATGAAACGTATCCCGAAATGGATTTCTGAAAAGCAAGCTCATGAACTATACAGTTTTCATTTATAACAAAAAACTATAACGAACAGTGGCGAAAAGTATGAACAGAATTCTTTCTACCCTTCTTTCAACTGCATTAATTATTAATTTACTTGGGTGTACTTCTTCTCCTTCAAATAAAGAAATTTCAAAACTAGCATTGAAAACAGATGAAATAACAGATGTAAAGTTGTTAAATATGAAGGAAAATAATACAGTAAAAGCCGAAACAAATAATAAAGGGTTTATTGTACAAATGCTTAAGTCTATTCAAGCAGGTACACCTAAAGAGGTTTCTTTAACTAAACAAACTATGGAATCCGTATCAAGTAAACTGGAAATTGTATATGAAGATCAATCTATAAAAACTTTATTAATTTTAGTAAATGATGAAGATACAATTACAATAATGGAAAACTCTAACGCTACATCCACAAAGGGCGTTCGAATACAACACGACCTAAAAACTCCTATGATTGTATTAAACTTCATTAAACAGTAAATTTGTTTATGAAATACAATTTCGTTTGAGATTATCTAATAAACAGATATAATTGTTTGTGTTAGGAGTCGATTATATGCTTAGAGAAACGAGAAAAAAAGAATTAAAAGAACTTATATTCCTAAAAGCAGTACAACTCTTCCAAGAACGTGGGTACGAAAATGTAACGGTTCAAGATATTACTACTGCATGCGGGATTGCAAAAGGAACTTTCTTCAACTACTTTCCGAAAAAAGAAAACATATTATTATTTTTAGGTGATTCTCAAATTGAACTATGGAATGAAAGTTTAAAAACATATGCAAATGTGGAACATCCGAAAGAGCGAATCAAACTTGTTTTAGGTGATTTACTGGATCGATTTACTGGACATGGTGAATTAATGAAGCATGCCGTCTTTGAAATTATTAAATCTAACTACTTAGTAGAAAATGAATTAAAAAGTATACACCAGCTAGAAGAAAGTTTGTCTTCTATTATTAAAGAAGCGAAAGAGACAGAAAAATT
This sequence comes from Bacillus sp. NP247, assembly GCF_018966865.1. NCBI lineage: Bacteria > Bacillati > Bacillota > Bacilli > Caryophanales > Bacillaceae > Bacillus > Bacillus sp. NP247. The sequence continues at coordinate 4,750,741 of NZ_CP076653.1, read as the reverse complement.
ACACAGTCCATGGGGTACAAATATCATCACTTCTACTATTATGAGTACTTATTTTTATACACTAATGTCCCACTCGCTATTACACGCTAATGAAACAAGTGCGAAAAATATACTTAATCAACAGTTGGATATTGTTTGGAAAGGTATCAATCAAAAATAAAAGAGGGCTCTGCTACTAATCTGTACCCTTTGTAAAGGACATTTTAAAAAAAGTTAGGCGGCATCAAGAAGATGATTTCTGTATTCAACAGGAGTCATCTTCTTTAAATTCCATTGATATCTATGCTGATTATAGTATTTCATATAGTCTTTAATTTCTTGTTTTAACTGAGGGAAAGACGTACAAGTTTTTATGTGTGCTTCATCTTTAAAGTGCCCGAAAAAAGATTCTTGAGGGGCATTATCCCAACAGTTTCCTCGTCTTGACATAGATTGTCCCAGCTTTAATTTTTTGACTAATTTTTGATAAGTAGGACTTGTGTAATGAGCTCCTTGATCTGAATGAATATAGGCACCTTCCGTTAATCGCACTCTCTTATTCTTCTTTAGTTTGTGAAGAGTCGTCGTTGCGATATCTAGTGTAAGTCGTTCTGAAACATGATACGCCAAAATTTCATTTGTGGACCCGTCTAGAATGGTAGATAAATATCCTTTCTGATTCTTACCATAAAACAGGTATGTGATATCTGTCAGAAGTACCTTTCCAGGTGTACCTTGCCTGAATTCTCGCTTTAATTGATTCGGTACCACGAAGTGTTCTTTCGTCGCTTTCAACATTCTTTTATAGGGATTCGCTTTACGAATGGGACAGATTATCCCATATTTTTTCATGATTCTACGGATACGTTTCAAATTGTAGACAACTTGAAATTGACCCGCCAATGTCATTTTGATTTGACGCGCCCCTTTCTTTCGATTTTTAAATTGAAATGCCTTTAATATGAGTTTCTTCACCACTTCATCTTGATGTATTCTTTCTTCTCGCCTACTTTGAGAAGTGGTGGAAAAATAATTATAGTATCCAGAACGCGAAACACCTGCAATTTTACACAAATATCTCACCATATTTTTTAGGCTATATTTTTCAATAATAGAACGAATTAATAGGTACTTTTGACTAGGTTGTAACGTTATTTTTTTCCCATCCTCCCTTCCATAAATTTGATCTTTTTTAACAGCTCATTTTCAGCTTTTAATAAGTTTCGTTCCGCTTCCAAACGTGCATATTTCTCTTCTAATGTAAGCTCTCTTTCTAGCTTTCTTCCCGAGTTTTCCTTACGTGTATCTCTTAAACCAAACACACCATTTTCCTTATAGGAAGTACGCCATCTATTTCCTGATGACACAGCACGTTGTAGACCGATGATGTCTATATCAAATCCACATTCTTCAAAAATAATACGAGGTGGTTTTCCCTTTTCATTTTCTTCAATAAAGATACGTTTAAATTCATCTGTGTAGGTAATGCCTTTCTCACTTACAGATTTTACGTATGGATTCTTCGATAGGTTTTGTGTTTCCTTTGTGGTGAATAATTTTTTTGTCATTCTGAATGTTCTCCGATTCTAATTTTCTTCTTATTATACAAGAAATACCCTATCGAATAGACTTTTTTAAGTGTCTATTCGATAGGGTACAGTTTATACAAAGCCCTCTTTTATTTTAATACTCCTTATTTCTTATGCGATGCCCCCTCCCTCCTTCTCTCCAAAAAGGTAATACTCTCAATCACAACTTCAGTTCTATATATTTTCTTTCCTTTCTCATCATCATAATTATTCGTATGAATACGCCCTGTAATCCCAACAAGTGACCCCTTCGTACAATATTCCGTTACATTTTCAGCCGACCTTCTCCAAACAACACAATTTATAAAATCCACTTGTTGTTCACCTAAACTATTTCGAAACCCTCTATTCACCGCAACACATATTCGCGCATAAGCGACACCTTGTTTTGTGAAGTATAATTCTGGCTCCTTTGTCAATCTACCGATTAATACAACTCGATTCATCATAAGTTATACCACCTCACATATTTTTCTTCATTGTAAAGAAAAATGTTTGAAGGGTAAAAAGCGCAAAATAATATGTTTATAAGTAAAAAGTATTACTTTATATCTTACAAAAGTAAAAAAGAAACCCTACATATTTTAAACATGTAAGGTTTCAAGAAATATTATACTTCACTGCAAGATATGTATATATCCTCCACGAGCCATCTTTATTTTAGCGCGATACATTACATTTTCTAAGTAGAAAGTAATCAGTTTAACTTTACTCTCAAACTTTAATTGTTCATTACATTCAGCCCCATATCCTTCAATAGCTGAAAGAATGACTTCTGCTGACGGATATGTTAAAGCGTCATCTAGTTCTATGAAAAAACTTTTAGAAAATAGTTTTTTCATAATTCCTTTTTTCTCTTTCATCATATTCCATCCCCCTTCAATTCAAGTCGCCAACATCCATATTTTCAATTTATCTTTAAAAACAAAAAAAACCTGCATATTTCATGCAGGTTTTTTTTCATTAGTCATTTTTCGTAAAGTAAGAAACGAAACGAAGAATTTCTAAGTATAGCCATACTAGCGTCATCATTAGACCCATTGCACTGTACCATTCCATATATTTTGGAGCTTGGCTACGTGCACCGCTTTCGATTAAATCGAAATCTAGTAATAAATTTAATGCAGCAACTACAATAACAACCGCACTAATGATAATACCGATTGTACCGCCCTGGTGAATATATGGAACAGTTACACCGAACATGTTTAATAAGAATACGATTAAATACATAACCATAATCCCCATTGTAGCGGCAATTACACCCGTACGGAATTTATCAGTTACTTTTACTACGCGCGTTGCATATAAAACTAACATCGCAAATAGAATAGAAATTGTTAGTAATACAGCGTTTAAAACGATAGTATCGCCAAATTTCATTGTATAAACCGCTGAAATACTTCCTAATACTACCCCTTCTACCGCTGCATAGATTGGTGCACCGATAGGTGATATGCGTGGGAAGAATATAGACGCAAACGCAACGATTGCCGCAATAACTAAAGCACCAATTAATACTGGCATCTTCATCGTACCTTGCGTCATCTGTATGTATGAATAGACAGACGTTGCAAGCAGCAAGATAAGCATGATAAACGTTTTGCCTACTGTTCCGCCAATAGTCATCGCAGAAGCATTTGCTCCCTCTTTACGGAATGCCTCTTTTTTCAACATTGGATTAGATGTTCTCATTTTTTCCCTCCTAAAATAGGTTCTACCAATAGTGTAAAGTTTTTCTCTTTACTTTTCAATATATGCAGCTTGTTTTTATTTTAAACCTTCAACGATGTCTGATAACTCACTCCATCTTTCCATCGCTTTTTCTAGCTCTTCTTCTGTTTTCTGCTGTGCTTCAGATAATTCTTGTGCCTTTGTGAAATCAGATCCAACTTTCGCAAGTTCTTCTCCAATTGACTCAATTTTCTCTTCTAGTTCGGCAATTGTATCTTCAATTGTTTCCCATTCACGCTGCTCATTGTATGAAAGTTTACGTTTACGTTGTTGTTTTGGAGCTTCTTCTACTACTTTTTTTTCTTTTTGAACTTCCGCTTTCTCAATAAGTTCTTTCGTTTTTTCCATTTCTAAATAATCTGTATAACTACCTAGGAATTCACGCACTTCGCCCTCGCCACTAAAGATGAACAATTCATCTACTACTTTATCTAAGAAGTAACGGTCATGCGATACAGTTAAAACGACACCTGGGAAATCTTCTAAATAATCTTCCAGTACTGTTAATGTTTGTGTATCTAGATCATTTGTAGGTTCATCAAGTAATAGTACGTTTGGTTCTCCCATTAAAATACGTAATAAATATAAACGTCTTCTTTCGCCACCAGATAGTTTACCAAGCGGTGTACCATGTGAATGCGTCGGGAATAAGAAACGTTCTAACATTTGAGATGCACCAATTACTTTTCCGTCTGTCGTATGAATAACTTCTGCAATCTCTTTAATGTATTCAATCATACGCTGATTTAAATTCATCTCTTCATTTTCTTGCGTATAATAAGCAACTTTTACAGTTTGTCCTACTTCAACTTCACCACTATCAGGAGATAGTTTTCCTGCAAGCATATTTAATAGCGAAGATTTCCCGCTTCCATTTGCTCCGATGATTCCGATACGATCACCAGGCTTCACAATATGATTAAAGTTATGTAATACTGTTTTATCACCAAATTTTTTCGTTACATCTTTTAATTCAAGTACTTTCTTTCCTAAACGACTTCCACTTAATGCAATATCAACTGATTGCTTCGCTGCTGGTCCTTCTTGTCCCTTCAGCTCATCAAAACGCTGAATACGCGCCTTTTGTTTCGTAGAACGGGCTTTTGCACCACGGCGAATCCAAGCAAGTTCACGACGATATAAATTTTGGCGTTTTGATTCTTGTGCCGATTCTTGCTCTTCACGAAGTGCTTTCGCTTCTAAAAATGTACTATAGTTTCCTTCGTAGCTATATAGTTTACCATTATCTAATTCAAAAATACGGTTTGCTACACGATCTAAGAAATAACGATCATGGGTTACAAGTAATACCGAACCTGTATATCTTGCTAAATATTCTTCCAACCATTCAACTGTCTCATGGTCAAGATGGTTCGTAGGCTCATCCAAAATTAATAAATCAGGTGTTTCAATAAAACATTGCGCCATTGCAATACGCTTTTTTTGTCCACCAGATAGGTTTCCAACAGTTGCAGTAAAATCTGTAATTCCTAATTTCGTTAAAAGAGATTTCGCATTTGCATTTGCTTCCCATGCACTCATTGCATCCATACGTTGCTGCACTGCAAATAATTGTTCCTGTACTTTTTCATTACTTGGATCTTTTTCAATATTTAATAACGATTGTTCATAATCACGAAGAAGACGAATTAAAGGTGTATCACCATGGAACACTTGCTCTAATACTGTTAGTTTTTCATCAAACTCTGGTTGCTGTGATAAATAACTAATGGTGTAACCACGTGAATGCGTCATATCACCTGTATCAGGAGTTTCTAATCCTGCAATAATTTTTAATAATGTCGATTTACCAGTACCGTTTACACCAATAATTCCGACACGTTGTCCTTCTGTAATACTACATGATAATCCATCAAATAACGGTTTTTCTCCATATGATTTCGATAAGTTCTCCACAGTTAACATTTTCATATTTGTGCATTCCACTCTTTCATAAATTGTTCAATAAACTGTTCCATATAACGATGACGAATTTCAGCCTCTTGTTTTGCTGCATTCGTGTTCATCAAATCTTTTAGCTTCAAAAGTTTTTCATAAAAATGATTTAAAGATGGATCATTATTTTTTCTATATTCATCTTTCGTCATCACTTCTCGAGGCGGAATAGTTGGATCATACATTAATCTCCCTTTCGCCCCTCCGTATGCAAATGTACGAGCTATTCCAATTGCACCAAGAGCATCTAAACGATCCGCATCTTGAACAATTCTCCCTTCAAGTGACTCAACTGTGCCACCATGACCGCCCTTATAAGACATATTGGCGATGATATGAAGAACATGCTTACTTTCCTCTTCTTCAACACGTAACTCTTCTAACCAATCAGAAACTTTTTTCATTCCTGCTTCTTCACTCTCATTTAACTTCTCATCTGCTACATCGTGAAGTAATGCTGCCATTTCAATTATAAAACGATTTCCCCCTTCTTGCTCGGATAAAGAAATCGCCAATTTATGTACGCGTTCAATATGATACCAATCATGCCCACTCGCATCTTTTTCTAAAATATGCTTTACGAAAGTTATTGTTTTTTGTATTTTTTCTTGTTTTATCATTTTATCTTCACCCAGTTACTTATTGTAACACGCCCGCATTTTTTCATCACATATTTTCTTGTCCGCCCATACACTAGGTGGTAGGCATCATTATGAAGGAGGAATCAACATGTTCTATAATAATCAACCACCTTACCCACAACAACCTCTTTACCCTCAACATCAGGAGCAAAGATATGCTGAACAATATGAGGAGCAAGAAACACAACATGAAGAGCCCCAATACGAACAAAATCCATACGCTACACCGCAAAATCAAGAACAACAAAATCCATACGACACACGTCCAAATTATGAATATCCTCAAAATCCGTATGCGGTACCGCAAGCTCAAGAACAACAAAATCCATATGACACACGTCCAAATTATGAATATCCTCAAAATCCATATGCATCACCACAAAATCAAGAACAACAATATCAGCAAAATCCATATGCAGCACCGCAAACTCAAGAACAACAAAATCCATACCCAACTCAGCAAAATCAAGAACAACAATTTCAACAAAATCCATATGTAACTCAGCCACAACAACCACAATACCAACAACAAATGTATCAACCAAACTATGACGCACGTGTCTCACCACCTAAACCACCAACAATTGATCCGACGCAACCACAAATTTTACCACCAGGTCCGACTTTAGATATTACACAACCACAAATTTTACCACCTGGGCCTATTACAGAACCGACTCAACAACAAATCCAACAAGTTGTCGGTACACAATTTTTACCTTTAAAGAAACCTGTATTAGATTTCGTAAAACCTTGGGTAGATTATGGCTTAAATGAAGCGAAACATACATCACATCAACACGCTTTAACTGAGGTTGCTGCGATTATGTTCTTAGTTGGTAAAGGATTTAATCCGACGATTGCACATTATATTGTGGAATCTTGGGAGAAGAATGAGCAGTTTTAGTATTTATTTAAAAAAACATAAAAACTTCAAAAATGCCAAATCCCTTATTATACAAAGGATTTGGCATTTTTAAGTTTCTAGAAAAATCCGATAAATATAATTGGAAATTAAAAGTCATGAATCCGGTACAATACTGTATCCAATCCCAAGGAACTGTCAAATGAAATAACGTGTCTAACTTTTTGGAGTCTATTGACCTTTTCAAATCTCCTTATATTAGTGCTCGCTATTAAGACCTTTTTCTTCTAGGACCTACAATTAATTTGATTGCTGTTCTTTCTTGATTATCGATAGTAACCTCTTGAAACGCTGGAACAAGAACCAAGTCAATTCCACTTGGAGCGACAAAACCTCTTGCAATCGCAATCGCTTTAATCGCTTGATTTAAAGAACCAGCTCCAATTACTTGGATTTCTACATTGCCACTTGCTCTTAGTACACCCGCTATGGCACCTGCCACTGAATTCGGACTTGATTTTGAGGATACCTTTAATATATTTTCCATGTAAGTTGCTCCCTCTATTATTTAATCTCTCTTTTCTTACTGTTTGAAATATAACTAACGTATCTTTAACTACTATTCATGCTAAATACAAACAATTCTGTATAATTACATTCATTCGATATTTTTTTCCTTCTTCCTGCACAACTACATAAATAAAAAGCGACGACTAAGTTAAAAACTTAATCATCGCTTTATCCATTTCTCTGTTTCACTAAAATGCTGTCCTTTAAATACTTCTCTTATTTACTTTGGCGATATACTATCTTAAAGTTTAAATACTTCAACATTTTAAAACCTTGGATAGAGTTATCTGCTAAATATTCACCCTTTTTCTTCTCCAAAATTTATTACATAGAATATTCTAGCTCCATTTTTTTGAAAACTATATCTCCTCATTAGAGCACTTTATATTATGCCAGCTTTTTATCCCAAATCTATTACCTTATATATGGACAAGTATACACGCCAATTGCTTTTCGATTGCATAAACTACTATGTGTTATACATTTATTAATAATAGGAGGTAATATATTGGGTTCATACTATCATTCTTCAAGTTCATATAAAAGATGTTCATGCCACTCTTCTTCTAGTTCATATAAAAAATGTTCGTGCCATCAATCTTCCAGTTCGTATAAAAAATGTTCATGCGACCATTCACATAAATCATCTAAGCCTGCTTACGGCACTTTTTGGCAAACTGAGTTTATCACTGTTCCTTTTGGCGGTTCTTTTCCGTTTAATCACGTTGGCCCTTTGGCAGGAGGAGTTTCCTTACTAAATCCGACTACTATACAATTTAGTAAAGCTGGTGATTATAGAATTTCTTTCATTTCAAGTATTAACACTACGTTAAATCCTGTATTTCCCCATATTCCAGTCATAACTATATTTTTAAATAACAATCCACTTGCTAATAGTCAAGGTGATTTCGCTTTTCAATTGAATACTTCATCAAATAACGAATGCCTTCAACTAGTTGGCGAAACTATTGTTACGGTACCTGCTAATTCAACTCTTCAACTTAGAAATAATAGTGGTTTCAATCATCAAAGTATTGTAACTTGTGATAATGGTATAAATTCAGTTGAATTAACAGTTACAAAACTAAGTTAATACTATTCCCTCACATTCAGATACTAATTTAGTATCTTTTTTTATTGCATAACGTTTTTTGATTCCTATCGTCCTCTTATACAATATAAACTCCCATTTCACTTTTCTATTCATTTACTAAATATGAAAAAGTGCCGAAATCCTTCTATCACAAGAATTCGGCACTTTTTTTATTAAAACCTATTCATTCTTTCCTACTTCTCCACATAAACCGACTTAACTATCGTACGATTATAAGGTTGTCCTTCCTTATTCATCCCTTTTATATCAATTGTAACGTTATATACACCCGGCTGTTCTATATTTTTCAAAGCACCTGTAAATGTAGTTGTATTAATATTTTGCGATTCATTTGATTCAGAAACTAACTTTCCATCTTTATTAATTACTCTTACTGTTACTGAAAGATCGCCTTTCATTTCTGGAGCTACAGGTGATTTTTTGAGTTTATACTCTGCTTTATTTACTTTAACTTTTGCCGGCATTTGAAGGACGAACGGAGCATCTTTTTTGTAATCGGTCACGATTAAATATGCATCTTTCGGCTGCTTCGCCATCATTTTAACTTGCCATTCTCCTGCTTCCATTTTATCAAATTTAAATGTTCTTATAGTCGCCCCTTTAAAGAAAGATTCATCTTCACCAGTAGATACAGCACTATCTTTATTTGTATAAACTTTTCCTTTTGGAGATATTAGTTGTATTTCTACATCCGAAGAAGCTGTTAAAACAGAAACTACCCCTTCTGCTTTTTTATCAACTGCGATAGTTTGTCCTACCCACTGATTTTGTGACAACTCTCCTCCTAAAATAGCTTGATTAGAAGTTGTGTTTAATTGTTCTACCTTTTCCTCTGAACTATTACTCGGGGCTAATAAAGCTGGTACTGGTACATTTGCTGTCCGTAAATATGGTTCAATTCGTGCAAAAACGGCTGAACCTTTTCGTATATTATCATGATCAAATCGTGAATCTGTAAATAAATGTGTTCCATATGGTAACTTAGCACTCCATTCGTTCACTAATCCATCATTAGAACCGTATGATGACAAATACAACCCGCCCATAGATAATGCTGAAAAAACAGGTCCCCAGCTTGTCCCAGTAGCCGTATAGTAACGGTTTAATTTAGCTGCAGGATTATTATCTATTGTAGAACGAAACTTTGCCATTTCACCTATTTGCAATGAGTATGTCCCATCATCTTTTTGACCTAATATAGAAGCAAGCCAACCTGCCCACCAACTATATGATAAATCCGCTAAATTTGAGCCGTGATGCGGTGTCGCAAGTGTAATAACATTCCCAACAAATCGATTCGCACCATATCCAACTAATGCCGCTTGTGTATCTATACCACCTTTACTATGCGCTACAATAGTAACCTTTTTACCAAAATGATTATATATTTCTTCCAGTTTTTGTGCTAACAATTTTCCGTTGTCCCACTGACTAGCCGATCCTTTCCCTGCCGCATCATATAATTGAATAAATACCGTTTGATATCCCGCTTTCAAAGCATAGTCATACATATCATTTATATCGTGATATACAGTCTTTCCATACCAACTATCCGCATTACCATTCCTGCCTTGTACAAAGAGGATTGGAGGCTTATTCTCATCATAATTAGTTGGTTTTTGTCCTAAAAACCAATCACCAGGTGTAAATACTTCTGTATCAGGAAACCCCTTTCCAAGCTCTTTTACAACTTCCGCCCGTACATTTGTGCTAATCGATGGAGCCATGATAAAAAATATAATTAGTAAGGCAACACATCTTCTCATTAATCGCATGTTACTCCCCCCACTTTTTTTGAAAGAAGGTGCTCTTTGTAATAATTTGTATTTTCTCTCCCTTAATAATAGCTAACCTTTTTATTTGAAAAAGATGTTAGCCCTATTTTCAGGTGATTACTCGTACACCCTCTTCCTTAACTCACGTTATTCTCTTCGTTTCCATCTCTTCCTTTTGAGTGAACAAGACAAAAAAGTTTCTCAATAATTGTTAACTTCACTACATCCAGATGTTTTTCAAATCATGATTGTTTATATAAAGCATACAAATCTTGAAAAAATTTTAATAAAAAAACATTTTATTGCTAATTAGTTATTTAAAAACATAATGAAGATATGTATTTTCTTTTCATTACATACAAACGAATTTAAAAGAAGCTTGTATTGTAAGACTTTCCTATGACTAAATATTTAACTGAAATTTCAAAATATATAATCATATTTCCAGAAACATATATTATGATAATTTTCGCAGACTTGAATTAATTTTTTAGAAGTACTAACCTATCGGTGAGCAGAAGAAAATTCTGTAAAAAGAAAGGAGAATGCTTTATGATGACTAATTTGCAAAAGGAGTTTTTTAAACGATTAAAAATTCCCGCAAAAGAACTAACATTTGATGATTTAGATGAGGTCCTCTTAAAAATGGGAATGATTTTCCCCTATGAAAATCTTGATATTATGGCTGGTACGATTAAAAACATTTCAAAAAATAACTTAGTAGAAAAGTTACTTATTCAAAAACGAGGTGGTCTTTGTTATGAATTAAATTCCTTATTGTATTACTTTTTAATTGATTGTGGGTTTCAAGTATACAAAGTAGCTGGTACTGTTTACGATCTTTACGATAATAAATGGAAACCTGATGATGGTCATGTCATTATCATATTAAGCCATAATCATACAGATTATATTGTGGATGCAGGTTTTGCATCTCATCTCCCTTTACATCCAGTCCCTTTTAACGGCGAAGTCATATCTTCTCAAACGGGAGAATATCGAATTTACAAACGAAATACCCGAAAAGGTACACATATTTTAGAAATGCGCAAAGGGGCTAACGGAGAATCTACAAGTTTCTTACAATCTGAACCTTCAAATGAATGGAAAATAGGCTATGCTTTCACAATAGATCCAATAGATGAGAAAAAAGTGAATAACATTCAAAAAGTAATTGTAGAGCATAACGAATCGCCTTTTAATAAAGGGGCTATCACTTGTAAATTAACTGATTACGGTCACATATCATTAACGAAAAAAAATTATACAGAAACCTTTAAAGGCACAAAAAATAAACGACCAATAGGTTCTAAAGAATATGCTCGCATTCTTCGTGAATCTTTTGGAATCACTCAAGAGAAATATGTAGGAAAAATATTAGAAAGAGGCTAGTTGATTAGAAATATTTCATAATAAAGCAGATTCTATATATAGAATCTGCTTTATTTTATAATTTTTTATAACGTAATTCCTTATCAGTGTTACTCTTTTAAAAAATTAGTATTATTAAGCATTTCTTTTTGTGCCATGTATTACTTACATTTCAACTATATACTCATCATCATATTTATCGTATTGTAGCCCTGCTCCTATTTTTGATTCCGTAACTTGATCCCTTAAAAACGGTGCGGCTTCCATTTTGCTAGTTGCAATTTCAATTCCATATTTTTTCGTTAAATGAGCTAACTCTATTAAAAACCACTCTCTTCGCAATGTAACTGGAATATCAAATGTTCTTCTTTTCATATATAATAGCACCTCTTTTATTTTCATAACTTAAAAGAATATCACTTATCAAAACTATCGTTCATCACAAACGCCAATGAAACATTATAGTATATGCATGTCCATTTTAAACGTGCTAATATAAAACACCAATATAGTTTACATAAAATAATTATGTAATAGTAGAAAGAGGAGGCTTGTCCTCCTCTTTCTACTATAGAGATTTAAATTAAGAACATCTTGGTACACCAAAAGCTAAAAATAATGCTGCTACTCCTGCTGTAATAGGTACTTTTAACGTAATTACATCGTCTACCTTCGTTACTAAAAAGTAAGCATTACCTTCTTGTAATATACAATTCACTAACAATTGAAATTCCATTCAAATCTCCTCCTTTCAATCGATATACTATAATTTATGAAATATCTTTAAAAAAGTAATAGGATATATATCCATTTTTCTTTATATTCATATTAATTGTTTATATGTCTATTAAAAATATTAATTTTCGAAATTAATATAAAACGTGTATTATCCAATAAATCCCTATATAATCAATAGAGAAAATCTTACAAATGGAGGTATGAAAATGGCTATTTTAGGTAATATTGGTGTAGCTTTATTTTTGATTGCTATCATTCTTTTAATCTTATGTATCATTTCATTCTTTAAGAAAAATGGAAAAGCAAAACAATATGGTCGTCCTACTGTTATTCTTTTTATGATTTCAATTCTCTTAATAGGAATTGGCACTACAAAATCTGAACACCCAGTCATCGATTTTTTTGCTACTTTAAGTTTCATTTTATTTATTTTTTTCCTTGTTCTAGCAATCTTATCTGTAATTAAGAAAACAGGTGTAGCAAAAAAACAATTTATCCTTACAGCTATTTTATTTGTCCTTTTTGGTGCGTTATCAAGTATTTCAAATCCTTCTTCTGAAAAAACGACAGCAACTAATAAACAAGTCGCTTCTAATAGTGAAGAGAAAAAAGATGACGAAAAAACTCGTAAAGAACAAGAAGATGAGAAACGCCAAGCCGAAGAGCAAGCTCGTAAGCAAGAAGATGAAAAACGTCTAGCTGATGAACAAGCTCGTAAACAACAAGAAGAGCAAAAACGTCTAGCTGATGAACAGGCTCGTAAACAACAAGAAGAGCAAAAACGCCAGGCTGATGAACAGGCTCGTAAACAACAAGAAGAGCAAAAACGCCAGGCTGATGAACAGGCTCGTAAACAACAAGAAGAGCAAAAACGCCAGGCTGATGAACAAGCTCGCAAACAACAAGAAGAGCAAAAACGCCAGGCTGATGAACAAGCTCGCAAACAACAAGAGGATCAGCAAAAAGCACAGCAAGCTCAAACACAACCAGCTGCAAGTAACAATAGTAATGTAACTTACAAAAATTGTACTGAAGTTAAAAATGCTGGAAAAGCTCCATTATATAGAGATCAGCCAGGTTATAGCTCTCACCTTGATCGTGATGGCGATGGAGTTGCATGTGAAAAATAGTAGTAAAAAAGAAGCTTCTAGTAAGCTTCTTTTTTTATTATCAGAAACTATTGCGACGAATTACCCTCCCTCTCCCTTTTATAAAACTCATTTTATTATTCTCAAAAATGACACATAATAAGTGATTTAAATCACCACATTGATTTTAATTTATCGCTATTCTTGATTTAGATATTACATTTAAACTTTATGGAGGCATTCATATGAAACATACATTTACTGAAACTTCAATTATTGGTGAGATTGTAACACAATTTCCGAAAGCTAGTGATCTTTTTAAATCATATAGAATAGACTTTTGTTGTGGTGGTAATAGACCACTTATTAATGCAATTAATGAAAGAAATTTATCGGCAACAGAGGTAATCACAGAGTTAAATACGCTTTATAATAATACGAAACTATTAAACGAATCGGAAATTGATTGGAAAAATGCTTCTTATCGCGAATTGATTGATTATGTTGTAAATAAGCATCATCGCTATTTAAATGAAGAATTGCCACAGTTAAGTCCATATGTGACGAAAGTATTACGCGTTCATGGGGCAAGTCAGCCTCATTTAGCTCAAATTCATAAGCTATTTCATGAACTTAAGATTGAATTAGAACAACATTTAATTAAAGAAGAAACGGAAGATTTCCCATTAATTTTAGCATTTGAACAAAATCCGACTGATGAAAATTATGCAAAATTACGTATAGTAGTAGACAAATTAGAAAGTGAGCATGACCACGCTGGCAATATAATTAAAGAACTTCGTAAGGTGACAAATGACTTTACTCCACCAGAAGGAGCTTGCGGCACTTATCGCCTTGTTTACCAGCGTCTTGAAGCTCTTGAATCTGACTTGTTTGAACATATTCATTTAGAAAATAACATTTTATTTCCCCGTGCAATTACAAAAGCATAAATAAAGTGCAGTGCAGGACATGAGTATAAATGCTCATGTCCTGCTTTTTCATTGTGTGAAAAATATTTATACTTCTCCTCCCCCTCTACCCATATAACCAAATTCCCTTTCGCTTCTCCCTTCACATAAATCCGAATTTTAACAATTTGTGAATCATTATAAAAATGTGATAAATATCACATCTCCCTCTTTTTTAATTTTCTATAATAGAAATATAATTCTTTGTTCAACTTTTCACATAGAAAGGGAAATGAATATGAAAAAACGTTTAGTTATGATCGGGAATGGTATGGCTGGCATACGCTGTATGGAAGAAATATTAAAACATGATAGTGATTTATATAATATTACTATTTTTGGAGATGAACCACATCCAAACTACAATCGCATTATGCTCTCTCATGTTCTGCAGGGAAAAACAAATATACAAGATATCATTATGAACGAATATAGTTGGTACGAAGAAAATGAAATAACTTTATATACAAACGAGAGAGTTCAAAGTATTGACCGAGAAGAAAAAATCATTGTTACAGAAAAGAATCGTACTCTTACATACGACAAACTCATTATCGCAACAGGTTCTAGCGCTTTTATTTTGCCTGTTGAAGGTTCCACCCTTCCTGGTGTGACTGGATTTCGAACAATTGAAGATACACAATTTATGATTAATACTGCTAAAGATAAGAAAAAGGCCGTTGTCATTGGTGGTGGATTACTTGGTTTAGAAGCCGCAAGAGGTCTTATTGACTTAGGAACGGACGTACATATTGTTCATTTAATGCCGAGCTTAATGGAGCAACAATTAGATGCCAAAGCTGCTTCTCTATTGCGTGAAGATTTAGAAGCGCAAGGCATGAAATTTCTCATGGAAAAGAGAACTGTAAAGATTCTTGGTACAGATCATGTTGAGGGTATCCAATTTGAAGATGGTGAAATTGTAAATTGTGATTTAATCGTAATGGCTGTCGGAATACGTCCGAATACTCAAATAGCAAAAGATGCTAGTTTAATTGTAAATCGCGGCATTGTAGTTAACGACTATATGCAAACAAATGATGCATCCATTTATGCCGTTGGAGAATGTGCGGAACATGACGGTATCGCATATGGACTTGTTGCCCCTCTTTATGAACAAGGCGCAATATTAGCAAAACATATAACGAATTTACAAACGGATGGATATGCAGGCAGCATCGTCGGTACGCAATTAAAAGTTGCAGGTTGTGATTTATTCTCTGCTGGTCAAATTTATGAAGATGATCAAACGAAAGCAATATCAATCTTTGATGAATGTAAACGTTCCTATAAAAAAGTATTAATTCGTGACAATAAAGTCGTCGGTATCGTTTTATATGGTGATACTGCTGATGGTACACGCCTCTTTAGCATGTTAAAGAAAGAAGAAGATATACAAGAATATACAGCCACTTCCCTTCTTCACAAAGTTGGTGAAGAAAGTGAACTTGACGTTGCTACAATGAGTGCGGATGACACGATTTGTGGATGTAATGGTGTTACGAAAGGTACAATTGTTCATGCCATTTTAGAGCAAGAGTTAACTACTTTTGAAGAAGTTAAAGGATGCACGAAAGCCGCAGGGTCTTGTGGTAAATGTCGTCCGCTTGTGGAACAAGTTCTAGCTCATACACTCGGAGATGCTTTTGATGCTTCTGCTCAGTCTGCTGGTATGTGCGGATGTACAACTTTATCACGTGATGAAGTCGTAGCGGCAATTCATGAGAAAGGTTTAAAATCGTCAAAAGAAGTACGAAATGTACTCGGCTTTGCACATGAAGACGGATGTTCGAAATGTCGTCCTGCTTTAAATTACTATTTACGTATGGCGATTCCAGAAGAATATGCAGATGATAAATCATCCCGTTACGTTAATGAAAGAATGAATGGTAACATCCAGCATGATGGTACATTTTCTGTTATTCCACGTATGTACGGAGGCGTTACAACCGCAGATGATTTAATGAAAATTGCTGAAGTTGCGAAAAAGTATGATGTTCCTCTTGTGAAAATTACAGGCGCAAGTCGAATCGGTTTATATGGTGTTAAGAAACAAGATTTGCCTAACGTATGGGCTGACTTAAATATGACTTCTGGATATGCGTATTCAAAATCACTTCGTAATGTAAAATCGTGTGTTGGTTCTCGTTTCTGTCGTTTCGGTACGAAAGATTCATTAGGACTTGGTATGCTACTTGAACAATCATTAGAAATGGTAGATACACCTCATAAAATGAAAATGGGTGTAACCGGTTGTCCACGTAACTGTGCGGAAGTACTTACGAAAGATTTCGGTGTTGTGTGTGTTGAAAATGGATTCCAACTTTATATCGGCGGAAATGGTGGTACAGAAGTACGTGAAGCTGATTTTGTAATGATCGTCCCCACTGAAGACGATGTCCTTCGCATCGCTACAGCTTACATGCAATATTATCGTGAAACTGGTATTTATGGGGAGCGCACTGCCTACTGGACAGAACGATTAGGCTTCGATCACATAAAAGAAATACTACAAGATACAAGTATGGTCACTGTGTTAAATGAGCGTTTCCAAACCGCTCGGAGCACATATACAGAAGCATGGGGACAAGCTCTAGAATCGAAGTCATTAAAAGCAATGTATGAAGTAGAAACTGTAAAATAAGGAGCGTGCACTATATGTTACAAACGAAAGAAAAAATAAAAATTATGCGTGCAGGAGACCTTCCTATTCAAATCGGTAAAGAGGTGCAAATGAAAGGTATGTCTATCGCCCTATTCCGCCTTTCAAATGGCGATATTCGAGCTGTAGAAAATCGTTGTCCTCATAAAAACGGACCGTTAGCAGAAGGAATCGTATCTGGAGAATTCGTCTTTTGTCCACTGCATGATTGGAAAATTTCATTAATAACAGGTGAAGTTCAAAAGCCTGATGACGGTTGTATCCAAACTTACGAAGTAGAAGTTATTGATGGTGACATTTATATAAACATGTAATTTACGAAAGGAAGCCTCCTCTGGCTTCCTTTTAAATAAAAATTGATGAGGTGCGATTATGAACGGATATGTATATTTAGTTGGTGCAGGACCAGGTGATGAAGGGCTTATTACAAAGAAAGCGATAGAATGCTTAAAGCGTGCAGATATTGTCTTATATGACCGCCTATTGAATCCTAGCTTTCTTAGCTATACTAAGCCAACTTGTGAACTTATTTATTGCGGGAAAATGCCAAAGAATCATACTATGCGACAAGAAATGATTAACGCCCACCTCCTTCAATTTGCGAAAGAAGGAAAAATCGTTGTTCGATTAAAGGGCGGTGATCCATCTATTTTTGGTCGTGTTGGTGAAGAAGCAGAAACTTTAGCAGCAGCGAACATTCCATATGAAATTGTACCAGGTATTACATCTAGCATCGCCGCTAGTAGTTATGCAGGTATCCCCCTCACCCATCGTAACTACAGTAATAGCGTCACTTTACTAACTGGGCATGCAAAAGGTCCTTTAACCGATCATGGAAAATATAATTCATCCCACAATAGCGACACAATCGCCTACTACATGGGTATAAAAAACTTACCTACAATTTGCGAAAACTTACTACAAGCAGGAAAAAAAGACGATACACCAGTAGCAGTCATTGAGTGGGGTACAACTGGAAAGCAGCGCGTTGTCACAGGGACACTTTCAACCATCGTTCCTATCGTCAAAAACGAAAATATTTCTAATCCTTCCATGACGATTGTTGGTGATGTCGTTACTTTGCGGAAGCAAATCGCTTGGAAAGAACGTAAACCATTGCACGGTAAAAAAGTATTATTTTCAGCTGCTACAAATAAAGAAAGTGCAATAAAACAAATGTTACAAGAATACGGTGCAGAAATATATCAAATTCCAACTTTCAAAAAGGAAGAATACACATTAACCTCTGAACAAATCAATGAGATTTTTAGCGTTGATCGTCTTGTATTTTGTTCAGCTGAAAGTGTAGAAATCTTGATGCGATCATGTAGTAAATATCATAAAGATATTCGTTCCTTACAGGTAGAACTGCAGCATATGAACGGTACCACTCAAGAAAAACTGATGCAATATGGACTATTAAGCCAACAAGCAACGTTCTCTTCCGATACAACTGTTTATTTAGGCCGAAATATTAATCGCATTGCTTTCATTCAAGAAAAAATTGGTGCTGGTTCTTATATGATGACTCATGAATATACAATTGATTACCGCTTCGATGAAATTCATTCCCGTATGCTTTCTGAATTCTCATGGGATAGCATTGTATTTGAAGGACGTGCTTCTATTGATACGTTTCTAGCAGAAATAAAACGCCTTGGCTTTATCGATATTCTTACTCTCCCATTCTCGTATACCGATGTTCCAACTTTACACTATGCAAATAAAGTCGGGTTTCATAACGTAGATCATCAATTACAAGAAACTCT
The DNA here is from genome assembly GCF_018966865.1 of Bacillus sp. NP247. Classification (NCBI taxonomy): domain Bacteria; kingdom Bacillati; phylum Bacillota; class Bacilli; order Caryophanales; family Bacillaceae; genus Bacillus; species Bacillus sp. NP247. The sequence continues at coordinate 4,731,919 of NZ_CP076653.1, read as the reverse complement.
TATGAAGAAGGACATGGTAAGACAATGAAAGGAATCGTATATGTTGGACATGGGAGCCGACTACAAGAAGGTAATGAGCAATTCATTCACTTTATTCAATCTGTTATGAAAGAACGTAACGAACGGATTCAAAAAATTGCTTTTCTTGAACTAACAACACCTACCATTTCAGATGCTGTTACAGAAACAATACTAGAAGGAGCAACTGAAATAATGATTGTACCTGTTTTATTATTTGCGGCAGCTCACTATAAACGTGATATCCCTTTTGAGATAGAGCAAATGCAAATGAAATATCCAAACATAACATTTTCAGTTGCGCCACCTTTTAGTACGCACCCACATATGGTGGAACTTGTAGTAAAAAGAATACGTGAAGCTATGCCAATGCAAGGTAGTAGCGTTTTACTCGTAGGACGAGGTAGTAGTGATCCACAGCCTATTTATGAGTTACAACAAATCGGAGCAGCTGTCGAACAAAAACTCGGTATGTCAGTATCGTGCTCCTTTTTAACGAAAGGAACGCCCTCTTTTACTGCTGAGCTCAAAAATATAACATCGACTGCGTCCCATGTATATGTCATGCCGTACCTTCTCTTTACCGGATTGTTGCTTCAAAAAATTAAATTGCATACAAAAAAATATGATCACGTTACGACTTGTAACTGCCTTCAGTTTGATACATATATGAAGTTAACATTGTTAGAACGAATGGAGGAATGTGTGTATGTATAACATGTACCCTCTTATGCTTAATTTAAATAAAAAAGTGGTCGTTATCATTGGTGGAGGTAAAATTGCATATCGAAAAGCGTCTGGATTAAAAGATACAGGCGCTTTTGTCACCGTTATCAGCCCAGAGATTTGCGAGGAAATGAAGGAACTTCCTTATATTACTTGGAAGCAAAAAACTTTTAGTAATGATGATATTAAAGATGCTCACCTTATTTATGCCGCTACTAATCATCATGCTGTAAATATGATGGTCAAACAGGCCTCCCATGACTTCCAATGGCTTAACGTTGTAAGTGATGGCACAGAATCATCCTTTCACACACCTGGTGTCATCCGAAATGATGAATATATTGTAACGATTTCAACTTCAGGTAAAGATCCATCGTTTACAAAACGTATGAAACAAGAATTAACTTCTTTCCTTCCTAATCTTATAAAAAGACTTTCTCGTACTCACAAATTGTAGTCTATTTCTTAGCTAAAATAGCAATTATATTTGGACAAACGTTTTTTAGAAGCGTTTGTTCTTTTTGTTTTGGTTTCGTTTTTTCAAATTGCACAGGCAATCTGCGAAGAAAATTAATGATGTGGGCAACTTGTAAACAAGTGATTTTTATGACAAATGCAATATTACGAGCAACTGGTTCAATTCAGTTTTTATATTGGATATTCATTCAACCAAATTAGCGCTTGTTCATAATCATCAAAAAATTTCACAGCTTCTTTCGTATTGGATTGTTGTAAATAATTCAGTATCTCCCCTTCTTCAAGGAGAAATGCAATTGCCTTACTATGATTCAAAATAGTTTCATTGAAGAACTTATCTTTCCATACTTTTTGAACAGAAAAATGATTCGGCGTGTACCCTTTTCTATCCACCAACAATTTGTATTTCCGATCCTCGGAAATAAATTGCTGACAAACCTGCTCAAAGCCATTAAACCATTCATACACATCATCTGTTTTAATCTGGCCAATTAGATGGGTAACAATTATATCTCCTGAAACTGTTGTGCTGATATTCGGTTTACTCAACTTAGAATCATCTCCCTTAGTTACAATTATGCATAGCAATCTCATAAAATCAATAAGGATAAAATTCTTACTTGACACTCCCACTCCTAACGGTGCAAAATGACTAACGTCAGTCGGATTCTTACTACCACATTCGAAGTCCCTTTCTGGTACGCTAGACGGGTAAGAGGCGGAGTGCCTTTATCTACTCGTCCCCTTAAAGTTCTCGATTGTGGAATTAGATTTAAGTTCATACATTTATCACTTAATTTCTTTATCCGTAGGCAAAACAATTGCAGCTATTATATAAATTAACACTGTTAATCCGCTAGTAAAAAAGGCTGATAATGCAGTTACTATTCGAAGGATACTAACATCAATTCCATACTTATCGCTTAAGCCACCTAATACACCTGATACTTGTTTATCTTGAGTAGACTTATATAATTTTTTCATCTAAACACCCCGATCCAATTAAATATTTGTATGCTAAAAATTAGTTTAATCTTTGGAAGAGATTTAAAATTCCTTTTACTAACCTATCCTTTAATTGAATAACATCTGATATCTATATATTAACATAAAATCCCATAAACCTTCTGTTTTTCATTTTAAAACCATATTATTTTAGAAAACAAGCTTTTGTTAAGATAGCAATAAAACATGTTGAAGCCTATTACTAAAAGAACCATCCCATAATACTTTGGGACGGTTCTTTTTCCTTATTAATTATTCTTTAACATCACTAACATCTTCTCTTGACTATACATCCATACTGTAATGATTAAACAAGCAAGAGCGACTTCTGATAACGCCATAAATCCAATTGCATAATGACCTGTCAGTTGGAATAGTAATGTTAAAATTAATGGCGGGAAGAACCCTCCTAGTCCACCCAAAGCTGACACAACCCCATTTACAATCCCTGCTTGCTCAGAGAAGTACATTGGAACAAGCTTAAAGATTGTTCCATTTCCAATACCTGCACAGAATGCGACTAGTAAGCAACCAAATGTATACACGTTCATACTAGGCATAAATGATAAAACAATACCAGATAGTGTTAAGCCGATAAATACGAAGATTAATATTTTAAATGGATTAAACTTATCCCCGAGCCAGCCACCAATTGGGCGCATCATTGTTGCTAATACGATGAATCCAGCTGTCCGCATGCCTGCATCTACTTTCTCTAATCCGAAGTGAGATACTAAAAAGTTTGGTAAATATACTGTAAATGCAACAAATGATCCAAATGTTAAAAAGTAAAAGATACATAGAAACCATAGTTTTTCATTTTTATATACACCTTTTATTTGTTCCATTAATGGTGTATTCACCTTTTTTTCCTTACGATCGCCTAATAAAAAGTTCATAAGTGCAAATGCTGCAAGTAAAACTAAATAACACTGTACTGTCGTTCTCCAGCCAAATGAAGTTGCAATGACAGGTGCTAAAAATGAAGTAATTGCTGTTCCGGCGTTACCTACACCATAAATACCATTTACAAAACCGTGACTCTCTTTCGGGAAGTATTTCGGTAAAGAAGTTACCCCTACAGAGAATACAGCCCCACCAATCCCTACAAATAAGCCACCAATAATTAGATCCATCATAGAATTGGCAACACTAATGTAAAAGACAGGGAATAATAAAAGTATAAAACTAATAAAGAACAATTTTCTTGCTCCGTAACGATTCGTCCAATAACCAATTGGAATGCGAAGAATAGAACCTAAAATAACCGGTACTGCTGTAACCATAGAAATTTGTCCCGCAGTTAATGGAATATCCGCTTTAATATATGGCATTAATGATGATAAGATAACCCATACCATAAAACCGATAACTAGATTAGAAGTTTGTAAACTTAATTGAAAATTAGGACTCTTCATCCTGTTCCCTCCTATGTATGCATAGTTATATTAATTCCCTCCAGTCTAATCACGTACTAACATGATGAGACTGAAAAGAATCAACCACCACTTACTGGCGGAATCATTGCTACTACATCGCCAGTTTCAATAATGTCATCCTCATTTGCATACTTTTCATTTACGGCAACCATTATCTCATTTGAAATCGCTACGCTGTATTTCTTAATGAGAACTTTTTTTAGTTCAGCAACCGTAACATTTTCACAATCTATGTACAAGGCTGGTTTGCTTACTTCTTCTTGCAAATGTGCAAATAATAATACTTCAATCATATTCTCATCTCCTTTCTAGGCTCACCATTTGCATATGCTATTTTCTCTAACTGATCACCTATCCATGACTCACCATCTTCCCAAAACTCTTTCTTCCAAATCGGGACAACTTGTTTTATGCGTTCCATAATATACTCATTCGCTTCATAAGCTGCTTTCCGATGTGGTGTAGCAACAGCGACAACAACAGCAAGATCAGAAATTTGCAATGTACCAATACGATGTGTAATTGCCACATATGTCCCAGGCCACTTCTCTTCTACTTCGGTCCCAATCTTCTCAAGTTGTTTTTCCGCCATCGTCTTATAAGCTACATACTCTAAATATAGTGTACGACGTCCTTTCGTAAATTCTCTGACAGTACCAATAAAAGTAGTAACAGCACCACACTCACGACGAATTACTTTCCTTGTAACTTCTTCAATTGAAATAGGTGTATCAATTACTTCATAATACGCATGTGTCATCTTGCACCTCTAATCTTTGTATAAAGTGAAACTTTAATCAGTGGGAGTTTTACTGCCCACAAATAGCGGGATAAATCATAATCCGCGGAGAAGCCACCATTCTATTTTTCTATTACTTGTATGATCGAAGTGGTTCTTCCCATGGCCACTCGCTTCCTAATCTCGATTCTAATAACAGCACCGAAACAGTTATTCCTACTTCAAATCCTCTCGTTCCTCCCGGCAGGACGATAAATGCATTCGCCTCTGCAAGTGAAGAAATGGCACTAGATTTATCTAAACCAACTGGTGTAACTTTCAATTGGCCATCTACAATTTCCACTCTCCCTCTTACAAAACGAGTAAATGGGTTTGCTTTCGGAAAATCTTTCTCTAAAATCGCTTCCGCACGATATATATGCGGATCTTTTCTATGCAAATATGTTCGAATAACCGGTCTAACATATAATTCACAACCGACATAACAAGCAGAAGGATTACCAGATAGACCGAATAATAGTTTTCCTTCTAGCTCAGCTACAGTAGTCACGCTTCCTGGTCGCATTGCTATTTTATTGAAAAGTACATTAGCTTGTAATTTCTCATAAATAGCAGGTAAATAGTCATAGTCTCCTACTGAAACGCCACCAGTTGTAATTAAAATATCGACTTCCTTTATCACTTTCTTCACAGTGTTATAACACGTCTCAAAATCGTCAGCGAATTGTCCGTAATACTGTACCACTCCGCCTGCTCGTTCAATTTGAGCAGCTATCATATAGGAGTTACTATTTCGAATCTTCCCTTCTTTCAGTTGTTCATGTACTTCCAGCAGTTCACTTCCTGTCGTTACAATTCCAATAACCGGCTGCCTTACAACATGTACGGAACTATAACCAAACGTAGAAAGAAGCGCCGCTACTCCAGGGTTTATAGAAGTCCCTTTTTTCACAAGTATGGCATTTTGTTTTACATCTTCTCCTTTAAAAGAAAGGTTATCACCAGCAGCGAAAGAGCGTTTTAATGTCATATACGTCTTTTCGTTTTCTTCAAATCCTTCCGTTAGCTCTAACATAACAACAGCATTACACCCCTCTGGAATTGCGGCTCCTGTCATAATACGGACAGCTTGAAATGTTTTCACTTCTTCTGTAAAAACAAAACCTGCTCCAATTTCACCAATCACTTCAAACTGAATAGGGTTACTGCTACTTGCTTCTTTTGTATCTTCCGCTCGAATCGCAAACCCGTCGTACGGAGAGCGATCGAAATGCGGGACATCATGATCTGCAATAACATCTTCTCCAAGCGTTCTACCGTAACTGTCTATAAGAGAAACCTTTTCTATTTCACCTTGATGAGCATACTCCATTACGCGTGCAACTGCTTCTGCTACTGGAATTGGTTTACGTTTTTCTAGCATTCTTTTTTCACCTCGTTTTGATAAGGATAAACTCCCTTTCTGTTCATCCTATATATTTTGCGTATAATCGTTTTGCCATTTTCACATCATTTGTCCCATGGATAAATGCCCTACCGTCTGTAAATAAAACAAAACGATATTCATCTACTAGAAACGATAGTAAATATGGAGTTTTTTTGAAACTCACGCTTTTTTGTAAGCGCTTTTGAACTTCTTCTAAATTAAGAACTCGCTTTATCCCTGGACGGATTTGAACTGTATTCCGCCCGCATAGCACTTCAGTTTTCATCTGTGATCCAAATGTTAAACTTGGGTAAGTGCGTACATTCCCGCAAGATGGACATGTACTTTTTTTCTGCCTATTTACTTTTAATGAGAGATATTGATTGTTCCAAATATCAAATGATAACATCGTTCCCCTTAGCGCCTGAAAATCATTCACCAATATTTTCATCGCTTCTGTCACTTGGTGAGCAACGACCATTTGTACAGCTGGCTGAATGATTCCTGCTGTATCGCATGTTGCACCGCCCATAGGATGATCCATTAGGCAGCGAAAGCATGGTGTTTCCCCCGGAAGAATTGTATACGTTACACCGTAACTTCCAATGCATCCACCGTATATCCAAGGTATATTTTCTTTTTGTGAAATGTCATTTATAAGTAGGCGCGTATCGAAATTGTCAGTCGCATCTAATATAAGATCCACTTCTTTTGTTAACTCTTCTATTTCTTGCATTGTGACATCCGTTACAACTGGTACAATTTCCACTTCAGAATTAATCTTTCTTAAATGTTCTGCCGCTGCAATCGCTTTTGGTTTACACTGCTGTGCATCTTCTTCTGTATATAACTGTTGCCGCTGTAAATTACTCCATTCGACGTAGTCACGATCAGCAATTGTCAATTTTCCAATCCCCATCCTTATGAGCGCTTCTGCATTCGCGGCTCCTAGTGCACCCGCACCGATTAGGAGCACATGTTTTTTTCTTATTTTTCTTTGTCCCATTTCACCAATTCCAGAAAACAATACTTGCCTTGAATATCGCTCTTGCATAGGGAATCCTCCTTTCGCTATCCACCAATATAAGACATTTCAACTTTTGGACGTTTATTTGTACTTTCCGCCGTTCTTTCATCTGAATACCGATCTGTTCTGCACTCCCATGTATGTTGGAGAATTTTTAATAATGAGGCATCAGAAATATTTTTTCGAAGAAGCGTTCGCAAATCCGTTCCTTTCGCTCCAAATAAGCACGTAAAAAACTTACCGTCTGCCGAAATACGAGCTCTCGTACAAGAAGAACAAAATGACTCAGAGACTGAAGTAATAAATCCAACTTCTGCATCACTCCCTACATATCGATACAATTTCGCAACTTCTCCAAAGTAACGAGGCTTTACGGGCTCAATCGGATATACACGATTAATTTTCTCTATTAATTGTTCCTTCGTAATCACTTGTTCAAAGTTCCATCCGTTCGTACTGCCCACATCCATAAACTCGATAAAACGAAGCTGAATTTCTTGTTCTTTAAAATAACGAGCCATATGAAGAATTTGACTATCATTCATCCCTTTTTTTACGACCATATTTACTTTTACTTCTAATCCAGCTGCCTTTGCTGCTTCAATTCCTTTCAATACAGGTTTTGTACTTACATTTCGTCCATTAATTTTTCGGAAGACATGATCTTCTATCGCATCTAAACTAATGTTTACACGTTTTAATCCCGCTTCTTTTAATGCCCTTGCCTGTTTTGCTAAATGAATACCGTTTGTTGTGAGTCCAATATCATTTAAGCCCTCTAGCTTTGCAAGCCTTGCAATTAACTTCGGTAAATCTTTACGCAATAAAGGTTCACCGCCAGTAAGTCTAATTTTATTGATTCCCATACTTATAAATAATCTCGCTAACCTTTCTATTTCATCGAACGTTAATAAAAACTCTTCCTGTAAAAAAGCGTAATCAGGTCCGAACACTTCAGCTGGCATACAATATGTGCACCTAAAATTACAACGATCAATAACTGAAATACGTAAATCTTGAAGTGGCCGCTCTAACGAATCCCTCATCTTCTCGTGCATCTATATCCCTTCTTTTCTACTGCAATCCTTAGTAGGTTTCATATTTTTTATTTGCCTTTATTATAAAAAAGAAGCTACATATTCAATGTGACTTTTCTCACATTACTTTCCCCATTCAAAAATTCTTCACAAATCCGTTCGAATTTTGTTCACATCTTTAGTCCCATCCACTTTGCGTATTGAACCTTTCAAACTAAAAACTTAAAATCGCCTCCCCTTACGGTCATTGAAATTTTAATTTATTTTTAAAATAGCTCTTGCATTTTCATCATAGTTACATTCAAAATAGAAAATGTATTGCTTATAAGAAGAAAGGTGATCGCTGTGGCAAACAGTATGACATTATCTCAAGATTTAAAGGAATTACTTGCATCTGTTGAATATAAAATGCAGATTAAAAAAGGAAGTTTTATTTTTCAAGAAGGTATGGAGGCAACAGAACTCTATATCATCCACTCCGGAAAAGTACAAATTAGTAAACTAAGTGCTGATGGGCAAGAATTAACACTTCGTATTTGTTCTGAATATGACATTATTGGTGAATTAACATTGTTCACGGACAATGCAAAGTATTTATTAAATTCAAAATGCCTTGAAGATGTTGAAGTAGGAGTTATAAAGCGTGAAACCTTAGAAAAAGCATTACTCCAAAAACCCGCTCTTGTATTTGAATTTATGAAATGGATTAGTGAACATTTAAGAAGAATGCAAACGAAGTTCCGAGACTTAGTATTACACGGTAAAAAAGGTGCCCTATATTCTACTCTCATTCGAATGACAAATAGTTACGGTGTGTTAAAAGAAAACGGGATTCTCATCGATTTACCATTAACGAATCAAGAACTTGCTAATTTCTGTGCAACTTCGCGTGAAAGTGTAAATCGAATGTTAAATGATTTGAAAAAAAAAGGTACGATTTCTATTCATAAAGGAAAGATTACAATCCATGATTTACAATTTTTAAAATGTGAAATTGCTTGTGAAGATTGCTCTGCCTCTGTTTGTAGCATTGATTAGCATCTAATATAGATGCTAATCTTTTTTCATACACACAATTATCTCCTATATAAAAAGACGAGGCCTCCCATTAGACCTCGTTTCATGTTAGCTGTCAGCTCCTATCCGTTTACAGCCGTATTATTTTTTCAATTCATTAGGAATACGTCTTCTGTAAATCACATAACTACGGCTTAAGTATTTAATTGGGGCACTAAATACATGGACAAGTCTAGTAAATGGCCATACTGCGAATAGACCCATCGCTGCAATAATATGAAATTTAAACCAAACAGGTACTTCCATCATATATTCAACTTTCGGTTGGAAAATGAAGAGACTTCGGAACCAAGGGCCAATCGTTGTACGATAATCAAATCCTTTTGAGTCGATATTTAAAAATGTTGAAGAAAGTCCTGCTAACATTACGATAAGTAATAAAATAAGCGCAATATAATCTCCCTTTGTACTCGTTGCAATGATTCGTTTTACTGTTACACGGCGGTACGTTAATATAATTAAACCGATGATAGAAGCGACACCTGCCGGTAGCCCAAAACTAATTGCTATTATGTGATACATATGCTCCGAAATACCTATTGAACGATATACAGCCTCTGGAATTAATATCCCCATAACATGACCACCAATGACGAACATGATCCCAAAGTGGAATAATAGACTTCCGACCCGGAGCATTTTCTTCTCTAATAGTTCACTAGATTTTGATGTCCATCCAAATTGATCATAGTTGTATCTGAAAATATGTCCACCGATAAAGATTGCAAAAATGATATAGGGAAACAACACCCATAGAAATTGATCCATCATTTTGACAACTCTCCTTTCTAATTTGTCTGTACACCCCATGTATCGATAGCAAAGAGAACGGCTGCAAGAATTGGTTCGTACATACAGTTTGCTTCTTTTAATTGCCCGTGCAACGCTTGTATATTTTCCGTGTATTTACTCATAATTGGTTCGCTATCTTTTTCATTTGCGTTTGCAAGAAACTCAAGTAGAAGTGGTAAATAATCAGGTAGTTCTTTATCCGTTACGTTAAAACCAGATTTTTGATAATGCTGTTTTAACTCTAATAATTCAATTCCACGCTCTCTTTGTTCACCTGTTTTCATGTAGGTAAGATACATATTTGTCTTCTTTCCAAAGTCGAATGTATAGACGTAAGAATCAATAAGTTGATTGTCTGTTTTATCTAGCGCCCGTTTTATAAATGTTGTAAGTGCTGCTTTAACGTCTTCTTGTTCAATCGCTTCAATTTCTTCTTGCAATTCAGTTAAAACCTCTCTCCACCCGAGTTCCGGGTAGGAGAGAAGAAAAGAAGAACAAGAAAAAGCAGTTTGTAAACTTTGTTTCATGATTTTCTGCCCCCTTTATTTAAGAAATTGTCGTGCAAGATCCTGGGCCACCTGCGAAGGAAAGACCACAACTTCCTTGTTCACTATATAAATCTGCAACTTGCTCGCGATGAGATGTCGGGATGACAAAGCGATCTTTATATTTCGCGATAGCAAGAAGACGATACATATCTTCTACATCTTGTTTCGTTAAACCAATTTCTTTTAATACAGCTTCATTTGGTTCTTTATTAATTTGCAATGCTCTCATATGCGTTCGCATGACAGCCATTTTTTTCAATGTAAGACGAATGTGAGATTCATCTCCTGCAGTGAGTAAATTCGCTAAATATTGAATTGGGATACGCATATTATCGATAGCAGGGAAAACCTCTTCTGCTTTCCAGTTACTTCCTTTCCCTTCCACCATATTCATAATCGGGCTAAGCGGCGGGATATACCAAACCATTGGCATTGTACGGTACTCTGGATGAAGAGGCAGAGCAATTTTCCAATCAATAATCATTTTATAAATAGGTGACTCTTGAGCCGCTTTCATCCATTCATCAGGAATCCCTTGTTTTTTTGCTTCCGCTATTACTTCTGGATCATTTGGGTCTAGGAAAACAGTTAGCTGAGATTCATATAAATCTTTTTCATCTTCAACAGAAGCTGCTTCTTTCACTTTGTCAGCATCATATAGCATTACCCCAATATATCGAATACGTCCTACACATGTTTCCGAACAAATCGTTGGCATACCTGCTTCAATACGAGGGAAACACATGGTACATTTTTCTGCTTTATTTGTTTGCCAGTTAAAATACACTTTTTTATACGGACAAGAAGATACACAAAATCTCCATGCACGACATGCATTTTGATCTACAAGAACAATCCCATCTTCTTCACGTTTATACATCGCACCAGATGGACAAGATGATACGCAAGATGGATTCATACAGTGTTCGCATATGCGCGGTAAATACATCATAAAGACATTTTCAAAATCCGTTTTAATTTCTTCTTCCATTTTCTTTACGTTCGGGTCTTGTAACCCTGTTATATGTCCACCTGCTAAATCATCTTCCCAGTTTGGACCCCATTCAATTTTGTCGATAAATTCGCCTGTAATCGCTGATTTCGGACGAGCAACTGGTTGATGCTTACGCTGCGGGTTATTTGTTAATGTTTCATAATCATAGTTCCAAGGTTCAAAGTAATCATCGATTGTTGGTTGATCTGGATTGTGGAAAATATTCATAAGACGCTTCATTTTCGAACCGGATTTCAGCTGAATTTCACCATTTTTCAATTCCCAGCCGCCTTTGTATTTCTCCTGATCTTCCCATTGTTTTGGATAACCAATTCCAGGTTTCGTTTCTACGTTATTGAAATACATATATTCAGCACCTGGACGATTTGTCCAGGTGTTTTTGCATGTTACGCTACAAGTATGGCAGCCGATGCATTTATCTAGATTCATTACCATTCCGACTTGTGCTTTAATCTTCAAGCCAATCTACCTCCTTCAGTTTACGGATTACGACATTTAAGTCACGCTGGTTCCCAGTCGGACCATAGTAGTTAAATCCATAGCTTAATTGGCCATATCCACCAATCATATGTGTTGGTTTAACATGAATACGGGTTGGACTATTATGCGTTCCCCCGCGGGTGCTTGTTAATTTCGTACCAGGTACGTTAATGTGTCGATCTTGCGCATGATGCATAAACGCCATTCCTCTCGGTATACGGTGCGTTACAACAGCACGTGCTACGACAACACCGTTACGGTTAAAGCACTCGATCCAATCATTATCAGCAACACCAGCTTCATTCGCATCATCTTTATTCATCCAAACAGTTGGACCACCTCTAAACAGCGTTAACATCGGCAATGAATCGAAATACATACTATGAATCGACCACTTATTATGCGGTGTTAGATAGTTTAGTGTAATTTCTTTTCCTTCTACTTCAGGTCTAGATTTACGGAAAGGTTTATGTTGCAGAATTGGTTTAAATGTTGCCATCGTTTCACCGAATTCTTTCATCATGTCATGATCTAAGTAGAAAGATTGTCGACCCGTTATCGTTCTCCAAGGAATAAGACGTTCCACATTTGTTGTAAATGGAGAGTAACGGCGTCCACCTTTTTCAGAACCCGTAAAGGCTGGAGAAGTAATTACTGTTTTCGGCTGTGCTGTAATTTGTTCGAATGTGAAGCATTCTTCTTCACGTTCTTCTGCTAAATCGCGCAGTTTTAAATCCGTTTGTTTTTCAAGTGCTTCCCATGCTTTTACAGCCATATGACCGTTTGTTGTCGAAGAAAGTGTTAATACCGCCTCAGCAGCATTAATTGCTTCTTTTATATCAGGGCACCCTTTCGCAATAGTATCCGTTCGAACGACTCCTAATCGACTCTTTAATTGCTCATATTCTTTTTCTGCCGACCAAGAAATCCCTTTCGTACCAATCGGTTGTTTTCCGGTATTTGGTCCAAGTGCTGTCATTTTGTCATAAATCGTTTTATAATCCCTTTCGACAACATGAATTTGCGGCATCGTTTTACCTGGAATTGGTTCACACTCACCTTTGCTCCAGTCTTTAACTTTACCTAGTGGTTGCGCTAATTCTTGCGGTGTATCGTGAAGAAGTGGTGTTGCAACGACTTCTTTCATTGGTTCAAGATCGATTTTCTTCGCTAAATCTGACACAGCTTTAGAAAGAGCGGTGAAAATATCCCAGTCAGAGCGTGCTTCCCACGGTGAACCGATTGCTGGATTAAATGGATGTACAAATGGATGCATATCCGTACTGCTTAAATCATGCTTTTCATACCAAGTTGAAGCAGGTAAGACGATGTCAGAATAGAGCGCTGTTCCAGCCATACGGAAATCTAAATTAATGAGTAGATCAAGCTTCCCTTCTGGCGCTTCTTCATGCCACTTAATTTCTTCTGGTCGTATTGAATCACTGTCGTCATTCATTAATCCATTTGTTGTACCTAATAAATGTTTTAAGAAATATTCGTGGCCTTTACCAGAACTTGAAATTAAGTTGGCACGCCATACGAATAAGTTGCGCGGGAAGTTGTTTTTATTATCTGGATCTTCAATCGCAAATTTTAGTTCTTTTTCTTTTAGTTTTTGTGCAACGTATTTTCCGATTTCTTCTTGCGTTGTTGCACCAGCAGCAACAGCTTCTTTATATAATTCAATCCCATTTTTCTCGAATGTTGGATAGGAAGGTAACCAGCCAAGTCTTGCTGCTAATACGTTGTAATCACCGTGATGTTGATAACGAGAGTTGCCTTCAACTGGTGATGCTAAATGTCCAACAGGTGTATCTTCATAGCGCCATTGATCTGTTACGAAATAGAAGAAAGATGTACCGTTTTGTAATTTCGGTGGCCCTTGCCAATCTTTTGCCATCGCGATTGTTTGCCATCCTTCAGCTGGTCGTAATTTTTCTTGACCAACATAATGCGCCCAACCGCCGCCGTTTACACCTTGTGCTCCGACGAGAAGAACAAGATTTAAAACTGCGCGATAAATCGTATCAGAGTTGAACCAATGGTTAATACCAGCTCCCATAATAATCATCGAGCGACCATTCGTATCAACAGCATTTTGTGCGAACTCACGAGCGATTTGAATAATAAGCTCTCGTTTCACTCCTGTCATTTTCTCTTGCCATGCAGGCGTAAACGGTACATCATCATTGAAGTCTTTCGGCTCTTGTCCACCAAGCCCTCGGTTCACGCCGTAATTTGCTAATGTTAAGTCATATACAGTTGTAACGAACACTTCGCCTTCATCTGTCGTAACCTTTTTCACTGGAATTGTGCGTTCTAATATTGTATTTCCATCATCAGAGAAGTACGGAATTTGCACCGTTTCAACACTATCTTCCATTCCAAGTAAAGAAAGACGTGGATCAATCTTTTCACCTGTTTCTTCATCTTCTAAACGTAAGTTCCATTTCTTTTCGTTATCCCAACGTGATCCCATTGTGCCGTGCGGTGTTGCAAAATCATTCGTATTTTCGTTCCAAAGTACAGGTTTCCATTCCCCTAACTTCGTTTCGCGTCCAATATCAGAAGCATTTAAGAAACGATTAGCAACGAATTGTTCTCCTTTTTGCTTCAATGTGACGAAGAAAGGAAAATCAGTATATTGCTTCGCATACTTTGTGAAATATTCCACTTGATTATCTACATAAAATTCTTGTAAGATTACGTGCCCCATTGCCATCGCAAGTGCACCATCTGTACCTTGTTTCACACTAATCCAATCATCCGCAAACTTTGTAGATTCAGCGAAGTCAGGACTTACAGAAACGACTTTCGTTCCTTTATATCGAACCTCTGCTAGAAAGTGAGCATCTGGTGTTCTCGTCATCGGTACATTTGAACCCCATGTCATAATGTAACCAGAGTTATACCAGTCACTACTTTCTGGTACATCCGTTTGATCACCCCAAATTTGCGGAGAAGCTGGTGGTAAATCTGCGTACCAATCATAGAAACTAAGCATTGGTCCACCCATAAGTTGCATAAAACGGCTACCAGCTGCATGACTTAACATCGACATTGCTGGAATTGGTGAAAAACCAACATTTCGGTCTGGACCATATTTAATTACTGTGTAAAGCAATGAAGCAGAAACGAGTTGTAATACTTCATCCCAATTCGCACGAATGAATCCCCCTTTACCACGCGCCTGCTTATACGTACGTGCTTTTTCAGGGTTTTCCACAATGCTTTTCCAAGCATCTAGTGGTGACTCGTTATTTTGTAGTTCCTCTTGCCACATACTCCAAAGAACACCACGTACGTATGGATATTTCACACGAAGTGGACTATAAATGTACCAAGAAAAACTCGCTCCACGCGGACATCCTCTTGGTTCAAAATCAGGCATATCAGGACCTGTAGTCGGATAGTTAAGCTCTTGCCCTTCCCAAGTTACAATTCCATCTTTCACGTATATATTCCAGCTACATGAACCAGTACAGTTCACACCATGTGTGGAACGAATTACTTTATCATGCTGCCAACGCTTTCTGTACACATTCTCCCATTCGCGATCTTCATATGTTTCTTGTGTATGATTATCGTTATAACGATCTATTGGTGAAAAATATTTTAAACGTCTCATTAGTGCTGAAGGTTTCTTCTTCATACTGTTCACTCCTTTAATACGTCTCTCTTACATACCCTTACTATAAGAGAGGTTGTAAAATACAGATGTGACATTTCGCACAGTTCAAGAGATTGTCATAAATTCATTTGGAAATAAGTTTAAGGGGAAACATTTGTAAGTAAAGATTACTTTGTTTTGTTGTGAAGATTTCGGTCAGCGGTGAGCTTATTAGGAGAATAGTATTTGGAGGATTCACCTTTTTGCATAAGAAAAAACGCAGGAGAAATTTCTACGTTTTTATATAAATATATTAAAAAGAGTATTGATACTACTTCAATAATGCTATAAGGAATTTACTTTTCTTCAACGATACTATTATCAAGACATATTTTATATAAAGTGAAACTTTAATCAGCCCGCACCAATCGGGCATTTACGAGCAGCCCCACTCCCACCTAACTTCTTTGCACTAGCTGAATTTTGAGGTGGGAGTTTTACTGCCCGCAAATAGAGGGCTAAAACTACAAATCATTATTTACTGTATTGCCCTTGGTTACGGAAACAATTATACTAAATGTAACCCGGAAAAATAATCTGAATATTCTTAGAATTAAGAGTAAGATTTCCTTTGAGGACATAGAAATTATAAAGTATATCAACATGTAAGTTTCTTCCTATTTATATAAGTTCTCAATATGAACTTATATAATACCATTACTAATTACCTCTTAGATTACTATCATACTGCAATAAAATGAAAGAACTCCTTTTCTTTAACATAAATTCTATTTTCCACTAAATAGATTAGAAAACGATAATAAAATTAGGAGGATTACGATGCCCCATCTCGATTCATTACATCCCATTGTAGAAAAAATAATCAACAATATTGAAAAATTAATGGTCGGAAAACGAAAAGAAACGATCTTAGCCTTAACAGCTCTTTTAGCTGAAGGTCATGTACTATTAGAAGATGTTCCCGGTGTCGGAAAAACAATGCTAGTACGTACTCTTTCTAAATCAATTGACGCCGATTACAAGCGAATTCAATTCACACCTGATTTACTGCCGTCAGATGTAACAGGTGTTTCTATTTATAATCCAAAAGAACTCCAATTTGAGTTCAAGCCTGGACCAATTATGGGGAATTTTGTACTTGCTGATGAAATTAATCGTACATCTCCAAAGACACAATCTGCCTTACTTGAAAGTATGGAAGAAGGCACTATCACAATAGATGGCATTACAAGACCGTTACCAAAACCTTTCTTTGTCATGGCTACACAAAATCCGGTCGAATATGAGGGAACATATCCTTTACCAGAAGCTCAACTCGATCGTTTCTTGTTGAAGCTAAAAATGGGATATCCTACACCCGAAGAAGAATTTGAAATTTTAAACCGGATGGAAAAAACAAACCCACTCTCCCATTTACAAGCCATTACAACAATAAAAGAATTACTTTATTTACAACAAAGCGTACGGGAAATAAGTATGGACAAAGCAATCAAGCATTACATTGTAAAGCTTGTTAATCAGACTCGTTCTTATAGTTCTATACAGCTAGGTGCAAGTCCACGTGGCTCAATTTCTTTAATGAAAGCTTCACAGGCTTATGCATTCATCCATGGCAGAAATTATGTTATTCCAGACGATGTTAAATTTTTAGCTCCTTACGTTTTAGCTCACAGACTCATTCTAAAAATGGAAGCAAGATTTGAAGGAATAACAGGAGAACAAGTTATCGCCAAAATCGTTGCACGAACTACCGTGCCGACTCAAAGGACGAAGAACCTTTGATGAAGCGACTACTACGAGCACTATATCACGTTACGAAGTTATTGCTAATCCCTTTATGCGTAGTCTTAACATTTGTGTACGCTATGCTTCAAGGGGGATTTGTAAGTTGGTTTTTGTTTTACAGTACGATTCCTATTGGCCTTTATTCACTACTACTCCCCTTCTATGCTTTACGGGACGTTGAAGTAAAACGAATAACAAACCAAAATAAATATGCAGCAGGAGAACAATTTGTAAGCACGATTACAATAAAAAGAAAATTCCCTTTTCCCTTACTTTATTTAGTTATAGAAGATGAACTGCCACCACCATTTACAAGTTGTAGACAAGCAAAGATGAATAAGGTCATACTCTTTCCAGGATTGAAACGAAATATTTCGTTTCAATATGTTATTGATACAATCCCTAGAGGAGAGCACACTTTTTCAAGCGTACGTGTCAAAACTGGCGATTTATTCGGTATGATAGAAAAAGAAGTAACTTTTTCAGTTCCAGATACATTTTTAGTCTATCCCCAGTATGTAGATATAACGTATCGACAATTGGAAAATCATTTCGAACAAGGAGCGCTTTCAGCAAATATAAATTCAGCAAAAGACTCTACAGTCTCTGTCGGTGTCAGAGAATATAAACCTGGTGACCGCTTTTCATGGATTGATTGGAAAGCAACTGCACGAACAAACAACATTATGACGAAAGAGTTTGAACAACAGCGCAGCAATAATATCATGATATTTATGGACAGAACCGAGTCCCCTCTATTCGAATCAGTCGTAACGTTTACTGCCTCTATTGTGAGGGCTGTCTTGAAGCAAAATTCACCAGCGTCATTCGTGTCTGTCGGAAAAGAACGAACTATTTTCCCATTAGACAATGGAGATACTCAGTTGCAACAAATCTTTTGTCATTTAGCGAAAGTACAAGCAGACAGTGTATTCCCGCTCTCCCAGAGTGTAGAAATGGAATTAAGAAAAATGTATCAGCCCGTTACGATTATACTCGTGACAAGCGATCTTTCTCCCGATATTCAAAAGGCGGCTGACTGTGCTGCTATAAAAAATAGAAAATTAATGGTGTTTGTCGTGAAAGAAAAAGCGAATCAACTCTCACATCGAGAAATAAGTATACTAGAAACTCTACAAAAACGAAAAATATTTGTAAACGCGGTTTATGAAAACCGGTATGCAAACGTGTTTTTTGAGGTGAGCAAATGATAACATTACAAACAAAGTACCGATGGGATATGAGCAGATTCTTCATGCATGTATGTGCAATTCTTCTTTTACTAGAATGGATAAGACCCCTTATAGGTATTACAAACGTAGGTAGATTAGATATTTTTGTAATATTTATAGGAATTTGCTTCACTCTCTCTTTTTTTCAAACCAGATGGCAGATTCCAATAAAGATCATCACGATTTTATTCATTGTTCATTCCTTGTATTATAAAAATACTTTTATAAATCCATCTTGGCTAACGAAATTTTTTACTGATATTTCTCGAAATTCCTCCCTGTTATTCCAGGGGAATTTGCTAGATATTTCTCCAGTTTTTCCAACACTTTTATTTTTTCTATCATTTTGGTTTTTGAGTTCTTTCATCTCTTTTTGGGTGATTCATAAAAAATGTGGGTTGTTATTTCTTGTATTGACTATTATTTATATCACAACTTTTCATAATTTACATTTATACAATGCAAACTACGCTATTATTCGTACTGTTGTCATCGGCTTTTTTATGCTTAGTCTTCTTCGAATAGAACGAATAAAAGAGATGGAGCACTTACAAAATTATGCTAGAGTAATCTCAAAATTACTTAGACCTCTTACAATATTTATTATATTGTCAGCAACCATCGCATACTTCGCTCCAAAATTTGGCCCTCAATGGCCAAACCCAATGAATTTTTTAAAATTCAACACATCCGAAGCGAGTAAAGAACAAGAAGTTTCTAAAATTGGGTATGGTTTAGATGACTCGCAATTAGGTGGTCCTTTTAAGGCGGATAATACAATTGTTTTTACAGCACAAACGCAAAACAAACAATATTGGAGAGTAGAAACAAAAGATTTTTATACAGGAAAAGGCTGGGAGGTTTCTGAAAATCCGAAAAAGGTTTCTTTTAAAAATAAAAACGACGTCGTGAGTTGGTACGAACAAAATACAAAAACGGAGACAACCGAAGCAACAATCACCATGCAAAAAAGTTATCCTCATCTTACCTATCCAGCAGGATTAGTATCAGTTGAGGCTTCTTCTGATGTATCATACAGCGTTGACCCATTTTCAGAAAAAATCTATACGATGCACGGAGACTCTTCTACTACTTTAAATTCATATAAAGTAACATATGAGATCCCTGAGTTTTCCATAGAAAACTTGAAAGCTGCAAAAACGAATGAAGTTCAAGAATCAAATCCTTATTTCATGACAAAGTACACTCAACTTCCGGAATCATTACCGCAGCGAGTAAGAGACTTAGCTATTAATCTTACAAACGATAAAGACAACCGATATGATAAAGTATTAGCTATTGAAAATCACTTCACAGACCATTCTTTTGTATACGAAACAACGGATGTGATGATTCCTGCCAAAAACCAAGATTATGTAGATCAATTCCTTTTCGATACAAAAAGCGGCTACTGTAATAATTTTTCGACGTCTATGATCGTGTTACTTCGTTCTGCCGGGATTCCCGCTCGATGGGTAAAAGGCTATACAGAAGGAACTCTTGAGAATACACTTGCTAGTACAGAAGGTGAGAATGTTTATAAAATCGAAAACAATAACGCACACTCTTGGGTCGAAGTATATTTTCCTGGATACGGATGGATTCCATTCGAACCAACAAAAGGATTTACCAATCCCTATAATTTTACAAATAATACTCCTGCTCCTACTTTACAAAATAGCGAAGAAACTAATTCTCAAAACGCACAAATACACCAACGAAACAATGAAGCGAAGCTCAAAAGTTTAATAGAAAATACAGAAGAAGCCTCTACTAAAAAGATTACAAATTCTAAAAATAGGATTTCTTGGTGGTACGTATTCCTCTCTACGATACCAATTAGTATCCTCGGATACATTCTCTTCACCACTAGAATGAAATGGATTACATTTTTTATTATTCTTTTCTATAAATACCGAAAAGATGATGCTGTTTATCTAAAAGCTTACGGTGCACTTTTAAAACAATTTGCGAGAATCGGCATACCACGGGGTGAAAGTCAAACATTCCGAGAATACGCTCTCCATATCGATACACTTTACAACTCGGCCGATATGCAACAACTTGCTTTCAGTTATGAGAACGCTATGTATCAACAGGAACAGGCTGCAGCCGAATGGAAGAAATCCGTACACTTATGGGAAGTGCTTATGAAAAAAGCAGCTTCTCCGCCTAAATCAAATGGCTTTGATACAGTGATCTAATCTTGAAAATGTAATGTTAAAGAAAATACCTCAAAGAGCAACTTTGTTCTTTGAGGTGTTTTTTAATAACTATAATAAAAGATAGCTAACTCCTAGTTATTCCCCAAGTACCTTTTCAATCTCAACCTCTAAATCCACTGGCTTCGTCTGCGGCGCAAAACGCCCTACTACTTTCCCGTCTTTTCCGATTAGAAACTTAGTAAAGTTCCATTTTACTGCTTTCATACCGAGTAAACCTGGTGCTTGTTCTGTCATGTATGTATACAGAGGATGAGCCTTGTCACCTTTCACATCAACCTTTGCAAACATCGGGAAGTTTACACCATAGTTTAATTCACAAAAACTAGTAATATCAGCTTCCGTTCCCGGTTCTTGTCCTCCAAATTGATTACAAGGGAATCCGAGTATTTCGAGTCCTTGGCCTTTATATTTATCATATACTTCTTGTAATCCTTTATACTGCGGTGTAAATCCACATTTACTAGCTACATTTACAATAAGAAGTGCTTTTCCTTCGTAATCTTTTAACGATTTATCTTCTCCTGTTATTGTTTTAGCTGAAAAATCATAAACTGCCATTGTCCTTGCCCCTCTCTTCACTATCATTCTATGTTTATACTATACTACATTCGTGAATATACAGCTTCTATTACATACTTATACGCCAAAATGATAGCGCTTTATTTACGTTCGAAAATTCGACACAAACTACTAGACTTTTATAATGGAAAGTTTTACAATTGAATTGTGAACAAAATGTGACAGTTTATATTCTATTATAATAGAAAAGGATGGTGTTCATTATGAAAACTGCACAACGTGAAACGATTTCAAATCGCGAGTTTTATTTCGTACTATATATGATGTTATTGTATGTTACTGGTTGGGTAATCGATGTAAATGGTTTATTCTTAAGCTCCTACTTTAATTTAGCAGGAGAGATCATGCTTCCAATAGTTGGCGGTATTGTTGGACTGTTCATTATGTCTATTAGTAAACAACAAACGAAATAATAGTATTACAAAAAGGCAGAAGACGAGCTCTCGTTTTCTGCCTTTTTGCATTTTTAGCGTATAATGAAAAACATAAAAGTATATAAGGAGTGGTAAAGATGAAAAAAGTAGAACAATTATCTTCTCACCTATATCTTATTGACGATTACGACTTACAACATATTGAACGAACAGGTACGTACGTTTTATTAGGTGACGAAATTACTTTAATTGAAACTTGTGCAGCCCCTTCTCTTCCTTACATTTTAGATGGCTTACAACAATTACATATTGATTTAAAAGATGTAAAAAACATCATTGTTACACATGTTCATTTAGATCATGCAGGCGCAGCTGGGCTAATGATGGAAAAATGCCCAAATGCTACTTTATTTGTGCATTCTCGCGGTGCTCGTCATATGATTGATCCAACAAAACTCATTTTAGGTGCAAAAGCTGTGTACAAAGAAGATTTTGATAAACTTTTTGATCCCATTCTTCCAATTGAAGAAGAACGTGTTCGTATTGTACAACATGGTGATACGTTAAAAATTTCAGAAGACCGTACACTTACATTTTACGATACACCGGGACATGCGAAGCACCATATTAGCATTCATGATTCATTAACAAACGGCATTTTTACTGGCGATACAATAGGAATTTATTATAGAGAACTCGCAGATCTTGATGTAGAACTATATCTACCATCAACGTCTCCTTCACAATTCCAGCCAGATGCGATGATTGCTTCTAAAAATCATATTCAAAGTATGAATGTAGATACTATTTATTTCGGTCATTACGGTGCTTCATCCAATGTTACAGAAGTATATAACCAACTTGAACATTGGTTACCTATTTTCGTTGGTACTGGTAAAGAGGTCTTTGAAAAGTATAATGATTTCGATGAAGCGACTAAAGCTTTACAAACTTTATTAATGGATAAAATCTCTTCTCATCTTACAAAGTTAAACGTTCCATCAAATCATTCCGTTTATAACATTTTACATCTAGATATAGAAATTAGTGCAATGGGCATTATTGATTACTTAACGAAACAAACAAAATCCACAACTAACTAATTGAAAACGAAGATATATACAACGCAGTTTTCGTATATATCTTCGTTCCTTGAATATATTTTTAGTAAAGGATGGTGGAATGGAATGCAAAAAGTGATACTTTACCTCTGCTTTACATTATTTATCATCTTATTATTATTTGTAGGAGTGAAAATTCAATTTTATTTAGAAACAGATGCGCAAGTGAACTTTAACTTTTATCCAAGGTTATTCTACTATTCACTCTTCCCTCTTTTGGTCGGCATTTTATTACGATTCCTTCAATCCATTAATCACGAAACAAGTAAACACAACTGGGGCTTTCAGCCGGATAAGTTTATCGCTATTACAGTCCCTACAATATTAATTTCCTTTTCTCCAGCTCTACTCTTTTCACCAGTTGGCAAATACCTACCCTATTTAACTAATATTATTCTTGTAAATACAACTTTCGTTACCATTATTAGCTTAATAGCTGGTTACTCACTTTTAGATTGTTTTATCCAAAAGGACAATGCGAATATGAAAAAATATAACTGATGACCAATTTTTAAGTATCGTTAGTTACGGCGGCTTATTTATAATTGCGATATTACTTGTAAAGGTCGCTATATATGCCGTAAGGAAATTTAAACAATAGCAAAACGAGTATGAAATCCCGTAGATTTTATACTCGTTTTTTTATTATTCATATATTTAATATATAGTAGGAAATTTATGTTAAATTAAAGAAAGTCGTGAACTAAATCAAAATACATTTCAAACAAGGAGGACTTATTATGAAATTAGGGACTTTCTCGTTTCTAACGTTTATCGCAAGTATATGCTCTTTCTTTATTTTAAGAGGACCTAATGCGAATTTAACATTAATTATTGTGATTCTAAGTACACTTTCATTACTCGGTATTATTTTTGCGATTTCATCAAAGAATTGGCTATTTAAAATAGTTGGTACGGCATTAAATGGGGTAATACTAGTATTTGTATATTTCTTATTGCTAGCAAAAGGAATAGGTGGTTAATATATTTACATTTCAATAAGGAAAGCTCAAAGCTAAAGCTATGAGCTTTTTACTTATCTCACCTTTTCATCTACATACTCCATAAACTGTTCTGCTTCAATAAATTTTTCTTTGTACGCCTCAGGTACTTTGTCTGCTGTTATTCCGCCACTCGATTTCGTTTTTACTAATATGGTTTGATACGCCATTAATGCTTCCATATATTGTTCATACTCTTCAGGAGTTAATACTTCTTTACTAGATTTATGACCATTTAATTTATCAAAATACGGCTGAAGCTCCATTTCTACCTTTTTCAATTCCTCTTTTTTAGCTGGTGATAATTGATCATAATCAATATTACCGTTCGAATCCCCATACTCAAGCTTTGCATTTGTTAATTTCTTTAGTTCTTTTGAAAACTCTTCATATTCCTTTGCACCCATTTCGTCTTTCGCTTGTGATAACTTTGCATTAAAACGCATGTATCCTTCTAATGTTATAGCTCCGGCATGCTTCTTTAAATTTTCAAACGACCCGTATATACCATCTGCCATAATAGATTGATAAGCAAAACCAGTTGTCGGAATTAAAAATGCGGCTGCAAGCACTCCTGCGATGAGGCGCTTCTTCTTTTTACTCCCCCCGCTCTTCATTTTTATTTGAACGATTACTTTTTCTTTTAACTCCGGCGGGGCAACAATCCCCTTCGCTTCTTCTTGTATAGATTCTCTAACTCTACAATCTAAACTCATTTCACATTCCCTACCTCTCCTAAAAAGATTTCTTCTATTTGCTCTTTTTGACGTAGTTTCTTTAATGCGGCATGGATTCTAGATTTCACAGTACCGATTGGAATATGTAATATTTGTGCTACTTCCTCTTGTGAGTAATCGTGTAAGTACCTCAAAATAATAACTTGCTTCAATTTATACGGCAATTTATGAATGAGTTCGATTAGTTTTTGATTTGATAGTTTACTTACAACATCGCTAGAAAAATCCATTTGTACTGGTTTTCTTTGCTCTTCTGCTTTTTTTACAATTCGCAGTCGCATCCATCTCTTTCTTCTATAAGAATGAATTTGTTTAATTGCAAGTCCAATTAGCCAAGGACGAAATGGCTTCTCGCTATCATATTTACGAAGCGATTCATATAGCTGTATGTATATTTCCTGAACGATATCATCTACATCCGTTTTATCTTCTATTAAAAAATGTGCTGTCTTATATACTTCTTGAATCGTTTTATCATACAATTCGCTATATGCTTCTTTATTGCCTGATAAAGTTAATTGGATTAAATCTGTATACACCGTTTCATCCTTCATGTACCTTCCCTCCCTTGTCATACACTATATATTGGCAAGTAATTGATATTTCGTTCGATTTTTTCAATTTTTTTTATATACATTAATATAATGATCCAATGAGTTCATAAGCTTCACTTATAGCCTTGCATAACAATTATATAATTTTCCAATTCCTAATGAAGATTTAAAATAATATATATAGTCAAATTTAGGAGGATGTATATGAAAGCTATCGTTGTAACTTCATTCGGTGGTCCTGAAGTGTTGAAATATACAGACATGGATATTCCTACAATTTCAGATAATCAAGTTTTAATTCGCGTTGTTGCTACTAGTGTTAATTTCGCCGATATTAAATCACGTTATGGCAAAAAAGGAAACAAAGTCTTACCTTTTATTCCAGGGATAGATGCAGCTGGTATTGTAGAACACGTAGGTTCTCATGTAAAAAACATTTATCCTGGCCAGCGTGTCATTGCTTTTCCTCAAAATGGCTCTTACGCTGATTATGTTGTTGCGAACGAAAATCTTACTTTCGTTTTACCTGATGAAGTCGACTTTCAAACCGCCGCCGCTTGTCCTATCGTATCTTTTACAAGCTATAATTTACTTGCAAATGTTGCAAGAATTCAACAAGGTGAGTCTGTACTAATCCATGCAGCGGCTGGCGGAATTGGTACTACAGCGATTCAACTTGCAAAACTATTAGGGGCTGGAAAAGTTATCGGCACTGTTGGAAGTAAAGCAAAACGAAAAATCGCTTTAGATGCTGGCGCTGATTATGTTATTTGTCATCAAGATGAAGATTTTGTAGAGAGGATAACTCAGCTTACACACGGAGAAGGCGTTAATATTGTTTTAGATTCTATTTCTGGTACTGTGTCCGAAAAAAGTTTAGAATGCCTTGCTTATTACGGTCGTCTCGTCCATTTCGGCAATGCTAGCCGAGAAGTTGGTAATTTTCAAACGAAAGATTTACACGCAAGTTGCCGTTCTATACTCGGTTTCAGCTTTGGCACTACACGGAAAAAACGTCCTGAATTGCTTCAAGAAACTGCGAATCAAGTTTTCCGTTATTTACGCGATGGCAGGTTGCAAATTAAAGCTACGAAATCTTTTCCTCTTCAAGACGCAGGGAAAGCACATGAATGGGTCGAAAGTAGACAAAGTACAGGGAAAGTAATACTAAACGTTCAGACAGCTCCCTAAAGTGAATACTTGAAATAGAGGTGTTATTCATGGGATCACGAATTATGCATGTTATTATCGCTAACGGTATTGCTAAGAAACTTTCTATTCAAGATAAAACTTCTTTCTTACTTGGTGGTGTAGCTCCTGATGCTGTTCATTCAAAAGAAGAAAAAGGAACTTCACATTTTTACGCTGGTACAACGAAAAACTATACAAGAAGAATAGATTACGAATCATTTATTCATAAATATGAAGAGCATATAGACTCCCCTTTTCTTTTAGGCTATTATACGCATCTCATTGCCGATGATAATTGGCTAAGTGGATTTTTTCTACCTTGGCTAAAAAACAGAATTGAGAACGACGAAACTATCGCACCTATGTACTATAACGATTTTAAATTATTGAACGCACAATTGTTGCATCATTACGATAAAGAACAACAGCTCTTTTCTCTTCTTAATCAAGAAGCTCACATTGTGGACATCGAAGAGGTTTCTAAAGAGAAAGTTTTGGCTTTTCGAAAATATCTTTTTGAAGATATGCTGTACCCCGAGCAACATTTGTATGAAGACCTACAGGTTTTTACGTTTGATCAAATCGTTGGTTATATTGAGACAGCTATTGAAAAAGGGACATTTTTTATCAAACAACTCTCTAATGAAAAATCCACTTCAAACATTTAATCCCCCTCATTATATATAAGGGGGATTTTGACATAACAATATCATTATTTGTTCTTTTCCATAACCGCAAAATAATTCCCTTCACTATCAGCAAAGTTAAACACTTTACCTGAAGGCATTGTTACCATTTCGCCAACTGTAACATTTTTATTTGTTAAATCTGTATATAGTTGTTCCAGATTTTCTGAGAAGAACATTAAAGACGGTGTACTAAGATTCAATTCTGGACTCATTTTAGAAATAACTTCTTTATTATGTAGTATAATGCTCGTTTCTGCATCGTTAGTTGGCGCGATTTCAATCCATCTCATTCCTTGTTTGTTATCTTCCTCTGCAATTACATGAAACCCTACTTTTTCTGTCCAAAAATCTACTGCCTCATCTTGATTATTTACATATAACATAATTTGTCCAACTTTATGAATCATTGGTTCTCCTCCTAATGGTTTTTATATTCTATGTAGCTTTCTACAATTACTATTGTTATTCCTTTTTAATTTATATGTACTTCTTTACGAAATTGATCGACTGGCTCATTCCGTCAAGTTGGTCAAAATAATCATTTCTTTCAATCATGTTATACCCGTCGAATCCAATTTCGTCTAATGCCTTGAAGAATGTATCAAACTCCACTTCACCATTTCCTGCTGCGACTTCTATATACTTACTTGAACCATTGCTTTTTACTTCTTTACAATCTTTAATGTATGTTTGTACTATATACTCTTTTAAGAGAAATAGACTCTCTATCAGATTTTCATTTACATCACTTATTATATTTGCTGGGTCAAAGTTAACAGCTAATCCTTTTGCGTTTATATTTTCTAAAAATCTTTTTAACACTATCGCTTTTTCAGATCCCGTCTCAATTGCGAAGACTCCCCCAAATTTAAATGCTAAATCTCCTATCTCATCACAAACCCGTTCCATTTTATTATAGTACTCACTTTTTTCATCATCTGGAATTTTCCCAATATGAGCTGTTATTATCCTTGCTCCGAGTTCTAACCCCTTGTCAGTAGTATATTTAAACTGATCTATTGCACTGTCAATTTCCGTTCCTACAATTCCATTTTCTCCAAAATTAATTGCTAATGATGGAACTTTCATTCCATTAAGAGATAAACTTTCCTTTAAAGTAATCCATTCTACCTTTGAAATATTAGCTAAGTTGAAGTTCTTATTCATAGCATATAATTGAATATATTTTAAATCCCATTCCCTCGCCTTTTGTATCCCTTCGTTTACTTCAATATGTTTCGTATTTAAAAACATTCCTAATTTCCTATCCATACTTGTACCTTCTTTTTATTATTTCATATCAGTTTTATATTCGGCTTTTTTATATTATTTCCTTGTACAGACTAAATGAGAAATACTTCACCTTTATCGATATTTCTTATAGTAGCGTTAATAAAACTCCCTTTATTATTCAATTACAAACAAAAAAGACGTAACTACGTATAGTTACGTCTTTCCATTTATTTATCTAGGCTTTTTCTTCCCAGTAAATGCTGGTTTCTTTTTCTTTGGTGCTTTCGGTTTCGTTTCTACAAATGATCCGTTGAACATTTCTTGTTTCGTAAACACAATACCTAATTTTTTTGCAAATTGAAGTAATTTACGCTCTTCTTGTTCTGTTACAAGAGAAACAACTGTTCCTTCTTTACCCATACGTCCAGTACGGCCTGAGCGGTGAATATATTGGTCTACTGTGTCTGGTAACTCTAAGTGGATTACGTGTGTTAAATCATCGATATCTAATCCACGTGCTGCAATATCAGTAGCAAGTAAAATTTCTAATTTCCCGCTGCGGAATGCGCGCATCGTTGCTTCACGTTCTTGTTTGTTCGCTTCTGCGTGAAGAGCTGCTGCTTTCATTTTACGGAATTGCAATTTCCGAGTAATTTCATCTAAGCGGAAAGGATCATTTAAAAAGGCAACTGCTCTTACATTTCCCATATGCATAACTCTTCTAATATAATCATTTTTTTCACGACGTTCACAAACGATATACGTGTGTTCAACTAGGCTCTTTGCCTCTGCACGTGTTACACGAACTAATTGTGGCTCAGTTGCCAAATCACGTGCCGCCTCTTCTGCAGCTTTTGTTATTGTCGCCGAGAAAAATACTAATTGACGATCGCGCATCGTTGATTTAATTACATCAAGTACAGCACCCATCATCTTTTGTTTTACAATTTGATCAAACTCATCAAATACAATCGTTTTTACTTCATGCATCTTTAACTTCTTCATACGAATCAATTCTAAAATACGTCCTGGTGAACCAACAATTACTCTCGGATGTTTCTTTAATTTTTCTACTTGGCGCTTAATGTCTGCACCACCAATTAAAGACGCACCAGAAATATCAGTTCCCGCTGTAAACTTTTGAACTTCTTCATGAATTTGCATTACAAGTTCACGAGTTGGCGCTACAATTACAACTTGAGCTTGTTTTACTTCAGGATTAATTTTATGTAAAAGGGGTAATAAGTACGCTAATGTTTTTCCTGTTCCAGTTGGAGATTCAGCTATAACGTCTTGTCCTTCTAAAATAGTTGGAATCGCCTGTTTTTGAATTTCAGTAAACTCTTTAAAACCAGCCTTTTCCCAAGCTTGTTGTAAAAATGGTTGCATATCTTTTATCATTTGTTTTTCTCCTTTATCTCTATTTTTGAAGAAAATGTTGTATTGTTCGCACCGTTTCTATCATGTGTGAAATAACAGCTATTAAATCATCAACATGGTCTTCTGTAATCGCTTTCTGAAATAGAACCTCTACCTTATTATGATATGAAATCGCTTGCTTATTATATTCGTATGAAATTTTCTGCGTAATCATTCGCTCTTTTCCCCATATAGAATGCAATAAAGTTTCAATTTCTCCGCATCCTATCTCTGGTTGCTCCATTTCGAACGAGAATTCCAGCTTCATTTCACAACCTGGTATAAACTGAGGTGCTTCTAATATTTCACCTGATAAATTCTTTGCATCAACAGATAGTGAAAATGTCGCCTCTACCATCGTTTTAAATGTTTCTGTTAGTTGAAATGAAATACTATACATACGACTTAATGAAGCAAGGTCCATCACATCTTTTCGATCTGTTACGAGAATATCACCGTGTAAATCGAAATCATAGACAGCCCCTTCCACAATTACCTTTAAATTTTCAAAAGCAGTTGGATCAAACATAATTTCCTCCAAAAAACAGGCGCCTTTCTATGGAAAGGCGCCACTTGATGTATATATAGTTTACAGATAAACGAGATGAATTACAACCTTTTAGAATAAACCTACTGCTTTTCCAGCTTCATTTACATCCATTTGAAGCGCAGCTGGCTGTTTAGGAAGACCAGGCATTGTTAACATTGTTCCTGTTAATGCAACGATAAACCCAGCACCGATAGATGGTTTCAACTCACGAATTGTAACGATAAAGTCAGATGGACGACCTAATTTTGTTGCATCATCAGAAAGAGAGTATTGTGTTTTCGCCATACAAATTGGTAGGTTACTCCAACCTTCTCCTTCATATTGAGCTAATTGCTTACGTGCTTTCGGAGCAAATTCAATATCTTTTGCGCCGTACACTTTTTGAGCAATTGTACGAATTTTTTCTTCTAATGGTAATTCTAATTCATAAAGTGGTGCGTAGTTATTCTCACCTTTTTCAATTTCTTTTAACACTTTCTCAGCAAGGTCAACTCCGCCTTGGCCACCCTTCTCCCAAACTTCTGTTAAGGATACTGCATAGCCACGCTCATTGCACCATTCTTGTAAGTATGTAACTTCTGCATCTGTATCAGTAATAAATTTGTTAATGGCAATTACGAATGGAACACCGAAGCTTTGAATTGTTTCAACATGTTTCTGTAAGTTTTCCATTCCTTTTGCTAACGCATCTACATTTTCTTCTTTTAATTGATCTTTCGCCACACCACCGTGCATTTTAAGCGCACGAATAGTCGCAACAATAACTACCGCTTCTGGTTTAATACCAGCTGCACGTGCTTTAATGTCTAAAAACTTCTCGGCACCTAAATCTGCACCGAATCCAGCTTCTGTAATAACATAATCACCTAATTTTGCTGCCATTGTCGTAGCGATAACACTGTTACAACCGTGAGCGATATTCGCAAATGGTCCGCCATGAATGATAGCTGGTGTATTTTCTAACGTTTGTACTAAGTTCGGTTTTAATGCGTCTTTTAATAGTAATGTTAACGCACCTTCTACGCCTAAATCTTTAACCGTTACAGGTTGATTTGCAAAGTTATAAGCGACAACAATGCGAGATAAACGTGCTTTTAAATCTTGAATATCTGTTGCAAGGCAGAATACGGCCATAATTTCAGATGCTACTGTAATATCGAAACCGTCTTCACGTGGTACACCTTGAACTGGTCCACCAAGACCAATTACTACGTTACGAAGGGCACGATCATTTAAGTCAACACAGCGTTTCCAAACGATTTTACGCGTATCAATTCCAAGTGTGTTTCCTTGTTGGATATGATTATCAATAAACGCCGCTAATGCGTTATTGGCAGTTGTAATCGCATGAATATCTCCAGTAAAATGAAGGTTAATATCTTCCATTGGTACTACTTGTGAAAAACCACCACCTGCAGCTCCACCCTTTAATCCCATTGTCGGTCCAAGAGATGGTTCACGAAGTGCAATTACTGTTTTCTTACCAATTTTATTAAAAGCTTGACCTAAACCAACTGTTACTGTTGATTTACCTTCTCCGGCTGGAGTTGGGTTAATCGCTGTTACTAAAACAACTTTACCGTCTTTCTCATCTTGTAAACGCTTAAAAATTTCAAGAGATAACTTACCTTTATAATGTCCATATGGCTCTAATTCGTCTTCTAAAATATTCAAATCAGCTGCAATCTCTTGAATCTTCTTCATACTTGCTTCTTGTGCGATTTCAATATCAGATTTAACTGTTGTAGTAGTTGTCATATACCCTAGTCCCCCTTTAATTGGTTCTGATGATATTGTATCAGTTTTTTGTATTTTCTGCACTTATTTGCCTCCTAAAAATTCTTTGATTTCATTATACGTTTTTTAACATAAATACCCATAAGAACGTTAACGTTTGCTGTAACTCTGTAGGTAGTTGACCTAACATCTTCTCATTTACTCCACGCTTATATACGCCGATACCATCTACAACCTCAAATCCTTGTTCTTTTGCTAACTGTTCAAATTCCCAAGGCATCATCGTATTGCAAACAACGTCTTTTCCGTATAGGCGAGGATAACTATTCTCTCTCGGTTTTGCTGTCGGTCCTAAAATTGCAATACATGCGTATCCATCTTGCTTTAAAACACGCTTTATTTCATTTAATGCTTGCAATGGCTCCTCGGTCCATTCTAAAGAATTAATTGCCATAATTGCTTCAAATTTCTCATTTTCAAATGGTAATGAAGAAAGATCACCTTTTATAAAAGATAAGTTTGGACCTTCTCCGCGTTCCTTACCCTTTTGAATCATAACTTCCGATAAGTCCACCCCAACCGCTTTGTACCCAGTAAGACTTAATTTATATGTACCATACCCATCACCACAGCCAACATCTAACACTTGTACTTCTTTTTCCACGTACTGCTCAAAAAATGGAATGATTGTACTCCTGCTCCCACTATCCCACATTTCTTGACTATTTTGATTCCAAAACTCTGCATTATTATCCCATTTTTTCTCTGCCGATTCATGCCAATTAAACTTCGTCATACATTCCCCTACCTTCACGTATTATCCTTCATTTCATTCTACATCATGTTCCAAAATTCCTGTTTATCTTCATAAGGAGATAAAGTGAAACCTTTAATCAGTGGGGGGTTTTTGTTCGTTCCTCGTTGATTATTAGCCCTCACCAATCGGGATTTTACGGGCAGCCTGACTCCCACCTAACTTCTTTGCTCCAGTCGAATTTTGAGGTGGGAGTCTTACTGCACGCCAAATAGCGGGATGTACAGGATAACAATAGAATCGATTTTCTCCAATTTTTTCTTTACTTGGGTTTAACTCATACTCATGTTCTGTTCCTTATGAAAGATACTATAGATACACCCAATTGAAAGAGAGGGATGTACATGCGAAGAAAGAGAAATCATCATTTTAAAAGTGGTGAAAAACACTTTAAAAGTGGTGAAAAAAATGAAGAGTATGCAGCTGAAATATCTCCAGCTGGTATTCCGATTAGACATGATCGTAAAGAAATTGCAAATGAAATAGAAGGTACAAATACCGGTGCAATGATAGGCTATGTCGCATTATTCCTTTCATTATTCTCCATTGCTTTTTATCCTGTTACACTCGGCTCCCTTGCTATTTTAGTTGGCTTATTAGCTGTCAATTTTGGAGCGAGAACACTTGGATATACCGCAATTGGTTTTGGAAGTTTTTCTGTTTTATTCACTTTACTCTATCCGCTTGCTTTATCAGCGTTTTAAAAAAAACACACCAAGTTATACTTGGTGTGTTCATTCATGATACAACATGATATGACCGCATCCACAACAATGCTTCGCTGTAATTTCTTGAAAAACTGGATAATTTTCTTCATCTCTATGCTCAATAAACACCTTTTCAAATCGGTACATGTTTGGCGCATATGCCCAATCTTGTTTCGTACGCGCATATAATGTTGAAGAAAAAAACTCCTCACCACCACAAACGATACATCCCTTTTTCATCAATACCCCTCCTACGCTTGTCTTACTTCATCTATATGAACATAAGCATAAAAAAAAGACCTTCTATTACTAGAAAGTCTTCTCTGAAACAAAAAGAAATGTACCGAATATACCTACTCCGCTATATTCTTTCGTAACACCAGCTTCTGTTTTATACGTTTGCTTTACAGTCATAAAGAAAACACCATTTCGTGCATCAATACTTTCAAACTGTAATTTCTCTTTTTTTTCATCTACATTTTGCGTGCATTCAAAGCTACTCTCGTCACATTTCAATGCGTACTTATCCTCTAAATACAATTTAAAATCTGATTCTTTCGGACAAGTTATAAGTAATATCGCCACGAGAATAATACTTACAATACCCACAATTGTATAATATTTCTTCATTTGTTCTCCTTTCAAAAGACAAGAAAACTTGACTTCATGCGCCAAGTTTTCTTAGTCTACAACCCATTGCCACTCTTGTTCTTTCTTATCAAAAATGAGCCAACCCGTTTCTGTTGCTTCCGCTTTCAATTCATCGATATTATCTAGTACCTCATCCGTACTTTCGAATGACCCTACTACATATACCGGAATTTCAAGACCTCTTCTCGACTCAATTTTCCCCGCTAAATCAATGTATAACCCATCTTCCATTAACGGCATAAGTCCAAGGATAACTTCCTTTGAAATCGCTGGGAAAATCTTTGATTTTTGAAAGAAAGTAAAACGTTTCTTTCCAAACGAACCGAGTTTATATGGAATCACTTTACTTAGCATTCCTACAAAATCACCGATTCTACGGTAATACACTTTGTTGTACCAACCGTCATCATGTGAAAAATAAACGAATCTATTTTTCAATAGCGGAAAGAACGTTCTTCCAAGTGGTTCTTTTTTGTGAGCCAAATATAATAATTCTGCAATTTCTTTTGGCTCTAACTCATCTAAATCGCTTGCATCATCGAAATCTACCCAACAAAATTCATCAAATTCATCAATCTCTGCTTGAATGAGTTTATGTATGTTTTCTTCCTCAACATATTCAAATAAAGTATGATAATGAAAATCTGTCCACTCAAAATTATGCTTTAAAAGCAATACTTGATGAAGCGGTGAAGGGATGTTACTTGCAAACTCTTTAAACGTAATTCCAGATGTAATAAAACAATGACCCCGACGATTACCATTAATATATATCATATTGTTTACTTGGTCAGATCCTCCAGACAAAGCACCTAGCCACCTTCGTTTTGTATGTTTCAATTCTATAGCATATTTTAACATGAAAAATTTTAGAAACATAGAGAAAACTTCAAAAACTATTTACAATTTCATGTGTTTTATTACATACTGATTACAAGAAAAAACGCCTGCTCATAAGCAGGCGTTTTTAAAGGATATCATCTGGATTTTGAGGGTGATGATTCCCCTCTTTTTTTTCATCTTTTTGGAACATCGATTGGATTTTATCGATTGTTTGTGGAGCTAATTCAATTATTTTTTCTGCTAAATGTGTCGCATTTTGTAAATGAAGAATATTTACCCCATCTTTATTCACGACTAGAAATGCTACTGGTGTAATTGAAACACCACCCGCACTACCGCCACCAAATGCAGGGGTACCGTTCGCTCTTTGTCCATCATTTGTCTGGAAGTCAGATCCTCCAGCTCCAAAACCGAACGCCACTTTAGAAACCGTTAACACTACACCACCGTCAGCCGTTTGAACAGGCTCTCCAACAATCGTATTTACATCGACCATTTCCTTCAAATTTTCCATTGCTGCTTTCATTAATCCTTGAATTGGATGATCCACCGTTCATAACCTCCTTTGTCATATCTTTCCTAGTTTTTCCGAAAGTTGGTGAACTAAACATAAAATTTTATATTGATTTCAAAAAACTTAAGTTGTAATATTTAGAAAAATAAAAAAGAGGTCGATTTTTTATGATGAGAAAATTAACAAAGAAAGATCATGAACAAGTATTCGCTTACCTAAAAGAAGAAGCAGCCCTTAACTTGTTTATTATTGGGGATTTAGAAGCTTTCGGTTATGAAACAGACTTTCAAGAATTATGGGGCGTATATAAAGAGAATGGAACATTAAAATCCATTTTACTTCGCTTTCACGATACATTTATACCGTATAGTAAAGAAGAGTTTATGGTTACTGACTATGAGGCACTTCTTTCCGCATATAAGCCGCTTAAACTCTCTGGCAAGTCAACTATTGTAGAAAGATTTGAAACTGCTCCAAGTGTACAACTAGGCGCCAAAAATGAAATGTATTTTTGCGAATGTCTAGATGACAATAACTTACCTAGCACACCTGTTCAAGAAACAATTAAACTTGCTTCACTAGATGATGTAGAGCGAATTATGCAATTACGAAGTAACATCGCTGAATTCCCAACTGCTAATGAATCAGAAAAAATCTTAAGACAAGCTATCCAAACAAATACAGGACGTACATATTATATTGAAAAAGACGGTGCACTCATTGCTTCCGCTTCTACCTCTGCTGAAAACTCATTATCCGCTATGGTTGTTGGAGTCTGTACACATCCGAATCATCGCGGTAATGGCTATGCTTCGCTCATATTACAGAAAATGATTCAAGACTTCACAAATGAAGGCAGAACGCTTTGCTTATTTTATAACAACCCAGCTGCTGGACGAATTTATAAACGTTTAGGGTTTAAAGATATTGGGATGTGGACGATGTATCGATAATAAGGGGTACTCTATAAGCGGAAATAGTTGTAACTTAACAATAAAAGCAGATTATACAAAAAATTTACACCGTTATTATGAAGATGAAGAAACTACTTGCGAACCATGACTCTAACTAAAAAATGTTATGTATTCAAACTAAATTTTGACAGATAAACGCCCCAATTGTTGCATCTACTCCAGCAATTGGGGCGTTTATTCTCAAATTCTTTCCACTGCAAATAGAAATATTTATGAAACATTCACCACACTATTCTCTCTAAATATTCCATCATAATACAACCAGAAGTAATTTTTATCGCCTAAATCCTCCTCAACTTTCGGTCTTTCATTCACTTACTTAATCATTTATTATTTTCATATTTCTTTTTATAATTTACATACTCTTTCGTAGCTTCTTGATTATTATCTTTTTCACTACTAAAATACACATATATTTGCTGACTATGTGTTAACATTTTACCTTCATCATTTTGCCTCTTATAGTCAATTGAAATTGTTAATTCTGTTATTTGCATTGGGTGTTTTTCATTGTCTATTGAATCGTTAAAGTTAAGTACAATTGATGCCTTTTCAAATTTATCATATTTCAATTTTAATTTATCATTAATTATTTCTTGAAATTGCGCTTCTGTTAAAGTAAATCCAACTGAATTTGGTTCATTAATTTTTTTCTGTTACCTCCTGCTTTCAGTTTTAAATCCCCTACACCTTGTAATCTATTAAATATCAATTTCACAGGAGTAACATCCAAATTTGAATCAGATCCTTGACCTTTTCCGTTTTGATACAGAAAGTTTATATTATATTTTTCTTCTTCTTTATAATTATTATTCTTATGTCTATCCTTTTCATCTTTTGTTTTACTTGTTATTCTTTGAGACGTTATTCCATATAACAATTTTTCTTTCAAATTATATATACCTTCAGTAGTTTGATATAGCGTATTATAATGGTTTTCATCACCATTTGTTTCTATAGTAAAATCAACAACTCGTTCTTTCACATACGCATATCCATCAGCACTCGCAGACATAACCTTTCTCATATCCCCTTCATCCAAAGCTTTGACAAACGGCTCATAATCTATCTTTTTTTCACCAAAACTACACGCACCTAATAGAATCATTACTACCATCATAATAATTATTTTA
Source organism: Bacillus sp. NP247 (assembly GCF_018966865.1). NCBI lineage: Bacteria > Bacillati > Bacillota > Bacilli > Caryophanales > Bacillaceae > Bacillus > Bacillus sp. NP247. The sequence goes on along the minus strand of NZ_CP076653.1, from coordinate 4,694,419 downwards.
TTAATTAATCTTTTGGTCACATTAATCACCTACATAATTAAAATGTCTTTGATAGTTCAAATAGTCTTCTTTTATTTTATTATTACTTTTTTTATCATTAAAGCTTACAAATATTTGCTGTTGTTTTAAAGCATTTTCTTTCTTTACACTTACAGCTATTCTTATTTCTAATAGTCCCATAGATCCTTTCTTTGAATCTTTTATAGCATTAAAGTGCAATCCAATTGAGCTACCAATAAATTCATCATATTCTAACTTTAATTTATCGTTTAGTACTTGTTGAAACTGAGATTCTGTTAGACTATAACTAACAATATTCGGTTCATCGAATCCTTTTGTATCTTCTGACGGTTTTAAATCTTTTATTCCCTGTAAGCGATCCATAATTAATTTAACATCGGACACATCAAATGCTGTTTTTACCGTCTTCACTTCCCCACCTTCATACATAATATTAGTATGATAAATTTCTTCTTCTTTGTAATTACTAATATCCGCCTTTTCTTTTTCATTTTTAATATTTGTAGCTATTTCCTCCGTTGTTTCTCCAAAAATTTTTTTCTCAATTGTATTATAAATCCCCTCTGTTGTTTGATAGATTGTTTTACTATGAGTACCGTCTTCTTTTTCCTCAAAAATCCCATATATGCTTCTCTCTTTCACATAAGCATACCCATCATCACTCGCAGACATAACCGTCTTCATATCACCTTCATCCAATGCTTTTACTAATCTCTCATACTCTATCTTCGTCTCCCCAAAACCACATCCACTTAATAAACTTGCTACTATTGACAGAACTATCATCATCTTATCTTTCTTCTTTAACTTCATACTGACACCCCGTTGATTTCTCTAGGCATTTTTAAATTCATTATGTTCCTTTTTGGAAAGTAATACACTTCACATGTACTTATTGGTATTTATTTACTCATACAGATTATATTGAAGATACTTTAATTTTTAATAGCATCGATTTATATACAATCCTTAATTGCTTATATATTCTATTCGAATTTTCAGAAACCAAAACTTATTTTATTTCTTTGGCTTGCTTTTTTCCCTCTCTTCATACAGCTTTACTCTTTTCTGACGTTCTCTTTCATGTTCCTCCCAAGAAATATAAAATGATGGAAATTTAAATCTACAATAGGCTAATAATTGGAACTCTGCTGCGCCTATGGCTATCGCGTACATGATTAGAGTTCCTCCCGCATACAATCCTGAAATATTTAGTGTATAATCATTATGCACATAAATTAAAATGAGGAGAGTTAACACATAAATTACAGCACAATTTATTGCATTCCTCTTTGTTTTACTAAAAAATGAAGAGGATTCTTCTCCCGTATTAAATGCCCCTTTACTTGCCTGTCTAAAAGTATCAATAGTCGCTAAAATATGTAAAATGATTGCACCTAAAAATAATAACCCAACATATATTAATGTAATTTGATCAATTGAATAATTTGACATTCCTGGGATTATCAACATTGTAAATGTTATAGTACCTAGCTGAAACGCATATAACAGTACCAAAAGTGTTTGTAGTTTCTGAAATTTAAATGGCATCTTAGGAAACAGATAAATAATCAAAAAAATTACTTGAAGACTATAAAGTACTAACTCAAGGCTAACAATTATTTTATCAAAGAGAGTCGGGTAATAACTCCAACCAAACCTTATTAACCCTCCAATAAGAAAAACATTATTAATGAAATAAAAAACATCGTTCCAAACATAAAACCTGTAGCCCAATCGGGACTTAAGCGATTCTTGCAAGTACTTTTAAATTCATCTAAATCTTTTTCTTTTATGTTCCACATATAATTACACCACCTTTTCTAAAAACATGTAATAACTCTATATTTGTAAACAAACTAGGAATAAATAAATGTTTTGGTATTTCATATTAAACTAGCCTTTTTTACTTTTTTTAACAAACACAAAATACAGCGATAGCATTAGTATTAAGCCTATCCCACCAACCAATACACCTCCATATTCTTTCTGGTATAAAAAAATAAACATAGTAACAATAAAGCTCGGTATTGACAAAATAATGAGCCACTTCCCCAGAAACTCTGCTATTTTATATAGAATTAAAAAAATAAACATAATCCCGACAATAATAGGTGCTATTACACTTTCAAATAAACCTTTTTCTGTTTTTGCAGTTTTGGAATCTTTATTCAAGATATTACATTCCTCTCTTTACTAGTTAATTTATGATAATGTATTCATTCTATCTTCAATATAAGTTTACGAGTATCATTTACAACTTTCATTTCAGTTTTTGTTTCGCTTTTGCTTTTGCTCTTTCTCTCTTATTCTTTTTCTATTTGCTATAAATTCTTGGCGTTCTTTTTCATGTTGTTCCCACGTAATATTAAATGATGGAAATTTAAAGCGACAATACATCAATAGGACGAATTCTGCTGATGCAACTGCGAATATATATAATATTATTGTTTGTACAACATAAATTGCCATTTGGCTAAATGTATAATTAAGATTTAGAAAAATTAATATAAGTAGAACCATTACACCGATTGTCATTCCAATCGATAAATATAATTTTGTGTTAGTAAAAAATGAAACAGCTGGTCCTTCTGATTTATATCCTCCATGTTTTGCCTTTTTAAAAACATCAATTGTAGCTACAATGTGCGTACAGATTGCCCCTAACATTATTAAACCAATATAAACTAACGTTTTATTATTACTTGGAAAATCAAACATCCCTTCAACCACCATAACGATAAATGGTAATGTCGCTAACTGAAAAGCATAAAATAAAGTTACAATTGTTTGTAGTTTCTGTAATTTAAAAGCAATCTTTTTAGACATGAATAATATTAAAAAAACGAACTCCAAAACATACAACTTAACCTCAGTTTGTACAACTATCTTTTCAAAAGGAGTTAGAGAAATCTTATCACCGTTCAGCAAAACACCTAAAAACATGATGAGCATTGGTATAGAAGTATATGCAAAAACTCCCCCATAAAATATTCTTATATAATCCGGACTTAATCTGTTTCTATTTTCAATTTCAAAAAGACCCATATCTTCTTCTCTTATATTCCACATTCAGTTTTTTCACCTTCTATATAGTTTAAATAATTCTCATACACTTAAATTCTATTTCACCTTTATTTACTTTTCGTTTTTGGTTTTGTATTTTGCCTTCGAATTCTCCCACACATTCTCTCATTCTCTTCCCACGTCATATTAAATGATTTAAATTTGAATCTACAGTACAACAATAGCTGGAATTCTGCTGCACCAACGGCTACTGTGTACAGTAAAACAGTACCTATTACATATCCAATAAAAGTATCAATCGCATAATCATTATGAAAATAAATCAAAATAAGTAGGATTAATGCGTATATTGAAGCTACTTTCATCATAGTTTCTTTTGTTTTACTAAAAAAGGAAGCGGATCTTTCATTCATACTATATGTACCTTCACTTGCCTGTTTAAACGTACCAATCGTTGTCACAATATGAACAATCACTGCTCCTATAAATAAGAAACCTACATATAGTAATGTAATTCCGTCGATTGTATAATCCGACATTCCAGGAAGAATTAAAGCCGTGAATAATATCGTACCTAATTGAAATGCATATAATAATACGACAATCGTTTGTAACTTTTGAAATTTAAATCTAGCTTTTGGAAATGAATATAGAATTAAAAAAATTATTTGCAAGCTATATAGCACAAGTTCCATTCTAACGATTGTTTTCTCAAAGAAAGTAGTATAGTAGTCCCAACCAAAGGTTACTAAAGTACCAATAAGAAAAAACATCATAACTGAAACATACACTATTGTTCCTATCATAAAACCTAAAGCACCTTCTGGACTTAAACGCCTTATACATATCATCCTAAACTTTTCTAAATTTTCTTCTTTTACATCCCACATCTAGTTACACACCTCTAGCTACTTTTTGGGTATATATCACTATGAATTACTTAATTTCTAGGTGCGATAGCTGACAACAAACAATCATCCTTTTTTACAATTTGAGTGATGCTTATTAAATTTAAAAACGATAATACTTTATAGTGTACTTTCATAATCACTAAACCTTATACAATGTTTTAATTCTTCAAAAATAGATTCTTCCACCATAAAAAAACAATCTATTACTATTATTTACAATTATCATTTCAGTTTTTATTTTGCTTTTGTTCTTTCTCCCTTATTCTTTTTCTATTTGCTATAAATTCTTGGCGATCCTTTTCATGTTGTTCCCACGTAATATTAAATGATGGGAATTTGAAACGACAATACACCAATAGGACAAATTCTGCTGATGCAACGGCAAATACGTATAATATAATTGTTTGTAAAAAATAAAACACCATCGGCTTTAGCGCAAAACGAATACTTGCAAAGATTAATATCAATAGGACAACTATATAAATTACCATTCCAATTAACATCCAGAGTTTTGTATTAGTAAAAAATGAGACTGATTCCCCTTCCAACTTATAGCCTCCATATTTTGCTTTTTTAAAAGTATGGATTGTAATTACAATATGAGTAGCAATCGCTCCTAATAATAATAGACCTATATAACATACGGTTAAATTTTCACAATTATATCCAAATATCGCTTCAATTAATACATAAGCATACCCTACCGTTGCAACCTGAAACGAGTTAAACACAATTACAATGGCTTGTAACTTTTGTAATTTAAATCTTAATTTCGGAAATGAATAGATAATCAAAAAAAGGATTTGCAGAATATATAATACTAACTCTACAGAAACAAATATTCGTTCAAAAGATTTTGGATAACCCTCCCAACCAAGTTGTAAAAACCCCAAAATAATAAAAAACATCGGTAATGAAGCGTATACAAAGACTCCAACTAAAAATGCCATTACACCATCAAGACTTAATCGATTTTTATTTGCAATTTTGAAAAAACCTAAATCTTCTTCTTTTATTTTGAGCATCCATCTTTCCTCATTTCGGCGCAAAACTTATTTTATTTCTTTAGTTTTCTTTTTTTCCATCTCTTCATAAAGCTTTAGTCTTTTCTGACGTTCCCTTTCGTGTTCCTCCCATGAAATATAAAATGACGGAAATTTAAATTTACAATAGGCTAATAATTGGAACTCTGCTGCACCTATGGCTACCGTGTATAGTATAAGGGTCAATACAGAATACCAACCTATTTGCTCCATCGTATAATCATTATTAATATAAATTAAGATTAGGAGAGTTAATACATATAATATAGAAGCAATCATAAAAAAATCTTTTGTCTTACTAAAAAATGAAACTGAATTTTCCCACTTACTAAATGTGCCTTCGCTAGCTTGCTTAAAGGTATTAATTGTTGTAAAAATATGAATAATAAAGGCTCCTAACAATAATAAGGCTACATAAGTCAATGTAACACGATCATTTGAATAACCGAAAATACTCGAAACAACTACTGTTACAAATCCTATAGTCGCAAGTTGAAGTGCATATAGCAATATAACTATAGCTTGTAACTTTTGAAATTTAAAACGGGCTTTGGGAAATAAATATACAATAAGAAAAATGATTTGTATGCTATACAAACATAACTCTATTTTAATAATTGTTTCATCTAGTAAACTAGGATATAAGGACCAACCAAATTTCACCAAACCATAAATTACACCTAACATTATTAATGAGGTGTATATGATTGAACCTAACATAAAACCTACAGCAGCCTCAGGACTTAAACGATTTCTACATGTTATTTTAAATTCATCTAAATCTTTTTCTTTTATATTCCACATCCAATTGTCCCACCCTTAACTACATTCACTTAAATCATGTAGGTTAAATATAAAAACCTTCTCATTTTAACGAAAAGAGAAGGTTTTCTTGCTGTTATACATTCATGCCATATTCAAAACTTTCCCTCTTCAAATAACGTATTATAGTTGTTAATCTTTGAAATTTTATTTTCGCTATTAATTTAGGCATTTTTACTTTTCTTAAAAAATACCAAATATGCAAATAATGAAGAGATTAAGAGGAATACACCCGCCCCTATCCCCTCATATATTTTAAAATAAACAGCAGCAATTATCACAAATATTGACATTATTATTATTAGAATCATTGTATACTTCATTATAAATTCTAACGCTTTATATATAGATACTATTGTCCTTTCAAAAAAACTTTTCTCTGTTTCCGAAACATTCCGATCCTTATTCAAAATAACACCTTCCCCTCTTTACAAATTGACTTTCGAATAAATTTTCCCTTTCAAAATAAAAACAAAGCGAACTGCAGAACGTAACTACTACCAATACAGATTGATCCAATTGAAAAATCTTATGTCGAATTGTTCAATCAATTACATATAGATTTTAGAATAAAAAACCTCCTCATTCTAAAGAGAAGAGAAGGTTTTATTTATTTCACATCCCCATATACTATACAAAACTATCTATTTTAAGATATTTCATGATACTTCCATATTTTAAAAATCTCAGGCTTCAAATATTACACTTCACTATATACCGCGATTTTCACTTCAACATACTGTAAAGACTCATCACCGCTAAACACATGATAAATTGGCGAAGCTAAATTCAGATTATTATCCTCCATATATTGGAGCATTTCACCATACACCTGCTCTGTTAATTTTTCATAATCTCCCGTATACCGTTTCATGAGCATCTCATCAACATAGTAATAACTTCTAAATTGAAGTGTTTCTGACGTTGGAATTTCATCTTCATTTACCGGCATAAATAATTCAATATACATATTTCCATCAGATGGTATATTTTTCAAAGAATAAAACATAGGACCTTTTATCGTTAAATTCGCTTTTGATATTTCTGACATAAAATCTTCAATTGCTTCTTTCATATCTGGGTAATGAAAAATGTATTCTCTTGAAACAACATTTGTATATGCAATACTTTGTTTTTCAATTAGCATTTCACTGTTTCACCTACTTCTATAATAGGAGCATAAATATCTAACCATGTATCACCGTACACATCTAAACATACGTGATAAAAACTACTATCTAATTTCATATGATGCTGCTCGGCAACCTCACGTATTAGGTTATAAGCATCCTCAATATCACCATCTTCATCTGTAAATCGCACACATAGAGCACTCTTAATAATTAAAGCATCATAATACTCATATGCAGAGCTCTCACCTAAATTAACTCTTCCATTGACAGGAATACAATACGTATATTCCCCATATTCTGGTTCATTTTCTAACTGTGAATATTTATATAGAACAGGTCCTACTGCATATATCCCATTACGAACTACTTGATTTCTAAGTGCTCTTGCGGGTAACAACCAATCTTCTTTTTTTACAATTTGAGTAATGCTTATTAAATTTAAAAGTGACAATGCTTTATGCTGAACTTTCACAAAATCTACTCCTTTTCAACTTATGGATTCATAAATAGTCATCAAGTTTATTACATGTATCCTATTAAGATTTGAACAATTTTCAAATTATTTTATTTCTTTCTCTTTCTCTCTCTCTCTCTCTTTATAACGCTTTAAGAATTCCTGGCGTTCTCTTTCATGTTCTTCCCACGAAATGTAAAATGATGGAAATTTAAATCTACAATAGGCTAATAATTGGAACTCTGCTGCACCTATAGCTACTGCGTACATTACAAGGGTTCCTGCCATATACCCCACTAAAACCCCTGTTTCATAATTATTATGAAAATAAATTAAAATAAGAAGGGTTAGTACGTATATCGTAACACCAATCATTGTATTGTTTTTTATTTTACTAAAAAATGAAGTTGCTCTTTCATCGGTACTAAAGGCTCCACTCTCTGCTTGTTTAAAGGTATCAATTGTTGTCACCAAATGAACAAAAACTGCTCCTAGAAATAATAAACCTACATACAATAATGTAATTTGATCAATAGAATAATTCGAAATTGCTGGAAGTATAAATAATGTGAATCCTATAGTTCCTAGCTGAAATGCAAATAATAATATCACAAGTGCTTGCAACTTTTGATATTTGAAACGAGCTTTTGGAATTAGATATAGAATGAAAAAGATTACTTGCAAACCATATAACACTAATTCAATACTAACAATTATTTTGTCAAAGAGAGTTGGATAGTAACCCCAGCCAAGCTTAATTAATGCTACAAAAATAAAAAGCATGAATAATGAACTATAAACTATTCCTCCAAACATAAACCCCATAGAATCTTCTGGGCTTAAGCGATTTCTACATGTAATTTTAAATTCTCCTAAATCATCTTCTTTAATTTTCCACATCTGATTGCTTCACCTTCACTTTGAATTATTATATTACCAGAACAAGGATCCAAGTTTCTTAGTCACAGATCCCAATTGTTCCTTAGCCACAGATTCAATTTGTTCCTTAGCCACAGATCCAAGTTTCACAACCTCAGATTCAAGTTTCCTAGTCACCGATTTTATGCCTTTTTTTGTACCGCTAACTATACTTTCTCCTCCAAACATATCCGCTTTGTAGTTCAATGCTTCCGAAGCAAGTATCCCAACACCCGCTCCAACTGCAGTCCCAATAGGCGGAAGGAAAAATGAACCTACTACAGCACCAGTTGCAGCTGCTCCAGCAGTTGCCCCTACATCTACCGCTGAATCCGTTGCTATATCCACAACGTCATGTAATTGCCAACCACCATTACTTTTAGCATTATTGCTAGCCTCTACAACATTATTTGCAACGGACAGAACAGATCCAGCTATTCCAAAACTTTTCATTGTTTTCCCTACTCCACCTAATTCTTTAAGTGTATCCTTCCATTTCCAAGGCTTCAAATCAGTAACACCTTTTCCAAGTTCTGTTTTGAGTGAACTCCAAGATTTGTTCCCAACAGCTTTTACAAGCCCATTACTCTTCCAGTCTAGTTTGAAATCTTTATACGCTGTGAATTCCGGTAATTCTACAATCTCTCTTTTCGCTATTCTTACTTCTCTATCTGTTACTTTTGGATCAGTTTGCCTCATCCAACCAGTTAAATACTCTTCTACTCTACCTTTAAGAAATTTAAAAATATGATCCTCGTTCTTATCAGCCTTTAAAAATTCAAGGGCTTCTACCATTTGTTTCGGTTTGGATGTTTTTAATAAAAATTGTCCCTCACCATCTATAATGTCAAGCTGCGCACCAAAGCCTAAATTTTTTTTCATATAATGATAGCGCAAATATGAAGATATCACTCCTTTTCCCCATTTATTTCCTTTATTGGTACCGCCTATCCAAGCTTTCGAAGTCACAACTGTTGCGGCTACCCATTCTTCGGGCATTATTTTTTCTATTGAATCACTAGAAAAATCCCCGCCATAAGCTTGTACTCGATTCATTCCATCATCTAACTCACGTATCATTTCTTGAAACGTTTGTAGGTCACTTTGGTTACTATTATAAGCTTCTAATTTTTCTAAAGTGTAACTAATTTCCTTTTGGCTTTTTATAGACCCTTCCATGATCCCTGCTGATGATGGATATTGAATTGCGATGATGTCGCTAACAGACCCCACTGTTTGTCTTGCTTGGTCATTAGATAGATTAAATCCTTCACTATACCCATTAATTTTTTTCTTTACATCATCCAAGTAAATTCCATAAATTTTCGTATCAGCATCACTGTCAACAGTACTATTGAAATCATTAATACTTTTTTGAAATTGTTCTTTTAATAATTCCACTGCTTCCATATACTTAAAAATAACACTTCCATGAACTGTAGATAAATAATTTTTAATATCAGAAGCAGCTTTCCCTTGAAAAGAGTTAATCTCTGTAAAATCAAGTATTTTTTGCATCAAACATTCAAACTGTAGATTCAACTCAGTGGCACTTGCTTAAAATCTATTTTGAAGTTCTTTTACTTCTTGTAACTCTATATTTTTATCCACGCTTCTCCCACCCTATTTTAATTTTTCATAGCATGATGAATTGAACCGATCCTTAATTGTTTCTCAAGCTGTTCGTCTTTTTCGACTATTTTCTCCCCGGTTTGTTGTATTTTATTTAAGTCATTTTCTAATATCTGTTCATATTGCTGCACTTTTTGAGATAACTTTTCAATTGCTTCACAATATTGAATCAACCTCGTCAAATTAGTACGACTCAACTTCATATCATTAAATTTCGTTTTTCCTAAATCACTAGCACCACTTTTCAATTCACTTACTTTCGCATCAAATACCCCTTTATTTAATTTAATTTCCCCCATTTATCATTTCCCCGCCTTCTGTACTTCGACTTGAATACTAGCGTCAACCATTGAAACACTTCGACTTAATGAAAGAATACTAGACTCACATGCAGCGATTTCTCTTTCAAGCCTCCGTATGGCTTGATCGATGTCTTCTTGCACTCTCCCTAGTTCTCCAATAAACTTCCCTAAATTTGAAATAACTTGTTGTTCATAAGTTTCTTTAAAAGTAGTTGCTCTTTGCCCTTTCCAACTACTCTCGTTTATTTCTAAAGACTTAAACTGCTCTTGATTTTGTTTAATTGCTTCAAGATTATTTACAAATTTCCCTTTAGCAGTTATTAGCCTTCGTAGTTTCATTTGTAATTCAGCCAATTGCCCTTGTTGATGACTTATACTACTTAATAAACCAGATTTTTGACTATTTAATTCCTCTACCCCCATGCAAATTCCCCCTTAAATAGTTGGCACTTTAATTCTAGTAGCAAAACGATTTTCAACAAAATACCCTTCAAATGGATTTAATTTTGTACTACTTAAATCTTTATTAGATACATCGAAGACCATTTGGCCTGATGATTTTCTAAGTAAAATAACATGAGATTGCGTTTTTATTGTTTTTGAAACTAAGTCGTATCGACTGTCAATTGAATCAACATCACAGCCAATTACGAAGTGGATGCCCATAAATGCACCATTTGTTATTAATTCCGCCAAACTATATATATCGCTATCTTCTAAATTACTTAAAATATCATTTACATCTGCAATTACGATTACAATCGGCTTAAATTTCTTAATAAATTCAGCTGGGTTCACTGTTTCACTTGATGCTTCCTGCTCCTCTTTAAACGCCGCTTCTCTCGACTTATAAGCATTTGTAACTTGTTTAATTGTTTTCTCAATTCCTGTTTTTTCAGCTACATATAAAGCAGCACTCTCTCTGTAGTTTGAGAAATTACGTGTTCTTGTATCAATTAAACCTAGGTCAAAGTGTCCACTTTCAGCCAATTGTTTAAGGAATTGATGAACTACATTTTCAACTTCATCTTTCTTAATACCACCTATAACAATATTAGCTGCTTCAGTTAAATCTATTTCGAGAGGCGTAACGCTTTCTGTTTCTACACCAAATGTTAGTTTGCCTGCTTCAATAATTTTTCTTGTTTCTGGCCATGCAATGAATTCTTTGTATTCCAGAACTTCAGGAACCATAGGAATTGCTTTCGGTCTTTCTCCATCCCAGAAGGAATCCATCTCTTTTCCTTCAGCTTGTATATTTTCAATTCGAGTAAGGACATCTTCTCCATCTGTCGGTAAAGCTGTTTGGAAGATTGTTGGTTCGTCAATTTTAACTAAACCACGGCCTGCTAATTCTTCAATTTTTAAATCCGTTCTTCCTACAATAGCCCTAGATTCTGCCTCATATATCATATATAGAGCAATTTGTAGTTTAATATTTGTATTTACTTGTACTCTCAATGCATTTTGACGCGTAGCCGTAAGCATTAAATGAATTCCTACCGCTGCCCCTTCACGTACAATTTGTGCAACAATGCGTTCAAAGTCTTCGACAAATCCAGCTTCTCTAACAGAATCATAGTTATCTAACGTAATTAATATTGTTGGTAATACTTCTTTACTAGCTCTCTCATACATTTCAAGACTCGCAACGCCATATTTACTTAGCAATTGCTTTCTATCTTTTAATAGGTCTTCTATGCGGCGAAGAAATTTCTCGCATTTTTCAACTTGGTCTAATGTAATGATGTCTGCCACATGTGGTAAAGATTTTAATGGCATTAAACCGTTTGTTCCGAAGTCTAATAAATACACATGCAAATGCTCCGGACTATGCTGACGAGCTACATCCATAATGACTGATTGTAAGAATGTTGATTTTCCGTAACCTGGACTTGAGAAGACTGCTACGTGTCCGTCTTTACTAATATCTAGTGTTAATGGTGTTTGTGATTGTAATTCAGGCTGATCTAGTAGACCAACTGTTGCTTTTAATGGTTTCTTTTCTTTCGTCCATGCTTCTTTGAACTGAATAGCGTGTAAGTCTTGTAAATATACGCTTTCTGGAAGTGGTGGTAACCACGGTCTAGCTAACGCTTCAATTTCATTTATTTCTGCGTAATCGTGAATATAGTCAATAACAGCATCCAGTTCAGATGGTACGCTTATTACTTCTTTACTGCTACCAAGTCCACTTAAGTCTTCACTTAATATTTCATATTGTCCTAGATCATTTATTGCATAGATTGTTGCGTCTAAATGTTCTTTATCCTCTTTGTTTTCTACATAGTCTGCTCCGCTCCAAGCTGATTGGAATAGTTCATAAATTTCATTATTCCCAACTTGTAAGTACGCACGTCCTGGTAATGTAATTTCAGCAGCATCTGGTGTTTTTAAAATTTCATTACTATCTGACGTATTTTGAACTTTTAATGCTAGTTTGAATTTCGAGTTACTCCAAATTTGATCATCTACAACACCACTCGGTTTTTGCGTAGCTAATATTAAATGGATTCCGAGTGAACGACCGATACGCGCTGTTGAAACTAACTCTTTCATAAATTCTGGTTGTTCTGACTTCAGTTCCGCGAATTCATCACTAATTAAAAATAGATGTGGCATCGGTTCACTTACTAAGCCTTCTTTATACAATTTTTGATACTGATTAATATGGTTTACATCATTTTCCCCAAATAATCGTTGTCTTTTTTGTAATTCAGCTTTAATTGATGCGAGCGCTCTCATACTTTGTGCTCCATCTAAGTTCGTAATTGTTCCTAATAAATGCGGTAAGTTTTTGAATAAATTCGCCATACCGCCGCCTTTATAGTCAATTAGTAGAAAGGCTACTTCGTAAGGATGGAAATTGACTGCTAGAGATAAAATATACGATTGTATAATTTCCGACTTACCTGAACCTGTTGTACCTGCTATTAACCCGTGTGGTCCGTGTGCTTTTTCGTGTAAGTTTAAGTTTACGATATCTTCTTTACCACGTAATCCAAGTGGTACAGCTAAAGATTTATGCGCTGCATTTTTCTCCCAGCGACTTGTGATATTCAGTTCTTTTACTTTCTCAACACCGTACATTTCTAAAAATGTTACACTTTCTGGGATACTATTTTTTAAGTTTTGCAAATGATTTAACGGTGCTAATGCTCGTGAAACATCTTCTAAATTGAACCCTTTCGGTACGTGATTTAGTTTAAATTGACGGTTAACAAGCTCTCCTTGTTCTAAGATGATGTTCCCTTGTTTTGCATCTCTTATATCAATTACCGTTTTCACGTGCTCCGGTAAACTTTGCATAACATCTTGTACAAATACAAGTGATACACCTAATTGACTCGGATCATCATTAAAGAATTCCATAACAACATGGTCTAGTATTAGTTTTTCATCTGTAATGAGAACGACATAGTGCGGTGCAAAGTACATTTTTTCATTAGTTGAACTTTTTTCATCTAGTTTTAATTTTCGTTCTTTCAATATTTGATACAAACTATTTAACACTTGATCACGACTACGATCATGGTATACAAATCCACGTACATTTATATCTCGAACACTTCCATGAGGTAGCCAGCGCATCCAATCCCATTTTTCTTTTTCTTCTTCAGGAAAAATAGTAATAAACTGCAAGTCATAATAACTATGGAATAACGCGGTTTGCACAACTAATAATTGTAATTGTTCTAACACTAAAGAGCGTTGTCCAATATAGCCAACCGGTCCATTTATCAAGTCTGTTACAACAGGTACATCTTCCAAAGAAAGATAACGCTGTCTTAGTTCACGTGCTATATCAATTAATTCATCTTTCGTTTGACTAAATTCTTCTTCATTAAATTGGATTTCAAAACTCGTATTAGCTTGTCCTGTCCCAACGCTAAATGTTAAGAAATCATGATGTAGCATTGTTTTTTCATATATACGTGGATTTACTTGCACAGCCATATTACGTATTACTTCAACATTTGGATTATGAAATTCTAATGCATGACGCTGCTTTTCACTTTCTGCATGTAAATCTTTCGTTTTTTGTTTTATATACTCTCTATAACTTTTATCACGTTCAACAATGTCAATTTTATATTGCTTTAAATTTTTTATATAAGATGTGACAGAAACAATAATTGTTACTAATGTCATCGCAATCGATGCGATAATAAACATTCCATATTTCATAAAGATAGCAAGTAATACTGTTACGACAATCATGACAAGAGATGGTGCAATGATTCTCGCCAAATGCTCAGTCGGTTTTGACGGCATACTTGAAGGTTTCGCAACTGTCATTTTCTCTTCTGGTTCACGATAAATAATACGTGGTGAACGATGATAGTCTGGATAACCACTTTGATAATTCGTTTCTGATTCTACTAAAATAGGTAATGTAGATTTCACGTTGTCTTCTGAGGACAATACTTGAATATCTTCACTGCCAATCTCCATCAAAACACCATCAAAATATAATTGGTCTCCTGCTTCTAACATAACGCTATCATTTAGCTTCGTATAATTATGAAATACAGCCCCGTCATATACGTTCACTTTAAAAGAATCATACAACGTTTCACGAGACAGTATTAAATCTACGCTACTCCCTGTAATAGCGATATCATCATAACTATTTTGACTGATTGTAAGAGAATGTTTCGTTCCTATATCAAACACTTTAGTTGTGCCAATAATAGATATAAAGACTTTTAAGCTCACGCCTTGATTTTTTCCAATTTCAAATTCTTTGTTGAATTCTATTAATTGACTTTCTACCATCCAAGCGTTTACTTCATTATTCCAGTTTAACTCTATTTCTTTCTCTAAACTTGGATTCGTAATATCATTTGTCCACTCTTTTCCAATCGACACTATTGATTGCTCTTTTGGATGTAATGTGCTCTTATATATTCTGTCTCCATAAGTCAATACTAATAGTTGCTCCATGCGCGTTCACTGCTCCTTTTCAACTGTCTCATCAGGTGCTTTCTTATTCTTTTTTCTCTGTGTTCGACAAATCTTTATCGCTTGATGACTTACCATATTTCTTTTTATATTCATCTAATTGTTGCTCATATGTTTTTAACTTTTGATCACGCTCTTCTCCTGACAAATCCGGATTATTTTTCAGCGATTCAATTTGTTTAACAAGGCCGTATATAATAAGCTCCGGATCATCAAGAGTCTTAGCTAAATCCAATGATTTATCAAAATTACCATTTCCGTTATACATCCAATACAGCAAATACTTTTCATCACTTTTCAAACTAATATTTTTCATAATTGATTTCTTTTGATCTTCACCTAGTTTTTCAGCTGTAATGTATGCAAATGCTAACTCATATTTAGATGCAATCGGTAATGATTCAAATTCCTCTTCATTTAATTGAGTAATTACTTTGTCATAATCAGTTGCTATGAAATTCGCATTTGCTTCTAATAATTTATTTTGATAAGGAAATTTTATAAAAGTGAAATATATTAAAGGAGCAGCTAAAATCACAGTCGCCGCTATGAAGGAAAAAGCTAAGTATTTAAATGATTTATAGCTTTTTTTAGGTACTAACTGCATATTTTTTTCTGTTTTTGTTTGTTCCTTCTCAAAGCTGTCATCAAGAAATTGCAGTAATGCATCTAAGCTTTCCATTTGAGCAACCGTCTGTTCAAATGTTGTTTCTTTTGCATCTTTTAGTAACCCAGCATACAAATCATCAAAATTGTGCTTTTGGGAGAATAAAGCGATAATTAGACACTTATATTGTGTTAAAAATTGCTCTTCTAACAACGGGGTTGGTGGAACAATATCTCGAATTCCTCTATGTATAATACTTGGCATTAAATTAGCATTAAAAACTATATTGTCCGGATGTAAAAAGAACGTGATTCGTTTATTTAAATATTTACGAAACTGCGCAACATTTCGAAGCAGTCTTAATTTCTCATTTCTTCCAAAACGGCTAAGATCATCCCACTTATATAATTTTTTATCCACTTGAAATATAAAGGTAAACATATCATCCGTTTCCTCTATCGTTAATGGTACAAATTCAGATGATGCGCCCGTAATTACATCAAATTGACGGAAATCTTTTATACGTGTTTGAGATTTTGTCATCTCCAATTTCCAATTTTCCTTTTCTATTTGAAATTGATAGTTCATTGCATCAATTTGAATTGTTTTTTCCGTCATTTTTATCCTCTTCTCCTTTTCTTTATAACCCGTAATAACTTATTTTCAAATAACTAAAAGTAAAAATATTCTTTACAAAACTTGTAAAATATCTCCATCTGTTATTTGGTGATCGATTAAACGATCATTATCTGTTAAAACAATTGACTTATTCTTTACTTTAATTACAAAATGTGAACCTTCATGATTATCAATCTTTAGCGTATCTAATAAATTTTTCAACAAATATTTAATAGATTGATGATTCGGAATACGTAAATCGTATGTATTTCCATTCCATTTACTAAAATCTACCGTTACATTAATATGTGTTTGTATTGCCATTACTTTACCTCCAACTTTTGCGAAGAACTGTATAAATACCGATGCAAATAAGTACAATGCCACCACCAAATAATATTATTATTGTTGTACTAATTGGCTTTTCATTCATTGTTTCATTACTCGCTACTTCATTTGCACTTTTTCTGACAACGTATTCACTACTAAACAAACTATTTTTCGTATCTTTAACACTATTTATTTCTTTTTGTTTTATAAAAAGAGAATCTCGTAAAGCTTCCATATCTTTTTGTTCTTTCTTTTTCTTTTTCTGAATTTCTTCTTCTATTTCTTTATTAAATAACTCAATCGATGCTTTATCTAATTCCGTTTCCTTATGCTCCTTTTTATTTTTTTCTTGGTCGCTTTCTTCAAGTCGATCCACTTTAAACTTAATCTTCCCATCATCACCAAGATAACTGTCAGCCGCGCTCCTTATCGGTAGCGCGACAAACAGTAAAAGGATAGAGAGAAATGATAACTTAGCCACTATGCTCCATTGTTTGATCATTTACTTCTTTTTCCTCCCATTTCTTATGCCATACAAATAGATTACTAACTAATCCGATAATGGCAATTACAAACAACACGATGAAAATAACTTTTCCAGTATCTTTACCGCTAATAAAATCATTTAGAAAACTTTCTATATACTGAAGTGGTGAGAACTGACGTACCTTTCCAACAGACGACATTTGATCTACTTTACTTCCAACTGCTTCAGTTAAAAATAGGTACATACTTAAAAATACTAATAGAATAAACATCCCTACCATTTTTATTTGTCGTAATAAGTATGTTGAGACCAATACAAACGCCATCATAATGATTGTGATAAACGCAATCCATAATAAACTTTGATCTTGACCGAACTGTAAAAGACGTCCAGAAATGATACCTATACTAATTCCTTCCACAATTGATATACCGAATGCCACTACTGTAGTTGGTACATTCATATCAATTAATGAGAATTTCTCTTCAAAATGATCTGATTGCGTTCGTTTCTTTTCTTGATTCGCAATTGCGTATGCTGTAAATAACGCAACAATAAAACAAGTTAATACAATTAAATATGGTGTAAAAGCATTACCAGCTACAATGACTCCATCATTTTGTTTCTGAACTGGACTAGATAAAAATTGATATAACATTTCATTTTGGCGATCACCAATTCGGCTATTAGCCAAAATTTTAGTAAAGTTTTTGGAGAATGATTTATCATCGTCCATTTTCTTTGTGAAATCAGTTAATAACGAATCTGCTTTTGACACAATGGTTGTTCCGCTATCTTGAATTTCCTTCGCTTGTCCATTAATTTGGTCGAACGTTTTGTATACATCATCTGACGTCGCTAAACTATGCTTTGAACTTTCAACTAAAGATTGACTTTGTAGCATTAGCGATTTAATACCAGAGTCTAACGATAATGTAGCCGTTTGCTCACCAGCATTATTCGTTGTTAATACTTGCTGTTCCTCAACTAGCTTTAAACTACTCTCACGCCACTTAGCTAAACCTTTTAAATATTCCCCTAAATTTTGATTCATACTATTCGCTTGCTGCGATGTTTCATTTAACTTTTCCGCTAGTAGCATTGAATTTTGATCCGCACTAGAAACAAGTTGTTGGTAGGAGTCTATTTTTTGTTTTAACCCTGTCATATCCTGCTTTACTTCTGCAGTAATATTAGATGAAACAAGATTTGAAATTAAATCAACTAAGCTTTGTTTGTTTAATAAATAGTACAGAGAATGATCAGTCGCAATTGCATCTAAACTTCCCTCTTCTAATTTAGGACTTACATCTTTCGTTCTTAAATCAATCCCATAATACATTTGATACAGGCTAAGTAAACCTTGATAACTTTGAACTGTATCTACCGCTTCTTTAATTAGTACATTAGATGTATTAGTTGTTAATTTTTCTGTTTTTTGATGTACAACTTGATTCGTCGTTCGTTCAATAACTTTTGAGTTGCCACCTTGGTTTTGGTTTCCTCCTGGATCTGTCCCTGTTCCGCCTCCTGGGTTTCCTCCTGGATCTGTTCCCGTTCCGCCTCCTGGGTTTCCTCCTGGATCTGTTCCCGTTCCGCCTCCTGGGTTTCCTCCTGGATCTGTTCCCGTTCCGCCTCCTGGGTTTCCTCCTGGATCTGTTCCCGTTCCGCCTCCTGGGTTTCCTCCTGGATCTGTTCCCGTTCCGCCTCCTGGATTTCCTCCTGGATCTGTTCCCGTTCCGCCTCCTGGATCTCCTCCTGGATCTGTTCCCGTTCCGCCTCCTGGATTTCCTCCTGGATCTGTTCCCGTTCCGCCTCCTGGGTTCCCTCCTGGATCTGTTCCCGTTCCGCCTCCTGGGTTTCCTCCTGGATCTGTTCCCGTTCCGCCTTCAGGGGTCCCTCTGTTACCATTGTTATCCTGTTCCGTTTTTTGAATAATAGGTTTTTTAGCAGTGTGTACTAGCGGCATTATTCCATACTGCGTTTTATTAACTACATTTTCCACCTTGCTATTTTTGGATTGTGTTCCTTCATCCTCTTTTTTAGGCTCTTCTTTTCCAGAACTAGTTTCTTTTTCGTAATTTCCATTTAATCTCCATTCCCATGTTACTGGAGAGAAAACATCTATATTGATGCTTGGATCTATTAACTTCACATGAAGGTTAATTTTTAAATCCCCTTCATTACGAGCAGGTATTGTAACTGCTCCGTTTTGAAGAAATTCACTTGTATGATCCACATCATCAATATACAAAGATCCTGTACTTCCGTATAGTTCAAAGCCACTTGGAATACTTATGTTCATAGTTTGAGGTGATTCCATTTTGATTACTTTCGCTGTATCACTAAATGTAATTCCATCCTTAGAAAGACTATTCTTTACTTCTTTAATTGAATTTCCTAAAGAGATTTTATTTACAGGATCATAATTAAAGTTATTTTCTTTATTATATTTATTTGTAAATTGAATTACATTTTTCAGTTGTAATTTCGTTTCATCTGGCAAATCACTTTGAACTATTTCTTCCATATTTAAACTAGGTAATTTTGTGATTAAATTCTCGATTTGTTGCTTTATTCGAATATCTGGTTGTTTCATTAACGTATTTATAAATACTTCTTGCTTTCCATCGTTCGACATAGATTGCTTTAACTTTTTAATTATCGTCTCTTGAATATCACTTTCTAACTTTCCTGCAAGTTCTGTATCATATTCTGACACTTGTTTTTTTACATCTGTTAAATATTTTTGAATTGCTGAAGCATCAGCTAAAATATTTGGTTCTTTCTCTGAAAGCATAAATTGATTTGTAATAACTTTATTAGCGGATTCCAATGCACTTAACTGCTTTAAAACATCGCCTGTATTCATATCACTCATGTATTGATTAAATTGATTCGTAAAATTATTCGCTAACAGATTATTATCAGATTGTATTTTTTGGAAGTTATTAAAACCTTCCAAATAAGTATTATTAGATTTATTTCCTTCATCTAATGTTTGACCAAACCCTTTTAAGACATCCTGAAATCCTTTAAAACTATTAACAGAAATTCCTGTATAGTCTTGTACCGTTTTAAATTGATTTGTATAATTTGCCAACGGACTATGTACATCTTTTTTGTACATAGTTGTTTGAGTGTTTCCTTTTTCAATTATTTTACCTATATTATCTTGTGCGCCTTGCAATTTTCCGATAATACTTGCAAAATAAACATCAATTATTTGTTTATTAAAGTCCTCCAAAATCATAGAAGCTGTATTTTCAGCTTCAGCTTTCAAATCTTTATTCCCAGTCGCGTTTACTTTGTAGTTTAACGTTAATTTTTCCGGCAGTTCTGAATCAATCGCAACGGCCTTCCTAGAAAAATCATTAGGTATTACAATCATCATATTGTAATTATTATTTTTCAAACCATTTTCTGCTACTCCGCGACTAACTACGTACCATTCTTGTTTCGTATTTTTATTTACATTTTTAACAAATTGATCTCCAAACGCTATTTTATTCCCTTCAAATACAGTTCCTTGATCTTCATTTACTAATGCAACTGTCATTTTTGGCGTGCTATTCTCATTAGCTTTCTTAACATTTTGATTTAATGCTAAATAGGAGACTCCTGTTGATAGCACAAGAGCTAAAATAATAAACAACAAGATGCTCCACTTAAACTTTTTCACTACTTATCACTCCTGCGGCTGCGAGTCTATTAAGTTAAGGACTCCTTATCTTACTCTAGTTTTAAAGCAATTTAGCCATACAACGAAAGTTGCATGGCTAAATTATATATTTCTTTTGCCCGTTTTTATTGTAGACCGAAATTACGAGAAAGATCTTCGTCGTGTCTAGCAACAGCCTCTGCAGTCTTATTAAGCTGCATATTAATTTCTTGTAATAGCTCTGCGAAGTTTTGTACTTTTGGTTTTAATTGATTGAACTGTTGATCAAAACCTTCGAAAGCACGACCTTCCCATTCTCCTCTTAATTCATTTTGTAAGTTTTGTAACTGACGTAAAATGTCCTCAATTTGATTTGCACCTTGTCCATATCGAGTCGCTTTTGATTTAAGCTCCTCTGGTGACATACGAATTTGTCCTGCCATTATTAAATCCCCCTTAAAATTTAAAAATAGTAAAATTAACCCAAAATCAATTCTACAAATTGATTATATCAATAATTTAAAAATTTCTAAATAAAAAAATGATTTTTTTCCAAAATTTCTCTTTTAACATAATAACATCATATTATATAATATAAATTTATTGTTTTTTTAAAAAGGACTGCTAAGTGTTTCTACCTCTATTTAATAATAAAAATAAAACTTTTTTTACCCAAAATTCAGAATATAACCTTTACAAATTACATACTCATTTTCTTTTTCTTGTTTCTTCGCCCACTTAAAATCGTTTTCTCACTTCAATGTCATGATTACTTGTCTTTCAACGAAGCCAAAATCTTCGTACATCTCTTTCGCAAAGTTCCCTGCAAATACATTCAAGCGAATTTCTGAATACTTTTCTTGTAGTTCCTTGATCCCAGCTTTCATTAGTTTTCGTGATAATCCTCTCCCGCGATACTCCGAAAAAACATACAACTCATAAATAAATCCAAGTTTTTCACGAGAAAAATAGTCTGTATTTTCTCCTATCAATATCCATCCAACTATATTATTTTCTTCTCTTATAACTAAATAATATGCTCCTTTTTCTACTAAAGGCTTTGTGATTTCAATCGCTTTTTCCTTACTTAGTTGACAATTCCCTCTCGTTCCTTCGAAAAGTGATCGAGCTGCATAATGTAATATTTTTTCCGTTTCTTTCTCATTCGCTTTTGTAATCATTCCTTTCCCCCTCCTGCCCTCTAATCATCATTGAAATACCATTTTCAAGACCGTCTGACTCAATTACAATTGCAATCAATCCTTTTTCCGTACTTGTTTCATGGAACTCGCCCTTCACCCAAAATACAGCTTGTCCAGCTTCTACCTGCACTTTTTCTTTATCTGCACTACATACAAATCCTTCCCCTTGTACAATAAGAAGCAGTTGAGATACAACTGCTTCATGATATCCGATGATTCCATTCTCTTGTAAATGCATGGCACCGATATGTATATTCCCTTGATGATTTAATATTTTTGACATTATAAGGTTAGATTGAAATGCTGATATGTGCTTCCCTACTTTTTCACTGAAATCAAATATTTTCATTTCTGATCCCCCTTATATGTATAAAACCATCCTCACGGTTTGCAGCATATGCCCTTCGAAATCTTCTTCAAATTGTTCTAAAGCCGCAAAACCTTTCGCTTCATAAAAGCGTTTTCCTTTTTCATTTGCTGCTTCTACATGTATGTACAGTTTCCGTATTCCTTTCAATGCCTTAATCCCTTTTTGTAATAAAGCACTTCCTATCCCTTTCCCTTGCTGATCTGGTAACAAATAAATCGCACCTAATTCTGCTTCATTTTGCAGTCTAACAGGTGAAAAATTCGCAAATCCAATTACTTCTCCCTCTTCTTCTGCAACGAACAAATGTGTATTTTTAAGACGATATTTCATTTTTTCATCAGAATATGCTTCATCTAAAAAACTATCTTGAATCTCTCTTGGAATAATTTCTTCGTAAGTATCATGCCAAGCTATTTTTGCTACGTTTTGTACAGCATTAATATCTTCTTGCTTCATTTCTCTAATTACATATGTCATCTCGCTGTCTCCATCCTCTTTAAATTATATTCTGCTAATATACTAGAAGAAATGGCAGAACCATTTTCATAATTTACCTTAATTAATTTTAACTTCTCAATTGAAGCTCTTGTTATTTCAAACTTTTCATATAAATACTCTATTGCACCTAAAAACTGATTTACATCTAACTGATTTGCAATTGTGCAATGTGGGACCCAGCTCCCTGGTACGTAATAAGACTTTGGATTATCATGAAAAGTTTTGAAATAATCATGATAAGAATGATGAAATCTTAATAATTCATTGGTAATGGTCGGTGCTAGAAAAATCGTTCCGTTAGTAGGAAAAGTTCCAACAGAAGGAAAAGTTACAGCAGCAATGTTCTCTTGAAAAGCTACAAACTCCTTTAATTTCTCCGTATATAAATTAACATCTAACTCATTATAATCAGCCAATGTTATATGCGGTTCTACTCCGGCTAGTTCATTTGTTTCAATTATATTCGTTAATTCACTTTGCAATTCTCTAATTTTATAAGTAAACACTCTATCAAATGTAGCAATAATAGCGTACACGCTTCCTCACCCCTTCGTTACACAAAGCTCTTCCCATTCTTCACGAATCATTCCCATTCGAATAGAATCATAGTATGTCCCGTTATAATATCGGCATTTTCGCATTCTACCTTCTAAGCTCATTCCTATTTTCTCTGCTACTTTCATCATTCGTTCATTGCCAGACCAAGTTGTGAGCCCTACTCTACCAATCTCCATATTTTCAAATAACAAATCTCTATATAGTTTTAATGCTTCTGTACCATATCCACCATTCCAGTATGCTGGATCATAAATTACGATTCCCATTTCTAACCAACGCGTCGGTTTATGTTCCCAATAAAAACCTACTGTCCCAATGATTTGACCGTCATTTTCGACAATTAAATTCGATAGCGGTTCTTCTTTTAAACGTTTTTGTGAATTTTCTTTATATGGCGTGTATTCTTGCACTGATATTGGAAAGTATGGTGCATCCCATTTCTTCCATTCTGGATTTTCTTCTTTAAATCTGAGGCTCCATAATGTTTTTATATCTGATTCTTCAATTGTACGAATTGTAACTTTGTTCCCCTTTAATATAACGTTTTGCATAATTTCCTCCTACATCTCTCTTTATTTCATATATAATTATAATGTTTTTTCTGAAAAATCAAAACAAAAACCCTTTATTATATTGTATACTTTTGTTATAAGATACGAATTATTTATGTTAGTTCGCTAATTTTTTCAAGTTTAATTTAGAAACGGAACTTCGGAAAAATTTAGATGAAGTACGAACTCGTAACATAGTTAATAAAAAATAGAAGGTCATATCCCTCCTATTTTAGCTAAATATTTTATTTCCCTTCTTTTCTATCTCAAGTAGAATCCCTTTCTCTATCCAGCCTTCTACACCATCTTTTTTTATTAAATCATATCCCATGCAGCTACCATCAATGAGAGAAACAATATCCCCTTTTCTAACGCCTATTTGAGCACAAGAAATATCCGTTTTCACTGTATACTCACCTGATTCAAGTTGCTTTATATACTCATTTTTCACATGAAGTAGTTCATTTGTTTCTATTTGTTTACATATAGTAAAATCTTTCATTCTCTCCACAGGTTCTATGTAATAATGCGGATATGTAACCCCGCCCTGCATTACTGAATTCGCATTAAAATCGCCCAATACTTCATACTGCGGAAAATGATCTACATATGTATAAGAAAACGTATCACCTGAAGTTGTCCTCTGAATAATAAATGCATTTAATTGCCCTGCTTCTTTAATCGCATTACCACCATCAATCGCAATAATTTTTTTCTCCTTATCAATAACCGGATTGTTAGACGGCGCCTCGTCGGAATAATTCACAACAGGCCAATGTCCCACAATTACGTATTTATTCGCTCTATGTGACTTATTAAAAAACTCTGGCATTGCAATTGCATTTTTCCTGTCTGTATGTTTCCAATCCTCTCTATCTTCAAGCCCTGCATGTACAAAGATATAATCCTCAGTTTCAATAGCAGTTGGCAGCTCTGTTAGCCACTTTATTTCTTTTGAAAAATGGCTCATCAATATGTTTTTCACTTCACGAATATCACTTTTTTCATTAACGGTAACGTTCGATTGCCTTAACCATTCATTAAAAATTGTATTTTTTCGCGTACACAAATAATTTATTAGCGCAGGATTTTCATTTACAAGCGCTTCAACTACAACTTCACAATTCCCTTCAACAACATAAACATTTGGCTTGCTAACTACTAAATCCATGACGTAGTTTACGACGCCAATGCTATCGCTCCCCTTCTCACAAAGGTCGCCATTTATAATTAAATAATCATCATCTTTAAAGTTAACTTTATGTAATAATTTCTTTAAAAGATTTAATTCACCATGAATATCAGATATTACGATAACTCTTACACCTTTTGGGATTAATAGTTTCTGAATTTTTTCCAAGTATAAACTCCCCTAACCTTCTTTAAATTCAATATTATCGTCTCAATTGTAAAGAAACTATTCGACAAAATAAGCAATTAACCCTCTTCATCCTTCAATTCTAAATTAAAAGTAGGTTCCATATGTTATCACACATAGAACCTACTTAGTATTATAACTCTTTATAAAAAGAATAGCTTACCTTATCATAGCCTTCTCTTTCATAAAAACGATGGGCATCAACTCTTGGAAACGCTGATGTAAGAACGATAGAACTGCACCCTTTTTCTTCCCCCCATTTTTCTACATATGATAGCAGAACCTTACCATATCCTTTTGATCTATGAGCTTTCGCAGTTACAAGATCATATACGAAAACATGTTCCTCATTATAAAAATTCGTACAAATTGCTACACCAGCTAGACTAACAACTTCGTCATCTTCATTTTGTAACGAGAGTAGTTTATAATTTTCGTCTTTCATTTTTTGAAATAAAGAACTTGCTTCTTCTCTTGAAAGTTTCGTTCGTAATTGCTGTAATACGGGGAATACATCATGTAAATCAGCTTCTGTTACTACTTCTCTAATATTCATTATGATTCTCTCCTTACTATTTATAAAATTTTCTAAATGTTATATCATTATTATAGGAAGCAACTGCCCCTTACTTAAGTGACAGTTTTATTCTTTTTTATAAGGCCAGTATTTAAAGGAGAATGTGTAAAATGAATTTCACTATTCCATTGCATCCAGAAAGTAAAACACCAATTTACTTACAAATTTACAAATATATAAAGCAAGAAATCTCACAGGGAACAATCTCTGTTGGCACACGTCTTCCTTCTCATCGAAATTTGGCATCACAACTGAATATTAGCCGTATTACTGTCGAATCCGCTTATCAACAATTAATTGCTGAAGGATATGTGGAAAGCAAACCAAAACGAGGTATTTTTGTTGCAGAGGTTGATATTGATATCATGCCAAAAAGTGAAAGCGTTGCGTCACACAAAACTAAAAACACGATAGAAGAACTATATGACTATGATTGTAGCCAAGGACTTATTGATCAAAAAGCTTTTCCAATTACAAATTGGAAAAGAGCATTACACGAAACCTTATTCCAATACGAAGATAAATTATTTTCTAAAGAAGATCCTCAAGGCGAGTTTGTTCTACGAGAGCATATTTCAAAATATTTATATCATGCCCGCGGGGTACATTCTTCACCTGATCAAATTATTATTGGAGCCGGTACGCAACCTCTTCTTTGGTTGCTACTTCAACTGCTTGGTTCAAAAAAAGAATACGGAATCGAAAACCCTGGATTTCACCGTATAACTGCCATGATTCAAAGTTCTGGTCTTCCTGTTCACCCTATTTCATTAGACGAAAAAGGGATTCGTATTTCAGCTTTACGTGAATCACGTTCCAATGTAGCATACGTCACTCCATCACACCAATTTCCTCTTGGAATGATTATGCCATTATCTAGAAGGCTCGAATTATTAAGGTGGGCCAATGATTGCGAAGGATATATTATTGAAGATGATTACGACGGGGAATTTCGTTATGTAGGAAAACCTATTCCCTCTTTACAAGGACTAGATTCAAATGAACGTGTTATTTATATGGGAACTTTCTCGAAATCCTTTTTACCTTCTTTACGAATGGGATATATCGTTTTACCAACTCATCTATTAAAAATCTATAAAGAGCTTGAAGGTAAGTTTAAACAAACTGTTTCCACAATACAGCAACTCGCTTTTGCAACCTTTATTCACAATGGTGATTGGGATCGCCATTTAAACCGTAGTCGTACGTTATATAAAAGAAAGCACACATTACTAGTTAAATCTATCAAAAATGAAATCGGATCTCGTGTTCAAATACTTGGTGAACAGTCTGGACTGCATATCGTACTTCATGTTCATAATGGGATGAACGAACAAGAACTTATTCATGCTGCTGCAAAACAACGAATCAAATTATACCCACTCTCTACATATGATTCTGTACATAATTTAAGAGAAGCTTCATATGTACTAATCGGTTTCGGTAGCATTCCTGAAGATAGTATCGAAATTGTAGTCAAATTACTGAAAGAAACCTGGTTCCCTAATTAAAAATAACTCCACATAAGTTATACTTATGTGGAGTTATTTTACACACTATTTTTCTGATACTTGCCCTGATCTCGCTGTCCTTCCTGGACGCTTTACACCAGTTGTTTCTGTTGAATAAGAAGCTTCAATTATAGCACTTGGATCTACAGAGAGAACGAGATCTTTCATTTTCGGATAAATAAAACGGTTTGTAATACAATAAATAATTCTCTGGTGCTCTCCTAAAAAACCACCTTCTCCATGTAGATACGTAACAGACAGTTGTAATTCTTTCATAAGCAGTTCGCCAATTTCTTTATTTTTATTCGAAATAATCATGACGCTCTTTCCTTGATTAATACCATCTAATATGAAATCTATCATTTTCGTAACAATATAGAAAATTGCTAATGAGAACATCGCTTGCTCAATTGAAAATAAAATAGCAACAAATACAAAAATAACTGCATTTACAGCAAGTAAAAATGTACTAATTGGCACTTTAAAATGCTTGTTCATCCAAACAGCTAACATTTCTGATCCATCGATTGCTCCGCCCATTTTTACAACGATTCCAACACCAACTCCAAATAGAACTCCTCCGTAAAGTACAATTAATAATTCCGAAGTCGTAATTGCTGGAAATGGTTTTAAATAAATCAATCCGAGTGTTGTAACAACATTTGCATAAGAAGTACGGATGAAGAACTTCTTTCCCATTACTTTTGCAGTAAATAATAAAATAGGAATATTAAGTCCTAAAAACACTCCGTAAAGCGGTAATCCTGCAACTTTATTTGCCATAATAGCAATCGCAGTTACCCCTCCGTCCACTAGTCCATTAGGTGCTAAAATAAGCTCTAGTGAACCAGCTACAATAATAGATCCAATTGTTAATAATACGTATTCGAATACTTTTTTCATTCATTACCCCCAAAACATATATATTTTCTTAGTATTATTTTAACGTAATTTTTCTGTAAATACAAAGAAATCGGCCTATATACACAAAAGTTTCACCTCTACGGTGATGTTTATGTAATTTATTTAAATCCTAACAGAAGAAACACACTTACATATTACAGTAAGTGTGTTTCAAACGTTTATCCCGCTATTAGCAGGCAATAAGATTCCCACTTCAAAACTCGGCTGGAACAAAGAAGTTAAGTGGGAATCAGGCTGCCCATAAACGCCCGATTCGTGCAAGCTAATAATCAGTATGAACAAAAATCATACTGATTAAAGTTTCACTTTATTTAAGCTTTAAGTATGAATTCATTTTCATTTTAAATATTTCATCAACTGCCCTCTCATACCCACCGGCATTTCGAAGCGACTCTCCAACTTTACGACTATTTTCCTTAAACGTTACATCATCCATTACTTTCTTTACAGTCTCACGTAACAATTCAGAAGTTAATTCTTTACGATTAATCCTTATTCCAGCCCCTACTTCAGTCACTCTTTTCGCAACTAAAGGCTGATCTCCTGTTACCGGAATTACAACTAACGGGACACCGTAATATAACGCTTCACTCGAACTATTCATACCCCCATGCGTCACGAATACGTCAGCATGCTGTAATACTTCTAATTGCGGCACATAATTATACAACTTAAAGTTATTCGGAATGTTTTCAAATTGACTTATATTTATCTTCTTACCAACAACTAATACGACTGTCGCTTCTACATCTTTAAACGCTTCAAAACATTTTTCATACAGGGCAGGTTGTTCATTAAAAACTGTTCCCATAGAAATGAAAATCACTTTTTCATCTTTTAAATCTTCAATAGGAAAACTGCCCACTTCTTTTCGAGTAGCAATTGATGGACCAACAAATTTATAAGATTCATCAAATACATCCGAATGTGGCTGATATTCTTTGGAAGTGTATACAATCGTAATATCGCCAGGATGATTCATAATATCATACAGACTATTACACTTCATTCCATACTGCTCTTTCCATTTTTCCATTCCCACTACACAAGATTGGTATAGTGGATCAGTTTCATCTATTTGTCTCGATTCTTGCTCATCATTAAAAGTAATGTACTGATTAAAAGCGAAAGTCGTACAAGAAGAAACGCTTGGTAATTGTAAGATATTCGCTATAATACGTCCTACTGGAAAATGATTATCATATATCAAAAAATCGTACTTTTCTTCTTTTGTTTCTTCTACAATTTGAGTAACAATACGTTCTGATGCTTTTATCATATGAGATAACATCGTTAAAGGACTACCACCTTCATTTACTCGTTCCATAATATTAATTTGAGAGAGAAAATTTTCAAATGCTCGAAATTCAGCACCTGTTGCTTCAACCTTTTTTCTGTAATCTTCAATACAATATGACACAACTGTTTCCCCACGTCGAATTAGCTCACTAACAACTGCTAGCGTCGGATTAATATGGCCTTCTCCAGGAAAATTTATTACGAGTACGTTCGCCATAACATTCTCTCCTTTCTATCTAACATAATATAATTAATAATGTTAATTATTAATTATATTATAAAGGAATCTATTCTACTTCTTCATATCTTTCTCTTCATTTTATTATTGAGAAATATTTTCTATAGCCTGCACTATTACGAGTGCACAATCTTATAAATCAATGTTTAATTCTCCTTTACTCTTCATCTCTTGTATGATACGAACTTTACATTCGAACATTTTTACACGTTTTTCATTCGAAAGTATTTTTTGATAATTCATACAAAACTAGAAAAATATAATTTCCATGCTGATTTTTCACTATAAATTTATTTATGTTCTATATTATCCCCTATCATTATCCACGTGGTACATATTCTGTTATATAATAAATTTATAGAATTCACAGAAAAAGGGGCTCTTTTATGTTACAACAACTATTCACCTCACCCATTCTTTCTGTTCAGGCATTGCACCCAGGCTACGAAGATCATGCAAGTGACGTTTTTCTTGTTCAAACAGAAGATTCAGAAGTGATCGTTCGTTCTTCTAAAATGAAGGAAGAGCCAAATAATGATTTTTGGTGGGGATGCAAAAATCTATTTGGAATTGACCCCAGAAACGTACATCAATTAGAAACGATACACACTTTATTGAAAAAATGTACCACCTTACCCATTCCGACTATTTTACAAAAACATGTTTTAGATGGAAGAGAGTATGTTATCGCCGAAAAACTAACCGGAAGTACACTGCAATCATTTATCGGACAACCTGATTCTATGTTATTCAGCCTTGGAAAAGGACTAGCAGAGATTCATTCATTTAAAGCTAATTTCACAGGAAACCCTTCTAGTACTTTCCAAGTTCCACTTGAAGAATTTAAGTCTCATATTTTAAAAGTAAGCCAAAACCTTGTAAATATATTTTATTCCGATAACGAGTGCATCCATAACGCATTTCATACTTTTGAGTCACAGCTCTCTCCTTTGCCGGCACCGAAGGAATCTACACTCGTTTTAATTGATATGGACCCTACTCAATTTTTATCAGATGGTACATCTATAACTGGTTTAGTAGATACAGAAGCCTATGCAATTGCTCCACGAGAGTTCGATTTTATCGGATTAGAATATGTACTTACAGAAAAAGAGGCTCGTGCTTTTAAACAAGGTTATGAGACCATTATGCCCATTCCTCATCTTGAAGAATGTAGACAACCTTATCGATATTTATATCGCTTATTATCTGTTCAAGGTAGTGTGGAGTTAGAAAAGTGGTTACGTCACCCATCCTATTTTTAAAAACGATTGCGAGGGATTATGAAATGAATATTGAAAAAAAGAAATCTTTAACAGCAAACGAAATTCAGCAAATGAAAGATTTAGCCCATATTTGCGGCCAACACGATCAAATTGATTACTCGTCAGATTTACATGTAAATTTTTTAACTGCTCGTAATAAAGAAGTGGTAAATGATTTTCTATTTTATGATGCTACTCAATTAATCGGTACTTTAAGTATGTATGACTTTGAAAGACCGACAAAACTGGAGTTAATAGGGTTTGTTCATCCGAACTATAGGAAACAACATATAGGCACTACACTTTTACTAACCGCAATGAAAGAAATACAAAAAAGAGAAGCGGATGAAGCCCTTCTTATAATTAATGGTGACTCTATTTCAGGGAAATCATTTGCAAAACAAATGAACTTGCCTTATTTATATAGTGAGTACGGTATGGAGTTCAAAACAAACGAAGCACAAAAAACAATAAAAAATAATATTAATCTTACCGTTGCATCTTCTGAATTACTTCCTGATCTTATAGAAATCGCTAGTGAAGCTTTTGGAGATTCGGCAGCAAATACGTCCACATGGCTACAAAAGATGATGACTTCACCTTCTCATCAAGTTTACACTGCTCTTATTAATGAAAAAGCAATTGGAACAATTACCGTTACTGAGCAAGAGCAATCTACTACACTATCAGGATTCGCAGTTCATCCTTCTTATCAAGGTAAAGGGTATGGTAAAGATATTCTTAGTTATATGGTACATACACTTATTACAGAAGGAGTTTCAACAATTGAATTAGACGTCGAAACGAAAAATAACAATGCTTTAAAACTATATACACAATGTGGTTTTGAAATTATGACAAAGTATGATTATTATGGATTGTTGGAATAGGAGTGACTTTTCTATCGAGGAAGCATGTTATTTTAGAGACGAAATTATTACCTCTTTAAAATCTGTAGGATGTAACAATATACAACTACACGGTATAAATAGAACATTTTTCATTTGTCAAAAATAAAAAAACTGAATCATATCGATTCAGTTTTTTCTTAATATATTTACAACCGCAGTCGTTTCATCGTTTTCTTTATAAACACGTGGAATTCTTCTGTCTAACATACATGTAACTTCATAGTTAATTGTACCTAACATATCTGCTATTTCTTCCACCGCAATTTCTTCTTCACCTTGTTTGCCGTAGAATACAACTTCGTCTCCTACTTGTACTGGCATTGCATTTGTAACATCTAGCATAAGCTGATCCATACAAACCCGACCAACAACAGGTACTCGTACTCCGTTTATTAGCGCATGCCCTTTATTAGATAGCTGACGATTATACCCATCAGCATAACCAATCGGTACAGTTGCAATCCATTCTTCGCCCGTTGTTACATACGTATTTCCATAACTAACACCACGATTTTTCTTCGCATGTTTAACATGAGCTACTTTTGATTTTAATGACAACGCTGGTTTTAACGCTACAACAGTATGATCAACTTCTTTCGAAGGATACATTCCATAGATTCCAATACCGACACGAACCATATTTTGAAATGTGTTACTAAGTTCCATTGATCCTGCACTGTTTGAACTATGAATATATGGAAAATGAATTCCTAGTTCTTCCGCTGTATTTACAGCTTTCTCAAATAAACTTGTTTGCATATTTGTATAAGTTTTATCTATTTCATCAGCGGTAGAGTAATGTGTAAACATCCCTACTACTTCTACATATCGCATACGTGTTAACTCTTCAAAAAACGTTTTAACTTCTTCTTCCTGTAAACCAATACGGCTCATTCCTGTATCAATTTTCACATGAATTCGCACTTTCTTTTGAAGTTGGTTTGCAACTTCATCTATACCATGTAAATCTTCTACTCTATAAACAGTCATCATAACGTCATATTGAATTACATCTTCTACAGCTGTTACTGGTGTATATCCTAAAATCAAAATAGGTACAGTGATTCCAGCTTCTCTTAATTCAATTGCTTCGTCTATAAATGCAACTGCAAGTTGGTTTATTCCTGCTTCAATAGCCGATTTCGCAACTTCAACTGCCCCATGACCATACCCATTCGCTTTTACAGCCGCCATCATCGCAATATTTTCATCGTTTACATGTTTTTTAAATTCTTTTACATTATGTTTTACAGCATTTAAGTCAACTTCAACAATTGTATCTCTTCCATATTTCAAGCTCATTGGTCTAACTCCTAACTCAATAATTACATTCCATTCTATTTCACGTTTCATATGACCTTTTACAATATAATACTTTTCACTATGCTAGTCAAACTACTAGAATTTTCGGAATTTTGAGTATGATATAATACCCTTAAGAAATTATTATATACGGAGGCGAGAATAATTACAATGTTTGTTCCATCTGCATTGAATCAAGTTAAAATTGCTATTGATACATCCATTCAAATACTGAGCCAATATACTGAAAGTGATTTGAAAATAAAACCGATTGAATCAAAGCGGTCATTATTTGAAATGTATAAACATCTTTCCCTTATTTGCCATGCTGATTTACTCATATTAAATGGTATTACGGAAAAAGAATTACATACCTTTTATATAGAACAAACACCAGAAACAATTACTCAAATGCAACAAACGATGATACAAGGGTACGATTTACTTTCTAAAACTTTTTTATCCTATTCCAATGAAGAACTAGCGGAAATTATGACTGCTTATTGGGGTATTTCTTACTCTCGATTCGAATGGTTGCTTGAAATTGTTGCACATTTTTATCATCATCGCGGGCAAATTCATATTTTATTATGTGAGCACGTTAAAGATCCTAACATACCTTTATTTCAATAAAGGTATGCTAGACGACATGAAACTTCTCTAAGGCAAATAAAATACCACCTTCACTCGCCTTCTTTGTAACGAAATCTGCTCTTGTTTTTAACCCTTCTCCGCCATTCCCCATCGCAATCCCTAACCCTACATACTGTAACATCTCAACATCATTTCCACCGTCACCAAAAGCAATTGCTTCTGATTTACAAATTTTCAGATGTTCCAATACCTTTTGAATTGCAGTTAGCTTCGATACTTTATTATCTTCCAACACATTCATAACGTAACCATGAAAACGTTCAAACGTAAGTGCTGGATATCTTTCAAAGAATTTTTGAGCTTCTGTTTCATCAGCATACAGACATACACAATAAATCTCTTCTGACAAGTTTCTAACTTTGTCAGGATACCGCTCTAAATTTAAAGTTTCATTTAATGCTCGTATTACACGTTCGTCTTTTGAAGCAATACCATTCATTACAAATTCTTCTGTAAAATAAGAAACACTGTGACCATTTAATTCAGCAAAATTTGAAATATCATGAACAATTTCACTTGAAAGTACCGATTTATGTATAACTTCATCAGCACACTTTATATGTGCGCCATTTGCAGAAATAAACGTATTTATGCCCAGCTCTTTAAATTGTGAGCATAGACTATATGGTCTCCCTGTTGTAACAACGACATGAATTCCTTTATCTATTAACCTTTGTATCGCTTCTTTTGTGCTTTCATGCATACTTCTATCAATCTCACTTAAAAGAGTACCGTCAACATCGAAAAATACAACTTTGTACATATCCTCTTACATTCCATCTAAATGATTTGTATCATTTATAAAATGAACAGTTTTCTGTTTATCCGTAAGTTCAATCAAACTAACTCCTGTATCTCCCATTTTAAAATAATAGTCCATGCTAATTGGCATTTGGAAAAACGCTCGTAAAATACTATTTATTACACCACCGTGTGCAACAATTGCAATCCGATCATATGTATTTTCTGTCACGATTTTAGAAAAGATTCCTTCTATTCTCATTCTAAATTCAATAAATGATTCCCCGTTTTCAAACCGGTCATGAAGAAACTTTGGCTCTGGATATTTTTTCGCTTCTTCAAATGATAAACCTGCTTGCACTCCATTATTGAACTCCATTAATTCCTCTTCTAATTGAATTGGACACTGAATCGCTTCAGCTAATGTTTCAGCAGTTTCACGAGCACGTTTTAATGTGCTTGCCCAAATAAAATCTGGCGCAAAATCCTTTTTCACTTTCTGTACAAGTCTTTGTACTTGCTGCCTTCCTTTTTCTGTTAATTCAAAGTCAGCTCGACCTTCATGTACATTTAAAATATCAGCTTCTGATTCACCGTGGCGTATTAAAATTATTTGCATATTTCCCCTGCTCCCTCATTTAATATTCACAAAATTCCATTATACCATATTCTTACCTTTCCATAACAAAAAGGAACGGTTTCCCGTCCCTCACCCATTCACTTTCTCCGCATTGTTCCAATAATACTTCCGTTAACACATCAATCGTATTATATAGTTCATCTAACGTATTATCCACACCACCAACTTCAATTAACATTGCGTTTTTAGATAAGTCTTGATTATAAACACCGTCGCCGTCTTTTTTATATTTTAGGAATATCCCTCTACTTAATCCATAATAGTTTTCATCTAAATAACCATTGATTCGCATAAAAAAGAGAAATGGCATCCCATTTCTCTTCCCCACTCTTATAGTTATTTTTCTGTATCTGACGAAGGTAATTTCTTCGCTTGTTTCTCTTTAAAGATTTCCCCAATTGCACCAAGGGTACCAAGTGTTTCAATTGCATTAGACGGAATAAAGACTTTATTTGCTGGCCCTTTCGCAACCTCAATCAATGATTCAAATGATTTATAAGCAAGTACACGTTCATCTAAATCTGCTGCGCGAAGTAGTTCAATTCGATTTTGCTCTGCTTTTGCAATTTCATCAATCGCTCTAGCTTCCCCTTGCGCTTCTAATTCTTTTGCTTCTTTTATACCTTCAGCCTCACGGATGCGAGCTTCTTTATCCCCTTCAGCCATTAAAATCTTACTTTGTTTTTCCCCTTCAGCACGAAGGACTTTATCTTGTTTAGCTGCTTCTGCTTCCAAAATGATCGCACGTTTATTACGTTCTGCTTTCATTTGTTTTTCCATTGATACTTGCACATCTTTTGGTGGATTAATATCGACTATTTCGACACGCTCAATACGAACGCCCCATTTTTCTGTCGCTTCATCAAGTGCTAAACGAATTTCTGTTGAAATTTTTTCACGGCCTGATAATGTTTCATCAAGCTCCATTTTACCAATAATTTGACGCATTGTTGCAGATGTAATATTACGAACACCATATTCATAGTTTGAAATACCATATGTCGCAAGCTCTGGTTCAACAATTTGATAGAAAATAATTGTATCAATTTCTACTTGTACATTATCTTTCGTTATTACCTTTTGTGGTGGTACATTCGTTTGTTGAATACGTAAATCGTGATATACACGAACGCGGTCTACAATTGGGATTAGAATATTTAATCCTGGGTGCATAATCCGTTGAAATTTACCAAACCTTTCAACGACCCCAACTTTTTGCTGAGAAATAATTTTAATTGTCAATGCAATAAATACAACGACAATCAATGCGAAAATAATCGTTAACGTTAATGCTACTGCCATATTTATTCACTCTCCTTTTTCACTTGTAAAATAGTACTATGCCTCTGTATAACAACGACTTTTTCTCCAGCATCAATAGGAGTATCCGAAATAGCTGTCCAAGTATCTCCATCCACTTTCACAATACCGTTCACTTCACTTGTAATCGTTTGCATAACAATTCCCTTTTTACCAACAAGTTTATCTACTGTATCAGTAAAACCTTTTGCTTCTCGAAAGTTTTTGGAAATTCTTTTCGTAAAGAAAGTCAATGTTAAACTTACAATCGCCCCAACAACAACTTGTAAAAATAGTGCATCAGGAGCAAACAAAGCAATAAGACCTCCGACAACAGCTCCAATTCCAAGCCAAAGCATGTAAAACGTAATCGACAACATTTCTGCAATAAATAAAATACCCGCTATTATAAACCAAATCACCCATCCAGCCATATGCACCCCTCACTTTCTTTCTCATTTTCTATATGTATATGAAGAAAAGAATGGTTTATCCACCCTATCTCACACAGGGGGCGTTTGCTACAAGCTATTATATGTATTCGCTGTTACAACAAGCATTAATAAAATACTATATTAGTATATTCTTCATTATACATGAAAATCCCTTTCAAAAAATGACAAAATATTTAATTCTTTCAAAATTATATTTTTTAGATTATAATTATTCTAAATAAAAAACCATTATTTTTTTGGAAGGTGGTATTCTTATTGACGAAACGCTCACTGGCTTTCTATTTAGGCTCCAAAATGTGTATTACCCTTGCTGATATTGTATACATAATGATTATTACAACTCACATCTATATCACAACTAAATCAGCTACAATTACTGCTCTTTTTCCATTATTACAAGTGATCACAAATCTTATCGCGAACACTTCTGCACCACTTATAATGAATCGTTTTCCATCTTATTCATTGCTATATACTCTGCAATGGATTAAAACAGCTCTTTTCATATTGTTAATGATATTATTTCCTATTCTATCAACAAACATTTTTGCTCTTTTAACTTTTGTTATTTTCATTTCATTATGTAGTGGATGGAGCGCTCCTCTACTATACGCCGTTATCCCGCGCTTAACACCACAAGAAAAATTAGTAAAAGTAAATAGTGTCTTTTCCTTTTCAACACAAATTATACAAGCCGCCGCATACTCATTTACAAGCATAATTGTTCTTCTCATTGGCGTTACTTCGACACTCATGATTAATAACATATTGATGATTTTCGGATGTATTACATTACACCTTTCATTACAATCTATACAAGCTGAACGAGTAGCAGAACCCACTTCTTCGAAAACTACTGCATTATTAGAAGGGTGGAAACTGTTATTTCAACACCCGTCTCTGCGCATCGTTACACTTATGGACTTAATTGAAACTTTCGCAGGAACGATATGGATCGGTGCTATTACGATGGCATATGTAACTACTGCTTTACATAAAGGCGAAGAATGGTGGGGATATATTAATACAAGTTATTATGTCGGAACATTAATTGGCGGAATACTGGCATGGAGAATGAGTACATATATTCAAAATAATTTAATACGCTCTATGGCGATAGGATCTCTTATGTTTAGTATTCTTACATTTTTATACGGTGTTACGAGCAGCGGAATTATTGCCTTATTCCTTTGTGTTCTAATGGGGCCTTGTTATCAAATTAGAGATATTTCTCAAACGACGGTTTTACAATCAAGCGTCGCTCCTTCTTTATTATCGAAAATTTATACAGCTCACGGCGCCCTTCTCTCAACAGCTTCTGGTCTCTCTATGCTAAGTGTTGGAATTATTACTGACATTTTCGGTGTTCGTACTATTTATATCATCGCTTCTTTTCTTATTTTATGTTCTGCTTGTTTGTCTTTTAGCTTATTAAAATATCAGAAGACAGAGAAGAAAGATATTTCCTTTTAATCTATAAAGCCAAAAGGACAGGGTTCACCTGTCCTTTTGTATTCTCTATTCATGATAAGTTTGGTATCTTTCTATGTTTTGTCGCTTGTTCAAAAGCGTATGCTAGTTTAATTAATGTCCCCTCACTAAAAGCAGTACTTGCAAGAGTAATCCCAAAAGGTCTCTCACTTTTCATATATCCGGCTGGTATTGCTATAGATGGGTAACCAGCTTTTGCACAAATTGTAGAGGCTATATAGGAAGGGAACAGTATCGCATCAAGATTGTATTTTTTTAATGCAAAATCAATACCTTGTTCTTGCGAAAAGTATATATCTTCTAATCTTGCCTTTAAATATTCAGGATTTCTTAACGTATTAGGAAAATCTTTTTTTCTTTCTAACTTAGTTTGTCCATATTTCAAAGCTCTTTCTGCTATGTTTTTATTAAACTCCATTAACTCCGAAATAGAATGTACTGGAATAGTAGAAGGTAGTTTAGAAAAATAGTTATCCAGGCTATGCTTCAGCTCATAAAGTGGAACTCCCCAACTCCATTCTCTGTGAAAAGAAGGAATATCAATATCTTCTACTACTGTCGCTCCCTCACTACGTAATACTTGGATCGTTTCCTTAAACAATTTTTCATCGTACTCACCAGATTCGTAATATTCTTTTGGTGCATTGCTAAACACACCAATCTTCGCCCCCTTTAAACCGTTAGCATCGAGGTAAGGTGTATAATCTTGATATGCCATTCCTTCACTTTTATGAGTAGCTACATCCTTCTCATCCACCCCAGTTAGACTCCCTAGTAAAATAGCAGCATCTGTTACTGTTCTAGCAAATGGTCCAGCTGTATCTTGTGAATAAGTGAAAGGAATAATTCCACTACGACTAATTAACCCAACAGTCGGCTTAATACCTACAACCGAGTTTTGAACAGCTGGGCTCAAAATAGAAGCATCTGTCTCTGTTCCAACGGATAATACAGTAAAGTTAGCGGCAACTGCTATAGCAGAACCTGTACTTGATCCTCCAACAAACATATCATCCTTGCCTGTTCCATATGGATTGATTGTTTGACCACCTCTCGCACTATATCCGGCCCACATTTCAAAAGACATTGCATTTGCTAGTTCTGTCATATTTGTTTTACCTATTATAATTGCTCCTGCTTCTCGCAGTTTTTTTACGAGAAATGCATCTTCACTACTTATATTTTGTTCTAAGGCAATTGTCCCTGCACTTGTATGCATAGAATCATTCGTTTCAATATTGTCCTTCAGTAAAACTGGTATACCATGTAATGGACCTCTCACACCTTTTGTCTTTCTTTCATGATCTAACGCTTCTGCAATAAAGATAGCATCTGGATTTATTTCTAAAATAGAATTGATTTTCGGACCATCTTGGTCATACTTTGCGACCCTATAAAGATAATACATGACTAATTCTTTCGACGTTAATTTTCCTTCTTCCATTGCAGTTTGTATATCATGAATTGTTAATTCTTTTTGCAATAATGTATTGAACTGAATTTCCATTTTCATTCTCCTTTTATATATGACAAATATCTATTACTTTTTCATTTTCTCCGCTCCTCGCATAAACAACTACAATCCCTTTAAAGGACTTCAACTTACCAGTTTAAAAACCTTTAATTTCCAGAGAAATAAAAAGAGTCTGAAACGAATTCAATATCGCCTCAGACTCTTTTTATTATTTTACATATACCTCTTCGAGCAAATGTAAAAACTCTCCCTGTTTACCTGCTAATTCAAGACATTTGTTAATATCAATCCACTCATAACAAAATACTAAACCTTTGTCTTCCTCACCAGCACTTACTACATGTTCCCACGTATCTTTCACATCTGTTAATAATGAAATGTGGAAAAAATGACGTTTTTGATATTCCTTTTTTTCTTTCATATAAATAATGTAATCAGAAAGGAAGCGTTCGATACAAAAATGGCGTAGCCCTGACTCTTCTTGCACTTCACGTAAAATTGCTGCCTCTAACGTTTCCCCTTCATCTACTGTCCCACCTGGCACTTGGATACCAGCCTCTCGTATATCACGATGTTTAAAAACGAGTAGTTGCATAACCCCTTCTTTTTCTCTCGTAATATATGCATGTACCTTTTTCTTATATAACATCGTCATCTTAGCCCTCTCCCCTCAATTCATTACTGCGTTACTTCTTCAAGCGTCAGTTGGTTTTCATATAAATATGTAGCTTGCGGATTCCCAACATACCGTACATGCCACGGTTCATAACGATAGCCGGTAATCCCTTCTTTCTCTTTCGTATATCGAATAACAAAACCAAACTTATGGGCATTTTGAGAAAGCCACTTTCCTTCTTTCGTCTCCCCAAAAACAGTTTCTAACTGAAATTTAGCAGATTGAGATGTAATATCCATAGCTAGTCCTGTTTGATGTTCACTCGTACCAGGGACTGCACTAGACATCGCTGTCTTTGCTTCTCCATCTTGTTTTTTATACATTGTATTTAATGCTTTTTGTCGATCAAAAGATCTAAATCCAGAGACTGCAAAAAGGAAAATCCGCTCATTATCGGCTTGCTGAATCATTTCCTCAAGTGCCACCGCTGCCTCTTTCCTCATCTTTTTCTTCTCCTGATCACCTTCACTAGAGTAACGTACTTTCGGAACAACTAAATCTGGCGGTCTATACCCATCTGGTAAACGCCTATTTTTATTCACGAGTACAAGCATCGAATTTGGATTACTAATGACTGCGATATCCCCATCCATATTAGCAATCGTTTCTTTAGCTTTCGGAAATATATTGTTTACATTTACTTCTCGCGCCTCTTGCTCCTTGTACATCTTATAATTTATTCCTGCTACTCCAATGATCAGTATCATTGCTACGGTACCAAGTAGTGCCCATCTTTTTTTCATATAACGACCTCTTATTTTAATAATTTGGCCATTTCATACTCATCGATACCTTTTCCATCGATGATAAGAGCAGATTTTTTGACACCTTCTTGTGCAAATCCAATTTTACTATATAGTGCCTGAGCTCTTGTATTGTGGGCCATTACCGTTAATTCTAAACGCCATACATCATGCAATCTTGCCCACTTCTCTACTTCTTTAAACAAACTCGTTCCAATACCTCGGCCACTATACTCTTGCAAAATACCAATTACAATGCCTGCCACATGTCTCTTTCTTTGAATATTATTTCCATTAACTAAAATAAACCCTACTATTCTCTCTTCTTCAACTGCTACAAATATTGTCGCATATTCATTTTCTATAAAACGATGTACCATCTTTTCTTGTTGCTCTACTGTAGTTTTTCTTTCTCCTGGTTCGTATAACATAAATTTCGTTTCTTCGTCTAATTGCTTACTTAATTGTAAAAATAGTGCTGCATCTTCTGCTCTAATCTCCCGAATCACCTTGATCACCCTATCCATTTTGTTAGTTAAAAATTTTCCTTGTAAAAAGATTTTCTCCACTATTCCGAAAATTCCTTTCTAAATTCCTTACTATAAATAGACAAATTTCGATATTGCTATAATGATAGGAAATTATGTCTATAATGTGACATGTCTTATTGACCATAACTTATGCTCAAAAAAATAAACGTAAGCTTCTCACTTACGTTTATCCATTCACTTTTTCAGCTTGCCAAAAATATTCTCCAAATGCTTTAGCAAGAGCATCAATTGATCGATTCAATTCTTCATCTGTATTATCTACGCCACCAACTTCAATTAAAATCGCCTGTCCTGATAAGTCTTGATTATAAACACCATTCCCTGTTTGGAAGCCTTTTTGAATAACACCTCGGCTTACTCCCGGATATTTTTTACTAATTGTCTCATGTAAAGCCGTTGCTAATTGTAAGTTTTTTTCATAGTTTTTGTTACCTTTCCCAATTACAAAAGCAAGCTTCGCATATGATTTATCCCCAATTGTCTTTGTCGTGACGTTTTTGCGTGCGCTATCACGGTGCAAATCAAAAAAGTATTGGAGTTCTTTATTTCCAGCCATCGCTTCTTGTACAATTTCTCGGGACATTTTATAAGAACTATTACTGTTTAATCCTTTACTTATTAACTTTTGGCCGACATCAGTCTTATCGTTAGTAGCACCTATACCTTCACTTTCCAGTTGTTCCCGAAAACGATCTCCAGCTATTGAAATATTCGTTACAGAACTCGTTGCTTTATTCGGATCTGGGTCATTCGTTAAGTTCAGTAATGGCAAATAAGATTCCCAGCTATGTGTATGATAAATAAATGCAACTTGTCTTTTTCCCGTCGTTTGAGCTGGCTGCTTCTTCTCTTTATTCGGATCAGACTTAGGAACTTGTCCAGTTTCTCCAGTCCGTTCCTTCACTACTTCTTCAAGAGGAACGCTCGACTCTATCGGTAAATTGGAGTAATTTGTCCCTTCACCTGCTATAACGATTTCTGTATCATATTTCCCAAATCCCGGAAGTTCTTTCCCGACAAAACTACGTACATCATCAAAACGAATATTCGTAGCCATCGAAAAAAGGAATGAAGAAATAGAAAAGTCTTGATTCAAATTCCGGTACTCCTGTGTAAAATAATGATTCTCTTTCCCAATAACGTACATGTAACCATTCATTGATAACTCATTTAACCAATTATATAAATACGTTGACTTCGTCTCTTTCATAGAAGTAACCATCATACTAATAAGAAAAAAAGTCGCCAATACCGTAGTAATAACAAATAAAATTAACTTGCGTACACTTGTTAATTTCACATAAAAAAAGCCTCGATTCATACTATCACCCTCTCTATTTCAAGTTATGTACAAGCTCTAGAGAATAGACCGCTTAAATTTCGGCTATATTGTTAATGAGGTGAAATGAATTGAAGCTACTAATGGGAGCATTACCAATCGCTCTATCAATTACTTTTTATTTACTTGGTTTACATCCTAAAATTCGTACTGTGCTACATATTTTCGCATACTTAGCACTATATGTACTCGGGACAATTATTTCTATGAATATATATGATGTTTTAATACAAAATTTAGTTTTCATGACAAGCATTCATGGAATTTTACTAAATCCACTTTTTCTACTTGCAGGAGCATATATAGGTATATACACTTTGTAC
Source organism: Bacillus sp. NP247 (assembly GCF_018966865.1). Classification (NCBI taxonomy): domain Bacteria; kingdom Bacillati; phylum Bacillota; class Bacilli; order Caryophanales; family Bacillaceae; genus Bacillus; species Bacillus sp. NP247. The sequence goes on along the minus strand of NZ_CP076653.1, from coordinate 4,650,518 downwards.
TTAATTTTGTCTCACATTATTATGAAACTAATGAATATAAAAAATGGAGCGTAACGAAATGCAGCCACCATTCATTTGCCATAAATGTAAAAAAAGAATAGCGAGAAAGAAAGATCTTATTACCTCTACATGGCATTTTCGCTTTTATTTATTTCACAACACTTGTTTCAAAAATCAGCAATTATTTGTCTCACGTTTTATTCCTATAAATACACTTTTGGGTTTTCTTCTTAATATATACGGGCTTATTGCTGGTAGCATTCTAATGTTCACGGAGCCATCTATCGTTTGGCTTATTTTTTTGCTTCCTATTTTATATCGTTTTTTTTCCTATTATTACGTTGAACGTTTTTTCTCTAAATAACTAGTAGACTGACCTCTAGGAATGCTTAAACACTCCCATTCATTTTCTTTTAACATTTTACCAATGTAGATAATTTGACCAATATGTAAAGCATAATGAGAAATTTGCCTTTCGATCGCTTGCATTACAGTGTGTGCTTCTCCGCGAATGTATACTGTCTTCAATAGGTGTTCTGGCGTTATAGTATTTCATCGTTTTAAAAACATGTTCCCACCCTTCTTGCCACGCAGCGAAAGCTTCTTGTTTTGAATTGTAGCCGCCTTCAAATTCACCATCTCGATTACGATCTGTTTTTTCACCATCGGACGTTAAAAAATCCGTCCATCTTGAACGCATATTACCATGCAAATGCTTAATAATAATCGCAATACTATTTGTCTCCTCATGAGAAGACCACATTAACTGTTCATAAGATAATTGAGAAAGTACTCGTTCTCCTTGGTTTTGTGTTGTTTTGAAATTCGAAATTGCACATTGTAAATATTCTCGTCCGATATCCAAATTAACACCTACCTTCACACTAACTAATTTTCGTTCCATTCGGTAGATCCATATTAGGCTGAAGTAAAACAACATCGTCAGCTTCAGGAACTCCGCCAAGCACAAGTACTTCCGATTTAAATCCTGCCACACGCTTTGGCGGGAAATTTACTATAGCAACGACTTGTTGACCGATCAAATCTTCTGGATTGTATCTTTTCGTAATTTGAGCACTTGATTGCTTAACCCCTAACTCTCCAAAATCGATTTCTAACTTAATTGCAGGAATTCTTGCTTCTTTAAATTCCTCCGCCTTTCTTACTGTCCCAATACGCAAATCCAAAGTTAAAAAATCTTCAAAATTAGCCATTTTATCAATCCTCCCAATTATTACTTAGACAAAGCATAAAAATCTCCTTCAAAAAAAGAAAGGCGCCTAGGCACCTTTCTTTTGTAATTCACTTGATTCATTTGATTTATAGAAGAAGAAACCGATAAATCCGCCAATACATGCTGGGATTAACCATCCTATTCCTTCTTTATATAATGGTAACATTTGTAGTACATTTGAAATTGCGTCAATTTTAATATTCGCACTTTCTAAGCCATTAAATAAACTAATTGACAATGCACCTAATATTGCACCAATATAAATTGTATTACGCTTTCCAATCCATTTATGGAAATATGAAAGTACAATTAATACAATTGCAACTGGATAAATAATCATTAACACTGGCAAAGTAACTGCAATTAATTGTGTTAAACCTAGGTTAGATACAATTAAACTAAACACACATACCATTGTTACAATCGTTTTATGCGAAAGTTTTGGGAATAAGTTTGTAAAGAAGCCTGCACAGGCAGATGCTAATCCAACCGAAGTCGTTAAACAAGCAAGTGTAATAACAAGCCCTAATAAAATTTTCCCACTCGTTCCATACAACTCATTTACAACATTCGTTAATATAAGACCACCGTTCTCTGAAATACCAAGTGATGTACTTGTTGAACCTAGATAAGCAAGTGATAAATATATTAACGTTAAACCTATTACAGCAATTACTCCTGATACGACTGTTATTTTTGCGATTTGTCCACTCTCTTTTATTCCTTTTGAGCGAATAACTTGTACAACAACAATTCCAAACACAAGAGCACTAATTGCATCCATCGTTAAATACCCTTGAATAAACCCACCAAAGAAAGCATTTTCTTTATAAGCAGCGAGTGGTGCAGCCGGTGTTCCAATCGGATCAATAATTGCCTTTCCGACAATAACAGCAACTATTAATACTAACAACGGTGTAAGGAACTTTCCAAACCAATCAACTAATTTAGATGGATTTAATGATAAATACCACGTTACTCCGAAGAAAACTATAGTGTAAAGGAACAGCATGTACCATTCTGAAACCATTGCTTCTGATAAAAACGGCTTCATTCCCATTTCAAACGAAACAGCTCCAGTACGCGGGATCGCAAAGAATGGTCCAATTGCTAAATAACTAACTAGTGGAAAAATAAACGCAAATATAGGGTGAACTCTAGAAGATAGCGCTTTCAAGTCCCCCTCTACAAACGCGACAGCTGTGACAGCTAATAGGGGTAATCCGACTCCCGTTACTAGGAATCCAATTGTAGCAATCCAAACATTTTCTCCTGCTTGTTGACCTAAAACTGGTGGAAAAATTAAATTTCCTGCTCCTAAAAATAATGCAAATAACATTAAACCGATTGCTAACGTATCACCTGGCCTTAATCGTCCCTTCATTTCTTTCATTTGCATAGCACTTTTTCATTGTTTTTCTCTATTCTCACAATATGCTATGCATCCTCCTCTCTGTTCATAATCATAAAATATGCCCCTTACAAAGCAATGTCTTTCTCCATAATTTCTCCATTCCCCTTTTAATTACTCCAAATAATAAATTTTGATTTTTTTGAATATTCAAGTCATTAGAGTGTTATAACGTGGAGTTTAGTTGTCAGACCTCTTTGTTTTTATCACACATATAGTAACATATTTGGTTGAAAAATAAAAACATATTTTTAAATAGAATTTTTTGAAAATCAAAATTATCCACACATACCTCCTTTATTTATTCTATTACACAAATTTTTTAGAAATTTAAGATTTTTACATTTTATTATATTTGAATACTTTTATACGAAAGAAAATGAAAGCCATCAAAAAATAAGATGGCTTTTACTTGTTACTCTATCGTTTCAACTTCACGTGGATTATTCATCTCTTCAACATACACAACTCTAAATCCATGATCTTCTAAATCCTTTAGCAATGTTTCTAATTCACTATCTTCAAACTCTTCTCCCAATGTAAACATTATTCTACGTACTAATAAAGCATCATTATCAAAAGTCATTAAGCTTTGAATACCAGTGTATTTCTTTAGCACTGTCGATAATTTTTGAATGGCCCCATTATAATCTTGTGTTCCAATCATGACAGAATATTTACTAGAATGGACTCCCCATGCATCTTCTAATAGTTCAAAAACTTTTTTATGAGTTAAAATACCAAGGAAGACCCCTTTTTCATCAACTACTGATAAATACGGTAGTTTTTTAATTGTAAAAAATACTTTAAAGAAGGAAGAGTCTTCTCTCACATACCCATTCTTATCGTTCAATAATTGTAATACATTATCTTCAAGTGAACCTTTATATTCTAAAATATCTACTTTGTATACATTCCCTAAAAACTTCTCTTTTTTTTCATCTAAAACTGGTACACAACGATACCCCGTCTTATTTAAATGCTCCAGCGTTTCCCCTACCGTAATTGAACTTGAGCAAAACAAAACTTCCCTCTTTGGCACATAATTCCCTTTAATCCTCATAAAAAAAGCCTCCTTATGCTAAAATACTTTCTGTGCCATAACTATATTATATTTTCAGAAAAAAATAAATATATTATTTTATTTTTCTGAAAATTATTCATTTTTCCGTCATAATTTATTCATTAATCATACACTTGTACTCTCTTCAGCATCAAAAATCCCTTCTGAATTCTGGATCACTTTCATGCATCATTGTACGGACCTAATTGCTTTTTAGAAAAATAATGATTTGTCTCCTTACTTTTCATTAACATATTTCCTTTTATAATTAAAAAATAGGTAGCTACTAGAAAATAGATCAGCCCTAATATCCAATCCAAATTTGTAGCTAGATTGTGTAAAAGAACATATCTCATATATGCATAACCAATCGGAACATGTAGTAATACAACCGCACCTAATCCCGGATTGTATATTGTTTTAGCTTTTATATTCGCAAAAATACCATGCCATATGAATTGAAAAAACCCCATTAAAATAGGTGCCATCCCAAGCCATATTATATTTTGAAAGAAAACCGGAAGTAAATAAAAAACATACGCAATCAAAATATTTATTACCATAGCAGATTGCGTATTTAATGGATAGCGATCTGGTATATCACTTTTAAATATAACTACATTAAACAGACCAGCGAAATAACCTGGCCAACGATACTCTTCAAATTGATGCACTAAAATGGCTACAAAACTTAACGCTAACAGTACTTTTATTTCACTCATTTCTCCCAAATTCGCGACTAAACAAACAACGACAACAATAGCCACAACTAACCCTACATCACACCAATGCTTTCTAATAAAACTAATCATCTCTATCACCCACTATCTCAATTTTTATAAAAATAGCGTTCAAATAGGAAATCAATCTGTTTTTCTACAGGCAGTACTCTTATATCTGCCCCTGATTCAAGAATTGGCATCATTAATGCTGGAAGAAAAATAGATCCAAATATTTGCACTGTCATCATCATTAAAATTTCCTGATCCGTTTCATTTGTTATTTCACTCAAAATATTCTTCACCTTACTAAAACCTAGCCTCTTCAAAAAATCTCCATATTCGTATTGAGATGTAAATACCGTAGTTCCCATTGCAATAATCTTCCTAACTAACTCAGGATATTGCCGAATTACTAGTACATAATCAAATAAAAATATTTTTAATCTTTCTTTCGCTGGCACTGTAATATCATCTAAAATAGAAAAAGTGCCTTGAAAGCTAATTAATAAGACTTTAATCGTCTCACTAATCAACTTTTCTTTTGAACCAAAATGGTAATTTACAAGCGCAATATTTACATCTGACAATGCGGCAATTTTTCTTATCGTTATACTTTCGAAACCTTCGTTTTTAATTAACTCCAATGTTGTATTTAAAATCTTTTCTTTCGTTGATATGTTTTCATTTCCCCTCAACTTATCTCCCCCTCTAGAATTTATTAGTTAAACAGCGATTTAAACACTGTTTAACTTTATGGTATCACCTTCCAATTTTAAATATCAATTTAATTCTTTCGACTTTTCCCTACATTTTTTATCATTCATTCCATACAAAAAGCGTAAAAATGCTAAAATGTTCATGCTTTTTGTATTAGTGCTGTTATACACCCTCTTCTGCTTTATATCCCACACATAAAATAAATTTCTAAAAATAATTTAAAACTATCCATATACCAATACGTAAAGAAAAATATATTGTAACTTCCTCTGAAAAAAGCTAAAATAAGAATAAGAATTTTCTGAATATTCTAAGAGTAGGTGATTGTATGTCCTTATTGCGCTCACATATATGTAAATTTATAGTTGGTGTTTTTATTATTTTTGTCATAAGTCCTATTTCAGCATTATTCATTACACATAATTACACTTACACAACTGGATTTATTAGCATTTTTCATAACTTTGCACAGCTTTCTTCTATTTCAATTCCAACAATCGATTGGATGCATGAACCTATCCTTTTCTCGGCAAATCAGATTATAAATACACAAAATATGATACATACCTCTAGCCATTCGTCACCACTATTCCCCTACATATGGGAAATATATTTTTTATCGATCGTTCGTTTCACATTCACTCTTGTAATCGGTTTCTTTATTAGTTTAGGGATCGGTCATCTATTTTTAAAAGCACCAAGATCAGTAAGAACGTGTAGTTCTTTATTTCGCTGGATACCGTATTCTTTTGGAACTGTGATATTACAATGTTTAGTTCTATTATCACTTCTCTACATCGCGAAATTCATAAAGTTTCCTTTCTTCTCCTCTTTTATCATCGTATGTAGCACTTCTATGATAATCGTTATGCAAGCAATTAAAAAATGGCTACCGTTTTTAAATACTACTAATGAATACGAAATAAAAAATTCATCTTTCCTTGTTGATACGTTATTTATTGCTCTTACTTCTAATCATAAATCTATTTTGAGTTCCATTATTCTTTCATTTGTTTTTATGGAATGTATTTTTCATACAAACGGACTATTACAATTTATCGTCCAATTTGGCGGAAATGCACCTATAGTTGTCACGATTGGTTTATTACTACTTTATATTCCATATAGCATCTTATCGTTTCTCCAAGCTTTATGGACAACAAACTACCCTAAACAGAATACGTATACTTTAACTAGAAGTATTTCGAAACCATAACATAGAATAACCGTCTACTTAAATTAAAAGTAGACGGTTATTCCTATTATATAGAGGACAAAATAACAGCAAATTAAAAAACTACTATAGAAACCTACCAATATTTGCCCATTTTCTTTGACTAATCTTTTCATTTGGATTTATTATAAAAGTATAACATAATTGCAGGAGGTGACATCTTTATTCCAAATTAGGAGTAAAGAACACACTTGGACATATTAAATATTTTTCTCATCTTTATACTTATCCTTATTTCTGGCTTTTTCGTTGCATCAGAATTCGCTGTTGTAAAAGTACGAAAAAGTCGAATTGACCAGCTTGCAAATGAAGGTAATAAGCAAGCATTGGCTGCAAGAAGCGTTTTATCTAACTTAGACGTTTATTTATCCGCTTGTCAGCTTGGCATTACTATCACCTCTTTAGGACTTGGTTGGCTTGGTGAACCAACTGTGGAACATATACTGCGACCATTATTTGAAAAAATCAATATTACTGGAACAATGGCTAACACGTTATCCTTTATTATTGCTTTTAGTGTGATTACTTTTTTCCATGTTGTATTAGGCGAGTTAGTTCCTAAGTCTTTCGCAATCCAAAAAGCAGAGGCAATCACATTAAAATTTGCAAAACCGCTTATTTTGTTTGATAAAATTATGTATCCATTCATTTGGTTACTGAATAGTTCAGCTGTATTTTTCACTAAATTATTAGGTTTAGAGCCTGCGAAAGAAAATGAACTTGCTCATTCCGAAGAAGAACTACGACTCATTTTAGGTGAAAGCTATAAAAGCGGCGAAATTAATCAAACCGAATATAAATATGTAAATAATATTTTTGAATTTGATGATCGTGTTGCTAAAGAAATTATGGTACCTAGAACTGAAATGGTTTGTTTATCTACTGAAAATACGTTAGAAGAAAATATGAAAATCGTTGCAACTGAAAAGTATACACGTTATCCTATTATTGAAAAGGATAAAGATGATATTATTGGAATGATAAATACGAAAGAGATTTTTCATAATCAAACAAAAGGCATTTACAAACCACTTGATGCCTACATACATCCTGTTTTAACTGTATTTGAAACAGTTCCCATTCGTAAAACGTTAATACACCTCCAAAAGAATCGCGTACAAATGGCGATTGTTATGGATGAATATGGTGGAACTGCTGGTCTTTTAACGATGGAGGATATTCTTGAAGAAATTATCGGAGAAATTCAAGATGAATTTGACGCAGACGAATCACCAATGATTGAAAAGCGTACTCCTAAGCTTACTGTTTTAGATGGGAAAGTACTCATTTCTGAAGTAAATGATATGTTTGGCCTACATATCGATGAAAGTGATTTAGATACAATTGGTGGTTGGCTTCTCTCTCAATCAATTGATTTAAATATTGAGGCTGGCTATTCAGTTGAATATGATGGTTTTCAATTTAAAGCATTAGAACTTGATGGGCATCAAATTAAAAAGATTGCTGTACATAAATTAGATACTACAAAGGAGTTATAAGGTGACTGTTTTACTAACAATTTGTATCATTGCTTGTTTCATTGTTTCATTTCTTGCCTTTATATACCCCATTATTCCTGGCATCCTTGCCGTATGGGCTGGCTATTTCATTTATCATTTCGGAATAAATGGCGGAGAGTTAACGACATCTTTTTGGATTATTCAAGTCATCTTTACACTCTTCATTTTCGTTGCTGACTTTATTGCAAATGGATACTTCCTAAAAAAATACGGAAGTACAAAATCGGGCGAACGTGTTGGTATGGTTTCTATCATTGTCGGATCGTTCTTCTTCCCACCATTCGGGCTTATTATCATACCGTTCTTATCTGTATTTATTACGGAACTAATGCATAAAAAGGCGCCAAAAGACGCCCTTTTAGTCGGAATTGCAACTGTAGTCGGTTTTTTAAGTAGTACAGTAGCCAAAGCCATTCTCCAAATCATTATGATTATCATCTTTGTATGCTATATCATTTTTTAGCCATCCCTATTTTGGGATGGTTTTTTAATATGAAATACCTACTCGACTTTTCTCGTATAAGCTTTTATTACGTAAACTCCATGTAAAATGGGCTGTATCACCAACTGTGATTTTCGATCCATCTGTTGGCAACATATCTTTTTCAGTTCGATATACACCTGTTACATCACCATCTATTAAATGCGTCGGACAAACAACAGTCCAACATAGTTTACTATTATTCAGCGCTTCATAAGCAGCTAAGTGATCTTCCGCAGCTGTTGTCATTTTTCTTTTCGATTCTTTTGATTGGAAACGATATATACTTGGGTTTGTTCGCGCTTGTAAAATACCAGCCGTTCCTATTGTAACTATTTTCTTAATCCCCTCTTCTTCCATACACTTTATTATATTCGGCAAACTCTTAGCTAAAGTCCCATTCCGATCCGTTCCAAGAGCACTAATTACAATATCAGATTCTTCCAGCGCTTCCTTTATATCATTTCCGTTTAACACATTTCCCTCTATAATATGTAACCTTTCATGCCCTATTTCTACTTTACTCAAATCACGAACTAATACCGTTACTTCATATGAATCATTTAATGCCAATTTCATAATGTGTGATCCTACTCTACCTGTCGCTCCTAATATACATACTCTCATTTACTTTCTCCTTTTTATTTCTTTCTCTCTATTTTTCCGCAAAACTTACAAATACGCAACAAAAAAGCTCCCTCATATATGTGAGGAAGCTCTATTATCTATTTATCCCGCTATTTGCGGGCAGTAAGACTCCCACCTCAAAATTCGGCGAACGCGAGGGAGTTAGGTGGGGGATGGACAAAACCCCCACTGATTAAAGTTTCACTTTATTTCTTTTCTTTTGAATCAGAAGATTTTTCTGTTCCGCTTGTTTCTTTATCTTTCTTTTCATCTTGCTGCGAAGTTGTGTCATCCTCTTTCTTTTTATCCTCACCTTTACTACAACCTACCATTAATAAAGAACTTGCAAGTGCCATAGCAGTTAATGACTTAACCCATTTGTTCATTTGCGTTTCCTCCCTTTGATAGAATATGTACAATCCCATATTACTCTTTATTTTTAAAGGAAAGATTTAAAAATAGTAAAGATACAGTAAACTTTTGTAAATTTTCCGATAGCGAAACCGATCTTTAATCCTCCTCTAATTAGACATAAAAAAACTAAGACGCCTTTCATTTCGCCTTAGTTTTTCACGCAAACTTCTCATTTTCATTTTCATATACATGTTTAATCTTATATTCCTTTTTCACAACATATTGCCAAACATTATATGCGTAACGATTCATTTTCACAAAGCAATTTTCCAGAAAAGAACGAAACTCCGGGTTCGCAACTTCTACTGCCACTTGAGCAAACTTTAATGCTAATCGTTTCAAATGTGAAATATAACAAATTGCAATTCCAATATCCCCTGTATATTCATTATCTATTCTCCTATCTATTTCAGGAAAACCAGGCCATATTTGTTCACAAGTGATATGTTGTACATTTTCTCCTTCTTGAAAATTCACTTGCTCATTATATGCTTGCAACATATATGGTAAATGGTGTTGTAATATATCCTTTAATTCTTCATCTCGAACCATGCCCGTATACTCTCCAACTTTATATATAAGCGTGTAACTATATGTAATCAATTCTTTCATACAATCCATTAAAACACCTCCCTTCCTATTTCATCTCTATACTATAAATATGATGCGATAACATTTGATATTCTTGCTAGAAACCAATCCCAGCTACTAATTTTCTCAAAATCTTCTTCAGAAAATCGTTTTGATTTATGAAAGTCTTCTTTTAATCGACTCCATACGTCAGCAACGACTTTCTTGTCATATATGAAACAGTTAGATTCGTTATTTAAATAAAAACTTCTATTATCAAAATTTGCTGTTCCAATATCAACTATTTCCTCATCAATGATTGTTACTTTCCCATGAAAAAATCCGTTTCGATATTGATAAATCTCCGCTCCAGCATCTAACATGTCTTTCAAATAAGGATAAGCAGCCTGTTTTAACAATACGGCATCACTTTTAAATGGGACGAGGATTTTTACATGGACACCACGATTTAATGCATCTTTCAGCCCTTTCACCATTTCTTTACTCGGTACAAAATATGGTGTAGCGATAATTAAAGAATGTTTTGCCTTCTTTAAAAAAGCTCCATACTCCTTCCATAAACCTTTTCCATTCGAAAATACGTATTGATATTTCACATTTCCTTGTATAGGTAACTCTTGATGTATAGGGAACTTTTCTCCCGTATCTTCCTGCCAATCTTCCGCAAATTTCCGTTCCATATCAGTAGCTCCATCTCCTTCAATGCGTACATGATAATCACGCCACGGACCAAATTTAGGATCTTGTCCAAGATACTCCTTTCCAATATTAAAGCCACCGATGTACGATACTTTCCCATCAATAGTTACAGTACGTCTATGATTACGTTGATGCAAAGAATAAAATAAATTTTTCAATTTAGGTTTTTTACTGAATGTAAACTTCACGCCTTTTTCTTTTAATTGATTAATTATCTTTTTCTTAATCTTATATCCACCTATCCGATCTACTGACAATTTCACATCTACTCCACTAGACGCTTTTTTCTCTAATAACCGTAAGAACTCACGACTAATTTCATCTTTACCTACAATATAAAAATGAATATATATATACTTTTCTGCGCGATTTATATCATCAAATAAATTCCTATATAACTCATCACCGTTCGTATAAAGTTGAAAATCCCCTGATCGAATTTTTTCTAATTCATAACCACTAGCCATTTTTTTCCCCATTTCCACATCGATGTTCATCCATATGAATACACCTATAAAACAAAGTATTACAATTAAAAAGTGCTTCATGGATAAATTCCTTCCTTTGCGTACAGTTTTCCTATATCTTTCCTTTTTTTAAACATTATCATACAAAAAACATGTCACTGCATGATATACGTCCATATCAAACAGGAGCTCATCTGCATATTGTATGTTGTATCTTAAAATAAAAGGAGGAAATAACAATGGGCTTCGCACATGGTAATGGATTTGCGCTACTAGTCGTATTATTTATCCTCTTAATTATCGTCGGTGCTGCTTGCTTCTGCTAAGCAGTTATTGTAATACGATATGCGGATGAAAAAACTATAAAAGCGGACACCTATTTTTAGGTGTCCGCTTTTCATTTCAAAAATCTCCTAACCTATTACAAAATAGTACCACTAGGAAAGTATGTTACATCAAAAGGTTAGCAGTTTAGCTACCTTCTTACTCTCTGCCTTACGAATATGGCGCTGTTCTGCACGTAACACAGCAATTCGATGCAATTCTTTCTCCTCTTCTGTCTCAGGGATAACACGCGGTACAGGAACTGGATTATTCTCCTTACTAAGCGCAACAAAAGTAACGAATGAAGTTGCTGCTACACGTTTTTCACCTGAAATTAAATCTTCTGCTACTACTTTCACAAATATCTCCATAGAAGTTCTTCCCGTCCAAATTACAAAAGATTCATAACTAACACAATCTGAAGAACGTACTGGATGTAAGAAATCTACCCAATCCATAGACGCTGTGACACATTCCATTCTCGAGTGTCTCGTTGCTGAAATTGAAGCAACCATATCCATCTCCGCCAATATTTTTCCACCAAATAGCGTGTTATGATCATTTAAATCCGTTGGAAATACTCGACTCGTTTTAAACACTCTTGATTCATTAGCTGTTTTACCCTTTACTTCAGTCATTGTTATCACCCCTTTAATTATCCCTAATATCCCAATATGCACTACATCTCATGAACTACACGTTTAATATTAACAATTTTTAGAACTTTTAGTCCACAAAAAAGAACCGATTTTATCAATCGGCTCCTCTAAATACATATTGTTCTTTCGGCTGTTCAACTTTATTCCATTTCGTTACTTCTAACACTGGAATATTCGCATGAAACGGCTGATAAAATTCAGTTGAAATTTCTCCCTCTACTTGAATCCAATCATCATTTTTCCACTCTACACCTTCTGGTTTTTTAACTAACATACCATATACACCCGAATCCGCAACACAGTGTATAATACCGAAACGGAATAAGAAGTATTGTTCTTTTTTAGAAGAATCATCTCTGAACACAAACCCTTTAAAAGATAATTTTTTCCCAGTAAACTCGCCAGGATAGTTATAAATTGTCTCCATACCCTTTAAGAAATCTTCATCTTTTAAAGTAATATTGTCTTTCGTAACAAACTCTTTCTTCCCTTTTTCCATTACACCACGGTATCCTTCTTTCCCGTAATAAATGCTCGTATCAGGTCTTAGAAATTGCCTTGTCATAAATGGATCTTTACTTTCTGCTTGCGCTACTGGAAAATGAAATCCCTTCGCCTTAACAATATCCGAATCTAATGTTGCAATTGGGAAAAACAATCCTGTAATGATTGGAAAACAGAATAATGTGTAAGAAAACACTTTTTTCCACCATGTATTCTCATCTTTCGAATGGTCATGCCCGCAGTGACTATGATCACAACCACAATTGTGCTGTTCTTTTTCTTTTTGATGTTCTTTTTGGAAAACGATAATAATTTGAACAATCGTCAAAAACCCTAAAATAACGGCTGCTGTTGTTGATAAATAAGCATACTTCATATTGATATATTTCGTAATATTACCTGAAATATGAAGCTGTGCAATTAATATTGTGAAACCTAATAATATATATGCTCGAAACATAACCTACCACCCCATCACATAAATGAGTAGTGAGCTTGCATAAACAACAAGAGTAACTGTAACCGTAACGACAATTACAAATTTTGTTTTAAATGTCGCAAGCATCATAAACATATTTTTAATATCCACCATCGGTCCATATACGAGAAACGCGACGAGTGATGCTGTTGAAAATGTACTTTGGAATGACGAAGCAATAAATGCATCTGCTTCTGAACAAAGTGATAAAATAAAGGCAAGTCCCATCATTACAGCTGATGAAGAAAACGGCCCTTGTCCGATAGCCAGAAGTGTTGAAGTTTGTACAAACGTTTGAACCGCTGCTGCAATTAACGCACCTAGTACTAAGTATTTTCCCATTGAGAAGAATTCCTCAACAGCGTGCGTACATACTTCCCACATTTTTTTACGTAGCGGACGCTTATGATTCACTTCTGGGAAGTGATCATCTCTTAATTGATGTTCTTTAAACATAAATGATAATATAATTCCAACGATAATTGCTACGATAATCGCTACAATAGAACGATACCATACCATGTGCATACTACTTCCAAAAGCAACATATGTTGCAAATAATACAACTGGATTAATAATCGGTCCAGTTAACATAAATGCAATTCCTGCATAGGGTGGAACCCCTTTTCCGATTAATCGTCTTACAATCGGAACAATTCCACATTCACATCCAGGAAACATCATACCTAAAAAAGTAGCTAATAAAACAGACAGAAATCGGTTTTTAGGCATCCATTTTGCCACCATATCTTCTGTCACAAACATTTGAATGAATCCTGAAATAAATACACCAATTAGCACAAACGGAAGTGCCTCGATTAATATTGAGATAAAAATTGTATTCATTTGCAGGAATGCTTTCGGTAATTGAAACAATTCCATGATGTATTTCCTCCAACTTTTCTTTAACAATATGTAATTTTAACCCCATTTTATTAATTGGACAAGGGTTATACGGAATTCATAACCCTCATACACATTACATTTCACATGTTATATTCTATTCCAAAATTGAGATTTCATAGCAAAAAAGCTGCTCTAGTGTAGTTTTGCAACTATGCTAGAGCAGCTTTCTTATTTTTAAAAGTACCGTTTCTTCCAAAAAACAAATGCTAATGTGAACGATAAAGTTACACATATGATGAGTACAATTACAAAACCATACGCTTCACCTTCAAATGGAACCTTCACGTTCATTCCAAAGAAACTAGAAACCATTGTTGGTAAAGATAAAATAATTGTAATAGACGTTAACAGTTTCATAACACTATTTAAATTATTTGATATAACGGAACTAAATGTATTCATCATTCCACTTAAAATGTGACTATATATTTCCGCCATTTCAATAGCCTGTTTATTTTCAATTAATACATCTTCTAATAGATCTTGATCGTCTTCATACATTTTTAAAAATGTGCTGTTTCGCATTAATTTTTGAATTACAATTTTATTAGCCTTTAATGATGTTGTAAAGTAAACTAAACTTTTTTCAAGGCCTAACAATGTAAAAATTTCTTTGTTTTTCATTGATTTATTTAATTGGTGCTCTAAATCGATTGTTTTTCGATTTATTTGCTTTAAGTATCTTAAATAATAAGTAGAAATTGTATATAAGAGCTGCAGTGCAAAGCGTGTTTTTTTAAACGTATAAAATTCTTTAATACGTTGATTAATAAAACGTTCAAAAATTGGATTCTCTTCTAAGCAAATTGTAACGAAACAATCTGGCATTACAATCATACCTATTGGAATCGTGTCATAAATTGAATTCCCCTCTTCATCATGCCTAACTGTCGGAATATCGACGATGATTAAGGTATTATTGTCTTCCTTTTCAATACGAGAGCGTTCTTCATCATCCAAAGGGTCTTTAATGAAATCTAAGTCTACATTTAAAGTTTGTACTAAATACTGAATTTCTTCTTCAGTTGGATGAAGTACATTAATCCAGCAACCCTTTTGCATTTCCTCAATCTCTTGTAGTTTTCCGTTTCGGTCTGTTAAATACATATTTAACATACTATCACCCCGATTCTTTTTACATGTAGGAATCTACCTCTCTTAAATAACGGTTTTTGAACCGCCATTCTCAGCATATGAAACATACGTTTAAATTTCAATAGAAAAATTATTTTGAAAACGCTTTTACGCGAAAAATATTATAAACGTAGAAAAAGACAGAGGATTCTCTGCCTTAAAAAGCTTATGTTGCCTTTATAACATATTTAGAGAGCATCCACAAGTTAAAACCAACTGAAATCGTATAGCCAGCGTAAGTTGAAATGATAAAACTTACATAATCGAAATACGGAAGCAATACAATATTTAATATTATCTTTACAATAATTCCGATTACTAAACCTAATACTGTTTTCTGTTGTTGATTGATTCCTTGCAGCATGGCGGCCGTTACAGTAAAGAGAGAAAATAGTATACACGCAGGAGCATAATATTGTAGAATAACACTTCCTATCTCCGGATCATTCCCAGTACTAAACAAAAGCGTATATATTGGTTTTGCTAACACCACCATTCCAATCGCCGCTGGTACCGTAATCCCTACTACTAATATATTCGTCTTTGTAAAATGTTTATAAAGTAACTTCGTATTCCCTGCTGTATAAGCTTTCGTCATCTCTGGAACGAGGGACATACTAAAAGCAGTCGCAACTGAAACGGGGATAAGTACAACCATTTGAACAAGGCCAATTATCGCATTGATTTTTTCCGCTTCTCCTTGCATATATCCAATTTGTATAAGTAGTTTATTAATTGTAAATGTATCAATAGTCTGATACAAAGGAATTGCTAAACCAACCACGACGAAAGGAATAGAATATGTAAAGAGCTCCTTATACAACGAGAAGAAAGATTTCGTCGTTTGCGGTATACTTGCCATCTCCTTTTTCTTTAAATGCCTTCTCCTTCTCACATAATACGCAGTTAAAACAGTTAATCCACCTATCGCTCCCATAAAAGCACCAAACGTTGAAATACCAACTGCTAGCGAAACAGACGCTTTTAAAACATATAATACGACAAAACTTCCTATTAATATGGTTAAGACCCGAAAGAATTGCTCTACAACTACACTTAATGCAGAAGGGCCCATCGACTGAAACCCTTGAAAGAAGCCTCTTAATAAACTCATTACTGGTACAAGTATTAACGCAAAACTTACAATTTGAATGTTAGTAGCGACTGCAGTTACACTATTCCCCGTTTGATCACTTCCATCAACTACAAGTTCAGCTAAATGCGGGGCTAATACATATAGTGTGAAACATGATACAACTCCCATTATTAACATAAAAACGATACCACTCTTTAGTACTCTTTTAACTGTATGATAATCATTTAGTTGATCATATTTTGATACCATCTTTGAAACAGCGAGCGGTAACCCCATCGTCGCTATACTCAGCATAATCGTATAAGGACGATATGCATATGTGTATAGAACGTAGCCGCTCGTACCAACCATTGCTGTAAATGGTATAATATATATAAACCCTAACATTTTAGATATCATCGTTGCCATCGTTAAAAATATCGTTCCACGTATAAACGGTGACCCTTTCATCACATTCCCCCGCTACGCTTTATTATTACACATTATGGACAACTCCTTTTGTTTAGAACAGAAACAAATAAAAAAGCCAATGAATCATCATTGACTTTAACGTGTTGTTTTTTTCTTTTTCAAATACTTTAAACCGAAGTATAGTGCAATAAAGAGCACAGCTCCTATAATTATGTAATGTGTGTAATCAGATGCATACTCTTTAATATGACGCCAATTTCCACCAAGTTTTTCACCTAAGTATATAAATAGAATTGACCATGGAATGATCGCTACAACCGTATAAAGTGTAAATAGTTTTAATGGCATCTTAGCTAGTCCTGCTGGAATAGAAATAGCATGACGTACTACTGGGATAAAGCGTGCAGAAAATATTACGCCTGCTCCGTAACGCTTAAACCAACCTTCCGCTATGTCTAAATGGTGTTTATTAATAAGTAGATATTTCCCATATTTCTCTACAACTGGACGCCCTCCATAGTATCCAAGCCAGTATAAAAAGATTTGCGCTAAAGTACCACCAATAGTTCCGGCGATAACTGCACCCACAAAACTAATTTTACCATCCGCTACTAAAAAGCCAGCATACGAAAGTACAATTTCACTTGGGATTACTTCAATCATTAAAGCAAGAGCTACTCCAAAGTACCCTAAGCTTGCAAAGAATTGCAATAACTGATCTATTATATTCGCTAACATATTCTTTTCTATCTCCTTTTTTCTTCACATACCCTCCCATTATCACATAAAGATTGCCATCTGCCAATATAATCATGTGAATCTCTTCACCTAACTCATAAATTTTAAAGAAGACTACACTATACTCTTTTTTGTTACAAGAATATGTACAATCCTTCATCAATATACCCTAAAAAGATACTTGATTAATTTAATTAATCAAGTATCTTTTCCTTATTTCGATCCTTCATAAACGCAAACATTTCTTTAATCTGCCATTCTGTATTTCTAGCGATTGATAAATCAGGTATTTCATTTTCACTAAAAAAATCTATATCTTCTGTTTCAATGCTTAGTTTCTTTTCTCCACCAACAATCTCACAACCTATAAAAACCTTATATACATGGGTTGCTGATGGAGATGGTTGATGTTTTTCTTTATCGAATATTGCTAGTAGCCTAAAATGATCTACTTTATAACCTGTCTCTTCTGATACTTCTTTTGCCGCAACTTCTGTTGGCGTATAACCAATATCGGCCCATCCACCTGGCAATGCCCATTTCCCATCACTTTTTTCTTTTACAAATAATAATTTTTCATTTTGACAAACAACTGCTCGTATATCAACTTTTGGTGTTTGATAGCCTGTCTCACTTGCAAATAATTTCTCTACTACTTCCCAATCTGTTTTTGTGTAATGTGACATCATCGAAATCGAAATGTCTCGTAATTGTTGGAAACGTTCTATATCATACGCATCCTTAGAATACGTTAAACCCGCTTGGGCTATAGATTGTATTTGTTTTACCCAATCAATCCATTTAATCGTCATCTCTACACAACCCCATTCTCTATCAAATACATACTATTTCACTTTTTTCGTACATCTTTATTATACAAAAAAAGAGATTGATAATGTTCCAATCTCTTTCAAAATTAATCCAATTCATGTAAGTGGTCTTGTATATACTTTCTTCTTTTATTTATATATTCATAGATCATATCAGCCTCTTGATCAAATGTTTCTAATTTTTCTTTCATATATGGATCTTGTAGTAAATACGGACGAATCGATTCACATATTCCTTCTACTTTCGGCCTCATAAATGAAACTGTAAATTGTTCTTCTAATATTTCTTCTAAAATACTTCGATATTGCTTTCTAAATACAGGTATATCTAACAGCCTTGCACTTAACGTGTTATACCCTTGAATGCGAATATATTCATGATTAAGCGGTCTCCCTTGTACATCTCGCCCCCAAGTCGCATCATAATCCCACGGTATAACTTCAAATAAATTTGTTTCATCGTTATGATATAGTGCATAGTTATGAACGAAACCATCAAAGTTTTGCGTAAAAATAACTCCAGCTAACCATCGTAAATATTTATCTACATTTAGAAACTTCCCAATTTCTTTTTCATAATCTTCCCTCGACAAAGTATTTGCTTGAAATACGAATTCACTTAGTTGCTCTTCACTATTTTTATTCGAACATTTAAATTCATACCCTGCAAAAAGCTCAGTTTTAACATCTTTATCTCTCTCACTCATTAAAGAAAAATTCGCGTCGTCATCTATCGCATAATAAATAGAACCACTCGGCAATCCTCTACTTTTTAAAAAGTTTTCATCAACTGATTCTAACTGTAAATATACCCCTTGTATTTGACCATTTATTTTTATAAATACGTGCTGTGACTTCGGTGAAAGTACCCCAATATCATTAAAAAAGTCTAGTGATAATTTGTTACGAATAAGAGATGGATCCATAAATTCAGAGTTTAAATGAAACTCCTTTACCCCTTGAAATTTTTTTGGCTTATAAAACTTAACATGATAAGACTTTTTCTCAAACTCACGAATATGAGCGCCTCGATAAACGATATCAATATCATACTTCTTTTTTCCATATGTTAACTTTGCTGGCACTGGACTATCTGACCAAATATCTTTTTTCAATTCCACTAAGTACATTGGATGAATAAAAAAATCATATGAAGGTAGCATATTTTCCCATCCCTTCTCAGTTCTCTTCATTCAATGTATGCACCACGCCTTGTCCATACATCCGCTATCATCCATTTATATAAAAATACACTCTTGTCCTGTTCAGAAAGAAACCGTATCTCATATCATGTTAAGGAAAAAGAATACCTTTTCAATTTAATACACGATAAGGAGGATTTCTATGAAACGTGATATTAGAAAAGCTGTTGAAGAAATCAAAAGTGCTGGGATGGAGGATTTCTTACACCAAGATCCAAGTGCTTTTGAGTGCGATGATGATAAATTCTCTCATCATAAATGTACAACAGGGTTTAAATGTACAACAGGGCGTAAATGTACAACAGGGCGTAAATGTCCAAGAACAAGATGTACTCGCGTGAAACATTGTACTTTCGTTATAAAATGTACTCATGTTAAAAAATGGACATTTGTTACGAAATGTACTCGTGTGCGCGTTCAAAAATGGACGTTCGTTACGAAAGTGACGCGTAGAAAAGAATGCGTTTTAGTTACAAAACGTACTCGCAGAAAACATTGTACTTTCGTTACAAAGTGCATACGCTTTGAAAAGAAATTTTTCTGGACAAAACGAAGTTTCTGTAAAAAATGCGAATTCTTCCCTCACGGACACGGTCGCTCTTGCGATGATTCATGTGATCATGGTAAGGACTGTCACGATGACGGGCATAAATGGAATGATTGCAGAGGCGGACATAAGTTCCCATGTTGCAAAAACAAGAAATTCGATCACTTCTGGTATAAAAAACGTAATTGTTAGTTTTTTATGCCTACAAAAAAAGGCCGTTTTGCGGCCTTTTTTACGTTTATTGAAAATGACTTATATCTGCAAATTGTTTTACTTCACCTTGACCTTCATCAAATTCAATCACACTAAGACTTGCGCTATGCATAAATGGATCATCCCACACATTTTCTATTTCACTACCCGCGAAATGCCCAACAAGTAATTTTGCCGCTGCCGCATGGGAAACAATTAATATATTTTCGCCTTTATGCTTTTCTAAAAGAAGCTGCATCCCCTCAATTACTCTTTTATGAACGGCCTCAAAATTTTCTCCTGATGTTGACTGAAAAAGATGTGGCTCATACCAAAACAATTGTATTTCTTCTGGGTATTGCCTTTCTATCTCATCGATTGTTTGTCCTTCCCATATACCCATGTTAATTTCATAAAAATGCTCATCCGCTATTATCGGTATATCACGTCCGCCCTTTATTAACTTTGCAGTATGAAGTGTTCTTTCACTCGGACTACTATAGATCGCATGGATAGCTAAATCTTTCATTCGGTCACCTAATTGTTTCGCTTGTAACATACCATTTTCAGTTAAAGCTGAATTTTTCCGTCCTTGCATCCGCTTTGCTACATTCCATTCCGTCTCACCGTGCCTTGTTACATATACCATTGTTTTCATTTCTCATTCCCCCTTATCAATTTGGTCGTAATTCCCATGGTTCTATTTGCCCCACAATCCATTCATTGCAATTACTTTCAATCCCATTAATTACTCCATCTGATATTTCTTGATGAGTAAGCCATCTTCCGTATGTATCTTCTAAAATAAAACCTAATATAATTCTATGATATAGGCAAAGCGTACCACCTATTTTCTCTGCAGTCATACGTGATGCTTTACTGCCTAAAATATGAAATAAACTGTATGTTTCAGACGAAAATTCTATCTCCTTACAAATGAGTGATAACGCATACTTTGCACTTGAATGTATCCATGCGACAACTAATGTTATGGGACCATTTCTCTCAATTGTACCTTTAATAGCTATCTTTACATCGTCATTATTATGATAATCTAACGGAAGGCATGTGATATTTTCTGGTGCAGAACTTGCTCCCTTCACATTTTCTAATTTCACTTCATCTCGTCCAATAATAGAAACATGGAATCCTTGCTCACAAAGCCACATAGAAACTTGCTTTAACATCCCTGTTCCCCCAATTACAAGTGCATGCAACTTCTTCCCCCCCCTTAATAAAATGTCATATGAGGTTTCTCTTCCCTATAATAATTAAGTCGGTCTTGCAATGTCCCCGAATGAAATTCAAACTTGTGACCGTCAGGATCAACAAAATATATAGACTCACAATCTCTCACATTACGTTCTCTTCCCTGTAAAATATGAACATTATTTTCTTTTAACCGATGTAACAGGCGTTCAAAATCTTTTTGTTCAACAGAAAATGCGAGGTGCGTATAAGATTGATGAATCTCCTTTCTGGGAATATGTGCCTCTTCGTTCAGTGCTATCCATACTCCACATATATTGAAATATGCAAGTTTTCTCCCTTTAACTAATAGTTCTCCTTCTAGCACTCTTTCATAAAACATAATAGCGTTTTCTAAATTTGATACTGAAAAACAAAGATGATTGATTCCTTTCAACACTCCACGTTCCTCCCTAAACAAATAAAAGATGAGCGAAAATTCACTCATCTTTTATTATACTATTTCTTTGTAATATATGCCCATTTATAACTAAAGTCGCCACCGAACGTATGGTTAGCAATACCATTTACATACGTCTTCTCTAAATAAGCCGTACTTTGCTGATACGTAGGTGAGATTGCAGCGTCTTGACCAATTAAGATTTTTTCAGCTTCCGCAAGTGCTTTCCAGCGTGCTGCATCATCTTTTAATAATTCCCCTTTTGATTTTGCTACTAAATCATCATACTTCGGATTAGAATAATCCATTTCATTAAATGAGCTTCCAGTTACAAACATATCAATATAAGTCATTGGATCTGGATAATCTGGACTCCATGCAGATAATGAAAATTCATATTCAAATTTCTTTTCTAACTCTAGCTTCTGCTTATATGGTTGTTGTTTCAAATTCACTTTAATACCAGGTAAATTTTTCTCTAACTCTTCTTTAATAAAATCGCCCACTTTTTTACGACTACCGTTATCATCATTTAGTAATTCTACTGTAATTGTATCTTGACCAAGTTCTTTCTTCGCTTCTTCCCACAGTTTTTTTGCTTTCGCAGCATTATCTTTACTGTCACGGAAATTTTTATTTACAGTACGGAAGTCTTTTCCATCTGGTCCTGTCGTAAACTTTTCAGGTACTAAGAAATACGCTGGCAATGATCCATCATTCAAAATTACATCCGCAATTCCTTTTTTATCGTACGCTAAATCAATCGCCTCACGAACCTTTTGATTTTTAAACGCTGCATTTTTTTGATTAAAACGTAGGAAATACATACGTGGGTCCAGCTTCGTTTTAAATTCATCTGGTTTATTCTTTTTATATTTGTCTACAAACTCAGAACTTAAAATGACACGGTCTGCTTGATCACTATCATATAAATTTACCCCAGTACTTGTCTCTTTTACGATACCCACATTAATTTCTTGTAATTTCACAGCATCTTTATCCCAATAATTTGGGTTTTTCTTTAACTGGTAACTTTGTTCATGTTTCCATTCACTCATTGTAAATGGTCCATTGTACAATAATTTATCTGCTTCTAATCCGTATTTATCCCCTTGTTTTTTTACATAATTTTCATTTAATGGGAAGAATGTAGGGAACGAAGTAAGCTCAAGGAAATAAGGTGCTGGTTGCTCTAATTCTACTACCAACGTTTTATCATCCTTCGCTTTAACACCTAATTGATCCGACGGTAATTCTCCTTTATTTACTTTCTGTGCATTTTTCACATCAAACAAAATAAATGCATATTCTGCTGCTGTTGCTTTATCTAATGTACGTTGCCATGCATATACAAAATCTTGCGCTCGAACTGAATCACCATTTGACCATTTTGCATCACGTAATTCAAACGTATATGTCTTTTTATCTTCACTAATCTTCACATCTTTGGCCATACCTGGAGTTGGTTTATTATCTTTATCTAGACGATATAATCCTTCCATTGCATTTACAAATACACGGAAAGATACAGAATCTGTTGATTTAGATGTATCCATTGAAGGAATTTCAGCTGTTTCTAGCAAATTTAAAACTTGTTTATCTGCCATTCCCTTACTTGATTCTTTCTTCGTTGTCGAAGCCTTCTCCCCATTCCCACATCCCGCAACCAGTACACTAGTCGATAACGCAAGTGCAGCAATTGTTGTTGCCTTTCTCTTCATTCTTCCTTCCCCCAATCTATATGTATAAGTTAAAACTTGTATAATATATTTTATTATACAAAAGATTCTGATTATTTTAAATATTTATTTTTATAAAAAGAAAAAAAGCGGTCAAAAATTGCTTTCCCTCCGCTTTGTTGAATAGCATTTACTTGTAAGCCATCCTCTATATCAAATGGATTTTGAACTTTAAATATTTCCTCCATTATCTTCAAAAACTCTTCTTCATTTTTAGATTCACCATTAATCGTAAGGGAGTATGGCTCAATTTCACTCAATTTATAATCAACAATAAATTGAATTGTAACTTTTTGTCTTGGCATCCCTGGGCTGTATCCTTGAAATTCTACTAATTCCATACCTTCCGAACCACGATAATATATCCACCCTGAATTTTGAAAATAGCTTTCAAACGATTCACCAATCGAAAAGAAAGGATATTCATAAAGCGAACTTGTGCGTACTTTTTGTATAATATCTCGATCAGTCGGAAAAAAGAAATGACTGAAAAAAATACTAGCAACTGCTAAAATAGTAACGATTGTTGCTCCCATTTTACTCGTTCTACCACTATCACGGATGAGATAATTTTCAACCGATTCATCTTTAATTCCCCGTGCTTTTATTCGATATATACGCCTTTCTGCAAATTGATAATATATTCCATTCGCAAAAATCCCCATCCCAAATAGAATGAAAATGAGTAATAAAAACGTGAGAGGTACCATATTAATGATTGGCAATGCTACGTTGAATCCCATATAATAAGAAAATGCATCACATGCTACTAATAACAGTATAAATAAAGCAGCAGGTAAGTAATACTTACGATATCCAAGCCAACCTACATTAAAAATAGCAGCCAAACCATTCCAGCTCCACCTAGCAATTCGCTTATTCTCAAGCTCCCATTTTCTTTTGTAATATGGATATTGTCTCCCTACATATACTTCTAATTCTTTGTCTATTAGCGAGCTTTCTTCACCTTGTTCATTATGCAAGTTTCGTTGACAATTTGCACAATTCAGCTGATCATTAATACAAGGTCGCCCACAATTTATACATTTCAAAACGATCCCTCTTTCCATCCATACTTCATTTTATAATACCTTCATGCTTCAATAACCACTCTTTCCTCCATAAACCACCCGCATACCCAACAAGCTTTCCACTCTTTCCAATCACACGATGACATGGAACGATAATTGAAATTGGATTCCGGCTATTTGCTCCTCCTATTGCTCGTACAGCTTTCGTATTTCCAACCTTCTCCGCAATATCTAAATATGAAGCACTAACGCCATAAGGAATAGTATAAAGTGCATCCCATACATTTTTTTGAAATGACGTTCCCTCCGCAGATAGTGGTACAGTAAACTCTTTTCTTTTGCCTTTAAAATATTCATCCAACTCATTTATACATTGATCTATCATTTCATTTGTATTTTCTTCTTGTCGCTCATCAACAAATATAACAGACGTAATTCCTTTTTCGTTCGCTGTAATTTCCAGCAAACCTAATTCACTTTCATAATAAGCCTGGTACATATGTCATCCTCCAATTCATTTCATATTAGTTATTGTAACATGAATAGACAAAATTTTTCGTATAAGCGTTTTATTAGAGAAACAAAAAAGAGAATGATACAATGTAAGAAAATTCAATCAAGGAGGATATTTGATGCATTCCAAACTTTTTTCACCCTATACAATTAAGGATATTACACTAACAAACCGTATCGTTATGTCGCCTATGTGCATGTATTCATCAGAAAATGAGGATGGCCAAGTAACTAATTTTCATCTCGTCCACTATGGAACCAGGGCTGCCGGTCAAGTAGGTTTAGTTATGATTGAAGCAACAGCTGTATTACCTGAAGGACGAATTTCTAACAAAGACTTAGGCATTTGGGATGATAGCCTAATTGAAGGCTTACATAAAACGACAACTTTTATACATGATAACGGTGCAAAAGCTGCCATTCAACTCGCACATGCCGGAAGAAAGGCTGAATTAGAAACGGATGCTTTCGCTCCTTCAGCAATTCCATTTAACGATAAAATGAAAATACCAGTAGAAATGAGTAAACAGCAAATTAAAGAAACTGTTTTAGCTTTTCAAAGAGCTGCTTTACGCTCTAAAGAGGCTGGCTTTGACGTTATTGAATTACACGGTGCACACGGTTATCTTATTAATGAATTTCTTTCTCCACTTTCCAATAAGCGAACTGATGAATATGGAGGCTCGCCCGAAAATCGCTATCGTTTCTTACGTGAAATCATCGAATCTATAAATGAAGTTTGGGACGGACCGTTATTTGTTCGTATTTCAGCAAACGATTATCATCCTGACGGGTTAACGGTTCAAGATTACGTTCAGTATACAGAATGGATGAAAGAACAGGGGGTAGATTTAATCGATTGTAGTTCTGGTGCAGTTGTCCCAGCTCATATTGATGTATATCCAGGTTATCAAGTACAATATGCCAAACACATTAAAGAGAATGCTAACATTGCAACAGGTGCAGTTGGATTAATTACGACTGGATTACAAGCGGAGCAAATTTTAAATAATAGCGAAGCAGATTTAATTTTTATCGGACGCGAGTTACTTCGTAATCCATATTTCCCAAGAATAGCCGCCAATGAACTTGGCTTTGAATTAAAAGAACCATATCAATACGGGCGAGCACCCGGAAAAATTAAAACTAATAAATAAAACCGAGAAGTTATTCTTCTCGGTTTTACTTATTTTATCTCTATAATATCGTTTGAACTATAAATATGAATACCAGATTCTTCACGCAGCGCTATTATATACATTCCTTTCGCCACATCTTTAGCTGAAATTGGTTTATACTTTTTAAAAGCCCCTTTAAATATAAACGGAAGAATACGAGATAATTTCTCAGCCATTCTTTCCCCAAAACGATATTCTTTTCGATTTCCAACTAATAATGACGGCCTGAAAATATGTATGCCACCAATAACTAGCTTTTTCAGTTCCTCTTCCATTCTTCCCTTCACTTGCGAGTAAAAGAAAAATGATTTAGGTTTTGCTCCCATTGATGAAATAACAAGAAAATTTTGCACGCCTTGTTTTTCAGCTAAGCAGGCAGCTCGCAATGTATATTCATAATCGACTTTTTTAAAATTCGCCTTCGACTTCGCTTTTTTTATCGTTGTTCCTAAACAACTAAAAACATCATCTACTGCAAAAAATTCTTTATATTCCTCTAATACTGAAAAATCCACCTGTTTCTGTTGCAATTTCTCATGCTGTAATTGTAATGGTTCCCTTACAAAAATAGTAACCGAATCGTAGTAATCTGAGTCAAGTAATAGTCGCGTTATTTCTTGTCCAACTAACCCACTTGCGCCAAGTACTAACGCTGTTCGCTTATTCATATATGTGTATACCTCTTTATTTACTATTCTCTCCTATAGCTAATCGTCGCTAACAGGAGTTTCCGTTCTCCCATTTTACCATAAGTAAAGCACTATGCGTATGCATAGTGCTTTACTTACTCTTTTTTCTTTTCTTTTTCTTCAGCTGGCAATTTCGTAATTGTTGTAGCATCCCCTAAATTACTTATTAGTTTTCTTAAAAAAATTAAAACAAAAGATAACGGCAAAACAACCGCAAGTATTAAAAAGATAGCCTCCATAATGTAACCCAAGCGCTCATCCCCTTTTTTCTGCTCCCTCCCAATATATGAAAGTAACATTGTCACATATGCACCAATCATAAAAATTAATACCTTTCTTTTTGACAGATTTATTACAAAATCAAATCGTAATGATTATTATTTATTGCAACTTTCATAAAGATGTATTATACTAGGTTCGCGAGCTAAAACGTAATTATTCCGTTTTGCATTGAAATGATATTTTTCTTCTATAATTGGGGAAGATATATCCGTAAAAAAAGAAAAGAGGAGAACTTCATGCCTAAAAGATTGACTATATTTTCATTCTTACTTATTTTCACTTTAATTTTTACTGGCTGCTCAAATAAAAAAGAAGATACTGCCAAGAAAGATGGAAAACTAACTGTTTATACAACCATTTTCCCACTTGCTGATTTCGCAAAAAAAATTGGTGGTGATTATGTAAATGTAGAAGCAATTTACCCACCTGGTGCGGATTCTCATACATTTGAACCAAGTCAAAAACAGACTGTACAAATCGCAAAAGCCGATTTATTCGTTTATAATGGTGCAGAATTAGAACCATTTGCCGAAAAAATGGAAAAATCATTAAAAAAAGAAAACGTAAAAGTTGTAAATGCATCTAAAGATATCGAACTTCGTGCTTCATCTGAAGAAGAGCAGCACGATCATGGAGACGGTCATAAAGAAGATGAACATCACCATGATAAAGACCCACACGTTTGGATAGATCCTACTCTGGCGATGAAACAAGCAGAAAAAATTAAAAATGCACTTGTAGAATTACAACCTGAACATAAAAATGAGTTCGAAAAAAACTTCGCAGCACTACAAACAAAATTCACTGATTTAGACGATCAATTTAAAGCTGTTGTTGCAAATGCAAAAACAAAAGAAATATTAGTTTCACATGCAGCTTATGGCTACTGGGAACAACGCTACGGTCTAAAACAAATTCCAATCGCTGGAATTTCAGCGTCTGATGAACCATCTCAAAAACAGCTTGCTGACATTACAAAAACAGTAAAAGAACACGGTTTAAAATATATTTTATTTGAGACATTCTCTACTCCAAAAGTAGCGTCAGTTATTCAAAAAGAAACAGGTACAAAAATTTTACGCTTAAATCACCTTGCTACTATTTCTGAGGATGATGCTAAGAACAATAAAGATTATTTCACATTAATGGAAGAAAACGTGAATACATTGAAAGAAGCTACTAACTAATCAACTTTTTATCCCGTATTAACGGGCAGTAAACACCCGATTGGTGCGGGCTGATAATCAGCGGGGGGATGAACAAACCCCCACTGATTAAAGTTTCACTTTATAAGAAGCTGAATATGCCATTCAGCTTCTTTTTTGTTTGTTCTCACTTGACTTGAACAAAATAACAAGTAAAATTATCCATATTAGCTTTTAAGCTATATTAATCTAGAAGGTGAGTTGGAATTATGACTCTTCACATTAGTGAAGTAACAGCAAAAAATTGGCGTTCAGTAGCTGCTTTACACGTCGCAAAAGACCAGCAGCAATTTATTGAAAGCAATGCGTTTTCTTTAGCAGAATCATTATTTGAAGGAAACGGAACGTCAGTAGGTTTATATGATGGAGAAACACTTGTAGGGTATGCAATGTATGGATGGTATTGGGAAAAACGTAAAAGTGTCTGGTTAGATCGCTTTATGATTGATCAACAATATCAAGGAAAAGGATACGCAAAACGTTTCCTTCGCATACTCATTCAATTCTTACAAGAAAAATTTGAATGTAAAATAATTTATTTAAGTTTACATCCTGACAACAAACTCGCAATGGGACTATATGAATCATTTGGCTTCCGTTTAAATGGTGATATTGATGACGAAGGCCCAGTTGTAGGTGTTGTAATGGAATTACTAATAGATGAAAATACAAGCCTGTGAAAACAGGCTTTTTATTATTTATTTATTAATGTCACATTTTCTATATTTAATTTTTTCTTCCTATGTGCTTCGCTTTTGCAATCTAGTATTATCTCCGTAAAATGCTCATTCGATTGAATTAGATGAATCATTTGATTGCTTAAACGTATTACTATTTCTTCTTCCTCATTTGTAACATCTGAAAATAGACAACTAATAATGTCTCTATCTTCATTTGTTATTTCTCCATATAATTTCACCGTATTTATCCCTGTAATTCCCTGTTCCAAACTATTTGGATACATATATTTCTCCATATATTCTCTGCTCTTTTGATCGTCCATTTGTTGTAGAAAGAATTGAAACGGCATCCCCTTCATCGGCTGTATGTATGCATTTTTCCACGGCATAGTTTTCTTAAATAAATTAAAAAACCACTTGTAGTGTAATGGTTCTGGTTTTGTAATTTCAATTCCACCTTCTATCATTTTCCCATACACTTTATCTATATTTTCAACATCAATTGCCAGTCCGATGAGTCCCCTATGGCCATCACAATATTTCTGAACCCACTCTTGTACCCAACCACCCCCATCTTTTGTTTTTACTCTTACTAATTCTAAATATTCTTTTCCAATCCATATGTTAGATACTTTAAACCCTTTCGTTCCCTTTCCCCATTTCGGAACATATGGAAGCCCGATAGAATGTACATTTTTAATCGTTTCCTTATTTTCTTGTATTTCTTTATTTATATTTATAACAAGATGATCGATTTTCATATTCTTCCCACCACATTTTTAGTTTTTTAATAGTTTCTCTAACCTATGAATAAATCGAAGTTGCATCTCACATTGTTCATACATATTTTCGAAAATTAGTTTCACATACGCTGGCGCGTTATCTTTTAGTCTTTCTCCTTCCCTCATCTCTTCATAAGTAGATCGTATTTCACTTTTCTGCTCTTCTAGAGCTTCTAAAACCTCCTCTCTCATACTCTCTTCTTCTGACAGAAATGTTAACGCTGTATATAGATGTTTCGGAAACATAACTGAAGTTTTTTGAAACGACTCCTTTAATAACCTTTTAAATTCTTGACTTCCCTTTTCTGTAATACAATATATCGTTTTCGACCGTTTTCCGGTCATTTCAATTGCTTTAACTTGAATGAAATTTTCATTTTCCAATTTTTTTAATGCGTGATAAATAGAAGCTGGGAAAACTTCCGCCCATTTTTTACTTTGCACCATATTTAGCGCCTGCTGTATTTCATAACCAGATAGCGACTCCCTTTTAGTAAGCAATCCAAGAATCATTAAACGCACCTTTTCTCCCCCTACCCCTAACAAAATACTAAATGTTTAGTATTTTCAGGTTATTTTAATACAAATTCCAATTTTAGTAAACAAAAAAACCAAAAAAAAGCCTGCAATATACGCAGACTTATTTCACACACTCCCCGAAATGTTCTTGGAACCATTCTTTATTAATATCTTTTCCGATGAACACTACTTCACTTACTCGCTCTTCGCCCTCTTGCCACTCTCTATCGTACGAAGCAGCAAACAATGTATGTACACCTTGGAAAACAATTCTTTTATCTACTCCGTCAATAGATAATATCCCTTTGTAACGATATAAATACTCCCCTAGCTCTTGCACGACAGCTGACATCCACTCATTCAGTTTTTGTAAATCTAACGGACGCTCTTCACGTAGTACAAACGATTTTACACCTTCTAAATGGTTATGTTCTTTATGAGGGTAAATTTGTAACGTATCTTTCGTTTTAAACGTTTGAATTTGTAGTAACGATGGTATATCTACCTCACAGTTAGTCGTCTCGATTAATTTTGCAGTTGGATTAATTCCTTGCAGTTCATGTACGAGACTTTCTTTCTCATTTTCTTCAATTAAATCTAATTTATTTACTAACACAACATCAGCAAAGGCAATTTGTTCTTTTGCTTCTAGTCCCTTTTCAAAATGTTTATGTATATGATAGCTATCTACAACTGTTACAACACCGTTAATTTGGTATGCAGATTGAATAACTGGATCTAAAAAGAAAGTTTGAATAATCGGACCTGGATTTGCAAGACCTGTTGTTTCAATTACTAATCCATCAAATTCCATTTCCCCTTCTGCTTTCACATCCAGTAATTGTTTTAAAGCAACAAGTAAATCTTCACGCACAGTACAGCATAAACAGCCATTTGTCATTTCCATAATTTCTTCTTCAACATTCATAATCAATTGATTATCGATACCAATTTGTCCTATTTCATTTACAATCACCGCTAATTTCTTACCGTGATTTTCTGATAAAATACGATTTAATAAAGTCGTTTTCCCTGATCCAAGAAAACCAGTTAATATTGTTACTGGAATCATCTCTTACATCTCCTTATAGCTCTATGTTTCTACATTATAGCATATAGAGAAAATCGTTTTTGTAGCAAAACATATTTATTGTATGTATAACCGGGTAACTATATAATAGTATGTAGCAAGAAAGCCTTTTCAAAATATTATCATTCATCAAGGAGGTACTTAAAATGGAACGAGTTCAAATGGCCGAAACACTGGAATTTTCTCGTATTATTCAAGGATTTTGGCGTTTAGCAGAATGGAATATGACGAAACAAGACTTACTTTCTTTTATTGAATCTTGTATGGATATGGGGATAACTACTTTCGATCACGCTGATATTTATGGTGGATATAAGTGTGAAGGATTGTTTGGAGAAGCACTACAACTCAAGCCTTCCTTACGCGAAAACATGCAAATTGTCACAAAATGTGGAATCGCTCCCCCATCACCGAAATTTCCAGAGCGATATGTTGCTCACTACAATACGAGTGCTGAACATATCATAAAGAGCGCGGAGGATTCATTACAAAACTTACATACAGATTATATTGATGTATTACTCATCCATCGTCCTGATCCATTTATGGATCCAAATGAAGTGGCAGAAGCTTTTTCACGCTTAAAGCACGAAGGAAAAGTACGTCACTTCGGTGTCTCTAACTTTATCCCTTCACAATTTAATATGTTGAGTTCATATTTGGATTTCCCACTCATCACAAATCAAATTGAAGTATCTGCGATGCAGCTCGAGCATTTTGAAAAAGGTACAATTGATTTATGCCAAGAAAAACGAATCAATCCAATGATTTGGTCACCTCTTGCTGGTGGTGACATCTTTACCGGTCAAACTGAACGTGCTGTACGTGTACGTGAAACACTGCAAAAAGTTGCTACTGAGCTAGGTGTTGATAGCATCGATACTGTTATGTATGCATGGTTACTTGCTCATCCAGCTAAAATGATGCCAATCGTTGGCTCTGGTAAATTAGATCGTGTAAAAACGGCCGCTCTTGCTACAAAAGTTAACTTAGATCGTCAACAATGGTTTACAATTTTTGAAAGCTCTAATGGACATCCTGTACCATAATATAAAGAAGAAGAGCTGTTTCTTTACAGCTCTTCTTTTTCATATGTATTTCTCGTCATTGCAAATACACACATATCCCTTAATCCATTTCCATCTACCGCAGCACTCGCACTTTCTAAAATCCCCTCTAATTTAAAACCTAATTTCTCAGGTATCGCTCTACTCTTCTTATTTAGAGAATCACAACGAATTTCTACGCGGTTTGCTTTCAGTTCAGAAAAAGCATAATCCGTTATACCTTTCACAGCCTCTACCATATAGCCTTTTCCACTAAATCTCGAATCAATCCAATACCCGATTTCAAATTGAGGTATATCCCAATTAATACGATGTAATCCGCTAGAAGCAATAAATTCACCTGTTTCTTTCGAGAATACTAGCAATCTCAAATCTTCTCTTTGTAAAAATTGAATATGCGATTTTCTTATACTCTCTTCTATTTCTTCCTCTGTTTGCTCTTTTTGTGCAAAAACCATCCAAGGTTTTAATTCTTGTATTGAAGCTTGAATTGCGTCATATACAACTTTACCATCGCCTGGTTTCGGCATTCGAATAAAAAGCCTGTCAGTATAAAATTCAGAAGAAAAATCGAATAATAACGGATTCACTGTAAACACTCCCTATAATTCTTTTATATATAATAATATCCATCTCAAGTTATACAGTAAAGAAATTTCTGAATTTTAAACATTTTATTCATCCACTTCTATCGCTACACGAACTCCAGACTCAATCGCCCCTTGAATCCATCCGTGATATAACGTTGTATGATCTCCAGCAAAGAATACTTTCCCCTCTGGCTTTACAATCACTGGTTGTAGCTCAGATTCTTGACCAGCTTGAAAAAGGGCAAATCCTCCAAGCGCATATGGATCCAATGTCCAACTTTTTGATATTCCAGACATGAACTCATCATATACTTGACCACCTAATATCGTTGCTAAGTTGTGCAATGTGTAATAAATACGATCACCCTTTGATAACCCATCCCATAACAACGCATCATAAGACCATGTATAGCTTCCTAACATCATAGCAGGTCCTTTCTCTCCAATTCCATGGCTTGGATAATAGGCGTAACGAATTGGCAAATCTGTTATAATTCTGCCACCTAATTGCCCTTGTTCTTCCCAAAATCGACTTTTAAATTGAATGCCTATTTTCGTCGCAGGCATATAATGCAATTCACGAATTGCTTTCCACTTTTCATGAGATATAGAATCAAATGGATCTACTTCCACAAAACGCATTGTCGAAAACGGAATTGTAACAATAACTAAATCCCCTGTAATACTACTATATTCAAAAGTTTCCTCGTTTCGGTAGAAAGCCGTCACACCGTTATCGTGTTGATGTAGCTTCATTAATTTTTGATTATAAATAATATTTTTTTCTAATTGCGGTAAAAAAGACTTTGGTAATCTATCGTTTCCACCTATTATTTCACAAAATCCGCTCTCCTCTTGCATAATGTATAAAAAACGTAACGTCTCAACGAATGACCTTTCTAAAAAACCTTCTAAATCTAATAGAACACCAATCATCTCAATCGTTACTGGTGAAAAATAAGTATTATATTGATAAGGGTGGTACTTTAAAAATTGTCCTGTAGAGTATCTTCCAAAATCCTTTACTACAACATCCCAATTTTTATCTGGGTTCTTTTTTATAAAATTTATAATGGGCTGTACCGCTAACAATAATAGTTCCTCAGACGTTTTCCCAACTTCGTTCATTTCCACAGGATATCTTAAAATAGTTGGATCTTTTTCGTATTGTTTTAATGTCGTTTTCCGACCATTTACGTAGATGATATCTGTCTCATTCCTATTAATAAAAGGGCTCACCTGTAGTCCAAACTTTCTTATATATGCCATCGTTAATGTGTGCGAATATGGAATTCTCATCGCTCCAACATCTAAATATAATCCGGTATCCTCCATTCTAACTGTCTCTATGCGGCCACCTACACGATTGTTTGCTTCAAAAATCTTCACTTCATGTCCTGCAGCCTTTAATAAAGATGCCGAAACTAATCCAGCCATGCCTGCCCCTACTACAATAATTTGTTTCGGACGTGTCGTCTTCTTTAATCCATTATTTATAACTTGTAACGTTTCATCCATCTCAGTGTTATACATAATATCTTTCTGCACAATTCCACCCCTTACTTCATAAAATGTGCATTAGTGGTTTAGTGCATTTTATTCATAAATCCCCTTAAACATAACACCATAGCAATTGGAATATTCATTAAAAGTACATAAGGTATCACTCTCACTCCTCTTCACGCTTCGTATAATATAGCAACTGTAAAGAAGGAGTGGTTAAAAATGAAACAACATACTTATGATTACCACGCTACAAAAAAGCATTTGGAATTAAAGAAACAACACCTATGCAACAAACTTAGTAGTATGAAACTATCTGAAAAAGAACGTGAACAGATGAAACGTGAAATTGATAACTACGAATATATTTTAAACTTAGTCGAAATGAATCATTATGAACGAGGGTTTTCTCGTTAAAAGCGGATATAAAACTATCCGCTTTTTTGTGTGAGCATTTCATTACGCATTTTTCATAAGTAAATATATAATAGGATGTACATTAAGATTGAGAGGTATATTCTATGATCAAATTAAGTGTATTAGACCAATCACCTATTTCAGATGGTAGCACAGCAGCCCAAGCTTTTTCACATACAGTTACGCTTGCACAAGAAGTTGAAAAACTCGGATTCACACGTTTTTGGGTATCCGAGCACCATAATTCAGTTAGCTTAGCTGGTTCAAGTCCAGAAATACTCATTTCACATATTGCCGCGAAAACTGATCGTATTAGAGTTGGTTCTGGTGGTGTTATGCTGCCACATTATAGCCCATATAAAGTTGCCGAGAATTTCCGCGTTT